>CAKRVL010000175.1 GCA_934408705.1 uncultured Blautia sp. | reverse complement strand
AAAACTCTGATTTTTTCACTCATGATTATCTTTTCCTCCTTGGTATTGTATTTCCAATATTCTCCTGGTTCTGGGAGTAATCTTATAATTCTCGTTTATTCTGCCTCCCACTACCCACAAAACCTCACAACCGGCACACAGAAGCAATATTCTGTCTCTTTCCTCTGATGGAAGCTTCTCATCTATGAAATAACGGTTCAGCTTCTTGCGGCTTCCTTTGTTATCTATAATAAGAAAATCTCCCGGCTGTCTGGTTCTGACGGACAGTTCCTGTTTTATTTTATCATAATCCAGCCATTTAGTATACTTTTTTTCTTCAATCTTCTGACCTTCATTAGAAAATATTTTCAGACGGAAGCCAAGTTCTTCAAAATTTGTAGATAATTCTGATTTTTCCTGCAATTTCTCCATTTTCAGGAGGATTCCTCCATAGGTTCTAAAAGCAGCAAGCCCATATGGCAGATTTATCCTCCGTCCAACCTGAAGCGCCACAAGCTTTTCCACACTTTTTACATGGACTGCTGTGAAATCCTTACGCTTCCCAGCTAGCTCTTCAAAGACCTGAAGTATACCATAGGATGCAATCACAGGTTCTTCTTTCCACATTTCTTCTGAAAGAAAAATTCCCTGTTCCCGCTTCTCTCCATATTTTTTTATAAGTGTCATCCCCTGGCGTGAAAGATACGCCTCTGCTTCACTTACCATTCCGGCAGTCTCTGCCATATGCCGGACAGCAGCCGGATTGATCTGCTCAGTAAGAATAGGAAGCACCTGATGACGAAGTCTGTTCCTTGTATAATCATTTGTAAGATTAGAACTGTCAGTTACATAAGGAATCTGTTCTTCTATTAAATAATTAACTATTTCCTGTTTATTTAAACACAAAACCGGACGGATTATCTGATCTCGCACCGGCAAAATAGACGCCAGTCCTTTCAGTCCTGTTCCACGGCAAAGGTTATGAAGCAGCGTTTCCGCCACATCATTTTCGTTATGTGCCAGGGCAACATGGATCCTGTCTTCTCTGTTCGGGCAGTCTGTCAGTCCCCTTTCTTCTAAATAATGCCTTCCGGCTCTGTCAAATGCCTCCTGCCGCACCCTCCGGCCAGCTTCCTCCAGCCCAGTTTTCCATTTCTTTGCAAGCTCAGGCACCGGATAATGATAGGAATAAAATGGAATATCCCATTTCCCACAGGTTTCCTTCACCAGCCCTTCATCACGGTCCGCTTCCTCTCCACGGATTCCATGGTGTACATGTACCGCACACAGGGAAAAAGACACTTCATTCTGATATCTTTTTAACAATGCCAGCATTGCCATGGAATCGCCACCTCCGGAAACTCCTGCCAGTACCACATCCCCGGGCTCTATCATACCATGTTCTTTAATATATGCTTTAACCTTCTGATACATACTATATTTGCCTCTGTATTATTTTCTTGTAACTGTTCAGAGCCAAGCAAAATTTCATAAAACAGGTGTAAAATGCTTGCATTTTTAAGACTGTTTTTGAAAT
>CAKRVL010000174.1 GCA_934408705.1 uncultured Blautia sp. | reverse complement strand
CTCCTCCTATTCGTACTCACTATCAGTACGACAAGCGGCGACTGTACACATCTCCGTGTGTGTCCTAAAACATCTTCCTGCTACGGACATTCTTTCACACGTCCCATCCCAAGATGGCTATTGAACTTGTACAGTGACTTGTCGTCAGTTTCCTAACTTGACATTCGCTCCACGGAAAACCTGCCTGTCTGGGCAGCAACCTCGCGCTTCATTGCTATCATGTCACAGCAGATATTAGTATACACAATGCTTTTATAAATTGCAAGTGTTTTTTTAAAAAAATCCGGATATTTTTTTGTACTATTTTAAATACAATCTCATATGCTTTTTTCTGCCTTTTTGTCTTTCTTCCTATGCCTTCCGGTCATTTCATTATAATAAGAAAGAAGAGGCCCTCGCCTCTCCTTTCTCATTATAATAATGAATCAATCTTCATCATCATAGTATTCATCATCTTCGTCGTCTTCTGCAAAGATATCGGAGTAATCAAACAAAGTAACCTTTGTGATCTCATCCTTTACAATATCAGGGGCATCTCCTTCTTTCTTTGCTTTCGCAGCAAGCTGTGCCGGTGAATATCTCGGGATTGCCATCTTCTTAATCTCTACTGGCTCATCCTCTTCTTCATTGATTTCCGGTGCAGCTTTCTTCTTCACTACAACTTTACGAGTCTGTGTTACTGGCTTGGCAGACTTCTTAGCCGGCTTACGGTCTTCTGCAGTGGCTGCTGCAACTTCTTTCTTCAGAAGCTCATGTGCCTCGCTGGTAGCACTCTGTACAGTTCTCTGTGGCTGTTCATCCTCTTCTGCATCAAAATCATCTTCATCGATTTCATCTACAAAACCGCCTGTACGGATCTTACGCTTTTCTTTCTTACTGCGCTTGCCCTGAGCCTTGATCTCACGTTCTTCATCACGGTATTCACGCTCTTTGCGTTTTTCTTCCCTTTTCAGTTCCTTGCGGCTCTTTACATATCCAGGCTCTGTATCTTCCGGATAATCATCATAGTCATCCGAATCTCTCTTCCAGAGCTCTGCGATCACATAAAGAATGATCAGGAATAAAACAGAAAGTCCCAGGACGATCATTCCCTCAATACTCTTGGTAGCAGCCATCAGATACCCGATAAACGGAATTGTCACTACAATCTTAGGAAGGTAGCTTCCAATTGCTACGTTAATAGGCTGTCCCTGGGAAATGGTCGGATCCATTGCAGTACCTGTACCGCTTGCCACATCTGCACTTGCAAGAGTGTAACGATATACTGCATCATTTTCATCATTTACAAGGATCGGTGTCCCCAGAGCTGCTTCCTCTGTCTTCACCGGAATCGCATATGTAACGGATCCCATTGCCAGATTCGATCTGATAGTAGAATCATCCCTAATCTCGGTGGTCACTCCAAAAAACGGAGGCACCGCTAATGCAATCACACAAAGTATGGTACATATCACTACAAAATGAACTATAAATTTCAAAAACTTAGACATTGGTAACCATCCTCACTTTTTATGGCAACCCCTCACTGGTTGCTCAGATACTGTTCAATACTGCTCATCGCAGCTTCTTCATCTTCACCATTGGCTGAAAGTGTAATCTCCTCACCGGCATCCAGTCCCAGTGTCATCATTCCCATGATGCTCTTAGCATTAACTTTCTTCTTACCTATTTCTACATAGATTTCACTGTTGAACTGACTTGCCACCTGTACCAGCTGTGCAACGGGTCTGGCTTCAAGTCCTGTGGACAGGTG
>CAKRVL010000173.1 GCA_934408705.1 uncultured Blautia sp. | reverse complement strand
TTAGAGAAATCTTTCCGTCCTACAGAGAAATTCCCTACAGCTCGTATTGAGCGTGTAGATATGCAGTATCTGTACAATGATGGTGGATTATTCTACTTCATGAACGTAGAGACCTTTGATCAGATCGGTCTTACAGCAGAGCAGGTTGGAGATTCTCTGAAATTTGTTAAAGAGAACGAGATGGTTAAAATCTGTTCTCACAATGGCAATGTATTCGCTATCGAGCCACCGTTATTCGTAGAGCTTGTAGTTACAGAGACAGAGCCAGGTTTCGCCGGAAATACAGCACAGGGTGCTACTAAGCCAGCTACAGTTGAGACTGGAGCACAGGTTATGGTTCCTCTGTTTGTTAACCAGGGCGATAAGCTCAAAATCGATACCAGAACAGGCGAGTACCTTTCACGAGTATAATCCCGTCGTAGCTGCGAAGCAGTTATTTAAGCTGGTTTTATGTGCCATCGGCGTATGCCGGTGGCATGTTTTTTTGTAATTTTTTGTATATAAGATGTGGGGGCAAAAGCCCCGACTACGATACCTACGGATGGTTGTGAGCTGACAGAAATGAGGAGGAAGGATTATGGAATATACAACACTTGGTAAGACCGGACTTAAGATTTCCCGCATGGGTTTTGGCGGAATCCCTATTCAGAGGATTGATGCCGAAGGTACTAAGAATTTAATGAAAAGGCTGGCAGAGGAAGGGGTAAATTATATTGATACCGCAAGAGGATATACTGTCAGTGAGGAATATTTAGGCTATGCTTTAGAAGGTATCCGCGATAAATTTGTACTGGCTACTAAGAGTATGGCAAGAACGAAGGAGGCTATGGCGGCAGATATTGAGAAGAGCCTTAACAACCTTCGCACAGATCATATTGATTTGTATCAGGTACATAATCCAAGTATGGACCAGCTGAATGTAGTTGTAGGAGAAGGGGGCGCTCTGGAAGCCCTTATTGAGGCGAAAAAAGCCGGGAAGATTGGTCATATCGGTCTTACAGCCCACTCTACAGAAGTGTTTGAAAGAGCGCTGAAGTTGGAATGGGTAGAAACAATTATGTTCCCATATAATATTGTGGAGAACCAGGGGGAAGAACTGATCCGCAAGTGCCAGGAGCAAAATGTGGGATTTATTGCAATGAAGCCACTGGCAGGTGGAGCTATCGAAAATGGAACTCTTGCCCTTCGCTATATCTGCTCCAATCCGGCTGTTACCGTGGTGATTCCGGGAATGGCAGAGGTATCTGAATTAGAAGAGAATATCAGGGCATGTTCAGATACAACGCCGATCACAGAATCTGAATTAGAAGAGATGGAGAAGATACGCCATCAGCTGGGAACTAATTTCTGTCGCCGTTGTAATTACTGTGCACCGTGTACTGTTGGAATCAGTATCCCAAGCGCATTTCTTTTCGCAGGATATCTGGAACGCTATAATCTGGCAGGTTGGGCGAAGGAGAGATATAACAGCATGGCTGTAAAGGCCTCTGCGTGTGTAGGCTGTGGCAAGTGTGAAACCAGATGCCCGTATCATCTGCCTATTCGGGAAATGCTGAAGAAGGTTGCAGAAGAATTTGGGGAGTAAATGAATCGGTGATCGGATAAACAAGTGAACCGGTAAACGGATGAAATCAGTCATAAATACTGATTTCCATCTTGACAGCTTTGCACAAAATGCATATAATAATGTCCTAGCGAAAGCACAATTACACAAACTTCGTCTGCGCACCAGCAATACCTATTATATATGATTAGGGCTTGTACTGGTTTCGACGGGGGTTTTGAAGTTGTGGAAGCCATCCGCAGTCTCCCGAACTGCGTAATAACG
>CAKRVL010000172.1 GCA_934408705.1 uncultured Blautia sp. | reverse complement strand
AATCTCTGCATCTGGCTGGTACGGTTATTTCCGTGAGCCATCATTGTGAAATCAGAATACATACAGGAATCCCAGCAACGATAACGTTTTACGCCATGTCCTGTGTCGTAATCCTTAATGTCATAGCACTGGCAGGTCGGACATACAAAGGTACAGGTTCCGCATGCCAGGCATGGTTTATATAAAGTCTCCCAGACAAGAGAATTAAACTTCTCATCTGTTGCATTTCCATCCCATCCTTCCAGGGAAAGATGTGTGTATGGAAGCTTTTCAATAATGCCTCTGATGGCATCTTTTTCAGCAGAAACCTTGGCCTCATCAGCTGCATCCGCATCTGTAAGAAGATCTTTGACTGCTTCTGTGAGAGCCTGGCCTTTTTCGCTGATTTCTTTCCAGTAGAGCGTTCCTTCTGCCATCCACACAGCTACATCTGCTGCCGGATCTGCTGCATCTGTTCCAAAAACCTTACAGAAGCAGGACTCCTCCGGTTCATGACAAGCCATGGCAACGATGGTTCCGTGATCTCTTCTTGCTGCATAAAAGGTGTCAATTGGATCTGCAAGGAAAACCTTGTCCAGCACTTCCACACCTTTTACATCGCAGGCTTTCATGCCAAATACAACGAATGGACGGCTTCTCAGTTCTTCCGGCTCAACAGTCAGCTTCTTCCCGTCACGGACACAGGTATAAAGTGTTTCGCTCTGTGGGAAAAAGGCATCTTTGCCGGATTTCACTGTTTTTAAAGTCTCAAGGTCTGCCTCTTCTCCCTCACTCCAAAGGCCGAAGTTTGTCTGTCCTGCCTTTTTGATCGGAAGGATCAGATCCTGGCTTTCTGCGATTTTCCGGAATAATGCTTCCAGATTTTCTTTTTCAATCTTATACATACATTATCCCCTTTCTGCCACTACACCTGGCTCTACATCATCAAATGTAAAGCTGGTCAGCGGGCCTTTTGACTCAGCATCTGCTCCTGCCTGATATTCGCCGTAGAAGGTATCAATATCCTTGATGAACTTACGGTTAAACAGATGAAGCGGAATACCCTGAGGACAAACACGGCTGCACTCGCCACAGTCTGTACATCTTCCTGCAACGTGAAATGCACGGATAATGTGGAACATTTTTTCTTCAAAAGAATCCACATTTGCCTTCTGTGCGCTGTCAAACTTGGTGCTGTCGAATACACATTTACGGCAGCTGCATGCCGGACATGCATTACGGCATGCATTACAGCGGATACATTTACTGAGCTCCTTCTGGAAAAATGCGAAACGCTCTTCCGGGCTCATTTTCTCGATTTTGTCAACTTCGGCGAAACGGTCTGCATCCTTTGTATCTTTGGATTCCCCAATGATCTCATCATAGATCATATGTTCTTTTCCTTTGCATACATGGCAGCGCTCCAGCATTGCATCCTTGTAAGCAACTGTTTTGTCACCGTAGATTGTGGAAATGTTAAGTTCTTCACAATCATCGGTAAGCTCAGCTCCGGAAATGCTCTGGATTCCTTTGATGCCCATTTCCCGAAGCTTCTCCACATTCAGCTTGCCTTTACATCCAACACCGATAATGTAGGCTTTTTCACGATCTACACGGTGTTCCTTGATCAGCTGGTTGAAGCTGTATGTATCACAAGGCTTCAGACAGACAAGAGTTTTCCCCTCTAATTTTGAAGCCTCGATCATCATTTTACTTAAGTTCTGTCCGCAGAAACCATTATAGACAAATTCGTCCAGGCTTTCTGCAGTTTCGAAATATGCTGCTTCCGGATTATAAGGCAGGTCTCCGGCTTTCCAGCCAAGAACACGTACTACGGTTCCGTCAGCCAGCAGCTCTTTTGCACGATTGAT
>CAKRVL010000171.1 GCA_934408705.1 uncultured Blautia sp. | reverse complement strand
TCATGGCACAGGTGACAAAAGATATGCTGATCGGTCAGCTTCTTCAGTTAGATCCTAATATGGCTGGTATTCTTATGGCATCCGGAATGGGATGTGTAGGATGCCCATCCGCACAGATGGAATCTCTGGAGGAGGCTGCTATGGTACACGGAATTGACGCTAATGTTTTAATCCAGCAGCTGAACGATTATCTTGCAGGTCGTTAGGATATAATAAAAAGGACTGGTGTGTTGACCAGTCCTTTTTATTATGTGGATTACAGTCTGGCAAGCTGTTGAAGGGCTTTACGGGAAATCAGTTCGCCGTGTTCCTTCAGATAAGCTTCACCGGCAGGTGTAAAAGCACGGCTGCTTCCGTATTCGGAAAGAATGTTGCACACCTTATTAAACTCTTCTGCAGTGCAGGAGGACTGGTGTACGACCAGTTGATAAAGTGAGTCCTCATCCTTGTAAAGGGTATTAACACCCTTGTAGAAGCCGTCCAGTCCATGCGCAGCAGCAATTACGTCATCCAGCTGCTGGAAGGAATAGAGTCTCAACAGATTTACAGAAATCTTAGACTTGGAAGAGGTAGTCTTCTTAGTGTCCTGGTCTGCTGGAGTCTGAGATTCAGATGCAGTTTCTTCAGAAGTAGTTTCTTCGGAGGAGATTTCCTTAGGAGTCTCTTTGCTGCTGACAACCTTCTTCGTTTCTTCATAAAGCTTCTGGAAAATATCAATGATATTATCGGCCCCATCGAAGTGAATGGTGTCCTGTTTGTTTTTTTTGTATGGGGAAAACTTGGAAAAGCGGGTATCGAGCTCCTCCGGGTCCTCTACCTTGGTGATGATCAGGATAACACTCTCGCCACTCACCGGAATGGCTTCGATCATCAGCGGGATGTTATCAGCTTCAAAGCCAAATTCAATCTGAGCCTGCTGCATCATCTCCCGGAAAAGCTTCTTAGCTTTATCTGTACCGTAGGCAAGCTCGCTGATGCGAATCTGGTGGCTGTCTAAATCCTCTTTGGTAAGGGTACAGCGGATCTGGTTATCGCTGATTTTTTCGATTTTCATATACTCACATCCTGTTCTTGGTGGATTGTATTTTTGTGTTCACAGATAACCGAAAATAGCTACCTTGATTTCTCATTGTATAATATATGTTTCAAAAGTGCAATAGGAAAAGAACAGGTAATCTCTATTGCAATTATTAAAATTTCAGAAACAGAATGGGAAAAAAGAATAAACTGTCTAAAAGCTCTTGCACAAAGGAAAAAGACCTCGTATAATGGGAACAAGAAAAAAGAAAACGGATCTGTGGTTCACAAGTAAGTATAAGAGCAGTCAGACACAAGTTCGTATCAAGTATTAACATCTATCTTTATCTAAAAACAGCGTCTGTTTATCAGTCGGCGTATCAGCCGGAGGCGGTGTTTATATTCCCTTAAGATGAAATGAAGTCACCTTCCGTCTCTTTTTTCTGTCAGCAGATTCAGGTGTTTTCTGAATCCAGAAATGAGGAAAGGAGGTCAGGACACGAAGCGTATATCACGAACGGGAAAGGAAGAGGAATCCTGCAGCTCACTGGAGGGTGAACTGAGCTGGTATGAGGAGTTGGGAATCGCTCTTTATCTGGACGGTTATCCAAGTGACGCCAGCGCCATTGCAAAAGCCTGTCAGATTGCAGATGGCGGAGGATATATGCGGGATTATACAGAGGATGAAATGGGGCGTATTGCCCGTGTAGATTTCGATTTTGTGATCGATGAAAGTCCTGGAAGGCAGCTGTGAATCAAAGAATCCATAGATATGTGCCAGGCGAATTGTAAGCCATAGAAACAACACATTATAAAGCCGGAGTTCCTTCCATATCAGCAGTTTCCCCCTACTCATGCTTTGACAGGGAAGGCACTCTGGCTGAAATAAGAATGTAAACAAATTGTAAAAAGTCGAATTATATAATGCAATAGCAAGAAAATATGATATAATGAGCGTTAGCGAGCGGGAATAAGCGCAGCTTATTCATCGGGAGCGGCGAATGTCGATCATGATAG
>CAKRVL010000170.1 GCA_934408705.1 uncultured Blautia sp. | reverse complement strand
TTTGCAGATGAGAAGAGGCAGGAAGTTTGGGAAAATCAGGGAAAAAACGAAGAAAAAAGACAATAGGGTATAATCATCTCGGGATGTTCGGTATTTCTCTGATCGTTCTGATACTTATGCTTTCGCTTATGGCACAGAGCCAGGAGCTTAAAGAATCCCTTTCCGGTTATGAGACCAGGGCAGAGGCATTAAATCAGCAGATCGAGGCGGAGCAGGCTCGTACTCAGGAGATTAAGGACCTGAAGGAATATATGCTTACGGATGAGTATGCTGAGCAGGCTGCCAGAGAGAAGCTGGGACTTGTGAAGGAGAATGAAATTATTTTCCAGGAGGAGAAATAACGAAGTTTGGAAGTTTCTGACGATATATTTTTTAATATGTTCGTCTTTGTTTGACATATATTTTTATACCTGTCCCCTATAATAGGCGTAAGGCGTTATGGGTTCCGGATGGCATGAGAGCTTTTGCCAGAGGGAACGTAAGACAGCCACTGGCTGTGAAGGGGAGGGGAGAATATGCAGGAATGGATTATTGCCATGCTCGTAATCAGTGTGCTGCTGGTGCTGCGGGACATGGCAAAAACTTTTTTCAGGGGAAGAAGCTTCCTTAAGGCAGTGCAGCCTGCCGAAGAGAAAAATCCCCAGAAAGAGAAGGTGGAGCGTTATGCAGCTTCTTTTCGAAAGCTGGCGGATAGCTTTTATGGATTGCCGTACAGAAAGGATTATTTAAGCAGTGGGCAGGTGGAGGGTATCATAAGGGAGACCTGTGATGAGGTTTGCAGCCACTGCTATCAGCGTGAAATCTGCTGGGGAGCACAGTATCAGGAAATATATCAGGGAAGTGAGCGCCTGATCCGTTCTATGGAGGAGGGCAATCAGGAGAATATACAGGAGACAAAAAGCGACTGGATGAGTATCTGCAGTCGCTTTTCGGGATATTATGAGGCTCTTGGAAATGCGTATATGAGAGCGCGGCAGAAGCTGATATGGGATAACCGAATGATAGAGAGCCGTCTGGCGGTGGCGCAGCAGCTTCAGGAGATGTCCAGGATCATGGATATGGTGGCAGAGGATCTATATGACATTTCCCTTGCTGACTCACAGCTTATGACAGAGCTGCAGAGGCTTCTTAGGAAGCGTCATATTGTGGTAAAGCAGGTCTGGGTGATGGACAAGGTGGAAGGCAGACGACAGATTTTTCTTACTATGCGTGCCAGAAGCGGTCAGTGTATCTCCGTAAATGAGGTGGCACAGCTTTTGTCCCGGGAATTTGGAACACCGATGGCAGCTGCCGGTGGTGGACGGAGAATTATAAATGGGGAATATCATACAGTTCACTTTGTAGAAGACGTAAGCTATCAGGTGCTTTACGGAGTGGCAAAGCTGACAAAGGAGCTGGAGAAGGTTTCAGGAGATAATTATGTGTGCCGACAGGAGGAAGCCGGGCGATTTGTGATGTGTCTTTCTGACGGTATGGGCTCCGGTGTGGAGGCATGCCGGGAGAGTGAAGAGGTAGTGGAGCTTCTGGAGCAGTTTCTGGAATCCGGCTTTTCCCAGGAAACAGCGGCGAAAATGGTGAATTCTGCTCTTGTGATGAAAGGACAGGAGGGGGATTTTTCCACAGTGGACATCTGTGCTGTCGATCTTTATACGGGAATCTGTAATTTTCTGAAGGCAGGTGCTTCTGCCACTTTTATAAAAAGAGATCACTGGGTAGAGGCAATTTCTTCAGAGAGCCTGGCTGCGGGGCTGATGCAGCAGGTGGATTTTGAAACCTCATCAAGAAAGCTGTATCACGGAGATTACCTGATCATGATGACAGATGGTGTCCTGGATGCACTTCCTGCGATGAGAGAAGAGGAGACCATGAAGGAGATCATTATGGATATTCATGAGGAAACCCCCAAGGAGATGAGCCGGGGCATTCTGGAAAGGGTGCTGGGGTATAGCGATTACTGTGCCAGAGATGATATGACCGTATTGGTGGCAGGAATGTGGAAGAAATAGAAATTACAGGCTGCAGGATGAGAACTGTGAATGTCCGTTTTACATAAAGATAATGTAACTGTTCAGAGCCAACCTCCAAAATGCTACGCATTTCGTCGGTGTGGCGTATCCGCCAAATAAAATTTC
>CAKRVL010000169.1 GCA_934408705.1 uncultured Blautia sp. | reverse complement strand
TCAAAAGCCTTATCGTGCAAGCACGAACAGCTTTTTGACCCTTTGACACTGGTATCATTTACATTAATTATGATTTATTCGTCTGCTGTAAGCATCTTCGACGGAGTGTTCAGAATCTTCATAAATTCCTCACCTGTAATAGTCTCATGTTCATACAGAAACTTAGCGATCTCGTGAAGCTTATCTATATTATCTTTCAGTATTTTGTACGCTTTCTCATGCTGTCTGCGTACAAGCTCTACAACCTTCTTGTCCAGAAGAGTCTGTGTCTCGAAGGAACAGCTCAGGCTTGCATCACCGCCAAGGTACTGGTTGCTCATACTCTCCATCGCCACCATATCGAACTCATCACTCATACCATAACGGGAAATCATTCCCCTGGCAATCCTGGTAGCCTGCTCAATATCATTAGAAGCACCGGTTGTAATACTGTGGAAGATGAGTTCCTCTGCTGCACGTCCACCTGTAAAGGTTGCGATTTTATTCTCCAGTTCTTCCTTTGACATCAGGAAATGTTCCTTCTCGTCCACCTGCATAGTATATCCAAGAGCACCTGATGTACGTGGAATGATCGTAATCTTATGAACCGGAGCAGAATCTGTCTGCTTGGCAGCTACAAGGGCATGTCCTACCTCATGGTAGGAAACGATTAGTTTCTCCTTATTGGAAAGTACACGGTTCTTCTTCTGATAACCGGCAATAACAACCTCTATACTCTCTTCAAAATCTGCCTGAGTCGCAAATTTCCTGCCATCCCGCACTGCTCTTAAGGCTGCCTCATTTACGATATTGGCAAGCTCTGCCCCGGAAGCTCCCGCTGCTGCCTTGGCAATATCTTCAAAGCGGACACTGTCTGCAATCTTGATCTTCTTTGCATGGACTTTTAGAATTTCCTCACGTCCCTTCAGATCCGGAAGCTCCACCGGAATACGTCTGTCAAAACGTCCTGGGCGAAGAAGAGCCGGATCAAGAGAATCCGGACGATTGGTAGCTGCCAGTATAACAACTCCCTTAGAGCCGTCAAATCCGTCCATCTCTGTAAGCAGCTGGTTCAATGTCTGCTCACGTTCATCATTTCCACCGGTGAAGCTTCCACTGTCACGCTTCTTACCGATAGTATCTATCTCATCAATAAATACAATACAAGGCGCTTTCTCATTGGCCTGTTTAAACAGATCACGAACCTTGGCCGCTCCCATACCAACAAACATTTCCACAAATTCGGAACCGGAAATAGAGAAAAATGGCACTTCTGCCTCTCCTGCAACAGCCTTCGCAAGTAAAGTTTTACCAGTACCTGGAGGTCCTACAAGAAGGGCTCCCTTCGGCATAGAGGCTCCAATCTCTGTATATTTCTGTGGATTGTGAAGATAATCTACAATTTCTGTAAGAAGCTCCTTCGCCTCATCTTCACCTGCAACATCTGAAAATTTAATTCCTGTGGATGACTTCACATATACCTTGGCATTGCTCTTTCCGAATGACATTGCACCACCGGGACCACCGCCCATAGAGCTCATCATCTTCTTGCTAAGCCATCTTCCAAGGAAAATAAAAACTAAAATAGGAAGCACATAACCAAGAACCAGACTGAGAAAAATAGATTGCTTCTGCGGCTCTACTGCCTCCATACTGGTACCCGCTTCATACAGGCGGCTGACCAGATCCGGATCATCCATCCGTACAGTCTTGCACACTACATCCTCACCGTTTTTCCTCACAACATAATAGATGTAAGCATCCTGTACTTCTGCCTTAGATACATTTCCCCTCTCTACATTACTAAGAAAAGTACTGTAATCAGTCTTCTCCACAGAACGCTCCTGCATAGCCGGAATGGCAAATAAATTCAGGAATAGAATCACCACTACTGCCACCAGTACAAAAATATACAATGGCCGATTCTCTGGTTTTTTATGATCAATATTCATTGGCATTTCCTCCATTTTCTGTCAACTATTAGATACTTTAGCATTTCTGAATATGAATATCAATATTCCCCCATAAAATTTTATAAAGTTTTCATTTTTTTCTTTACTTTATTTTTATATTGTGATATTATATCAATTGTTCAACCGCCGGCATGTCGGAATGGCAGACGAGGCAGACTCAAAATCTGTTGTAGGCAACTACGTGTGGGTTCAAGTCCCACT
>CAKRVL010000168.1 GCA_934408705.1 uncultured Blautia sp. | reverse complement strand
AACGGTGCAGGTAAATCTACCTTCATTAAAGTAATTACCGGTGTACATAAAGCAGAAGAAGGCGAAATGTACCTGTTTGGAGAAAAAGTGGATTTCAAAGGACCAAAGGATGCACAGGAAGCAGGAATTGCTGCTGTTTACCAGCACCCCACATCCTATCCACACTTAACAGTGGCTGAAAATATTTTTATGGGACATGAGATCAAGAAGAATCACATGATCCAGTGGAAGGCCATGAACGAGGAGGCAAACAAGCTCCTGAAACAGTTAAATGCAGATTTCGATTCCACAGCAGAAATGGGAACCTTAAGTGTTGCCCAGCAGCAGATGGTTGAGATCGCTAAGGCATTATCCACAAACGCAAAGATCGTTATCCTGGATGAGCCTACTGCTTCTCTTACAAAGAGAGAATCCGAGGAGCTTTACAGAATCGTAGATCAGTTAAAGGAAAAAGGCGTTTCCATTATCTTCATTTCCCATCGTTTTGAAGATATGTACCGTCTGGCAAGCAGAGTTACCGTTTTCCGTGACTCTCAGTACATCGGTACCTATGATGTAGATGGAATCACCAATGCAGACCTTATCAAAGCCATGGTTGGCCGTGAGATCAAGGATCTGTTCCCGAAACCAGAGGTTAAGATCGGCGATGAGATGCTTCGTATCGAGCACTTATCCCGTACCGGATATTTCAAGGATGTTTCCTTCAATGTACGCGCAGGCGAGATAGTAGGTCTTACAGGTCTGGTTGGAGCAGGACGTACAGAGGTTGTAGAGAGTGTCTGTGGAATTACAAATCCAGATGAAGGTAAGGTTTATCTGGAAGGAAAAGAAGTACATATCAAACAGCCATCTGACGCAATGAGAGAAGGAATTATCCTTCTTCCGGAGGATCGTCAGAAGGAAGGTCTGATCATGAGCTGGGGACTTGGAAGAAACGTAACACTTCCGACTATCAGCAAATATGCGAAGAACGGCTTCAATGATGAGAAGACAGAAAGAGATCTTTCCAAGAGACTTCTGGAAGAGGTTGATACAAAGGCTGTTGATATTTTCCAGCCTGCAAGCTCTCTGTCCGGTGGTAACCAGCAGAAGGTTGTAGTTGCCAAGGCTCTTAGCCAGGAGATGAAGGTTGTTATCATGGATGAGCCGACAAAGGGTGTTGACGTTGGTGCCAAGGCTGAGATTTATGCGATCATGGGTGATCTTGCAAAGAAGGGTTACGCAATTATCCTGATTTCCTCTGAAATGCCTGAAATCCTGGGAATGTCCGACCGAATCGTTGTAATGTGCAACGGACGTAAGACTGGTGAGCTGGGAAGAGGCGAAGCAACTCAGGAGATGATCCTTGAGCTGGCAATGGAGAAAGGTACAACAGGAAAGGGGGCAGCTAAATAATGGAAAAGAAATCTTTCATGAAAAAGCTGACAGGTTCCCGTGAAGCACTGCTTGCAGTGATCCTGGTTCTGCTTTTCGTAGTAATTACAATCATCAGCCCGTCATTCCTTACATTTAAGTCTCTGACGGATATGCTGAAAAACAACGCTGTAACAATGGTAATGTCACTTGGTATGCTGTGCGTTATGCTGGTAGGCGGAATCGATATTTCCATCATGTCTACACTGGCACTGACTGGTATGTCAATTGGTATGCTTCTGAAATATGAACACATTTCCAGTACTTTCCTGGCATTTGTGATCGCGCTGGCAATCGGAATCGCATGTGGTTTCCTGGTAGGTCTTGTGATCTCCAGAGCAGATGTTCCTCCGATCATCGCAACAATGGGCTTCATGTACATCTACCGTGCAATGGGATATCTGGTTTCCCACAATGGTGAGTGGGCAAGTGCAGCAGCCCTTGGTAAATTTAAAGATTTTGCAACAACAAAATTCCTGGGAATGAGCCTTGTTATCTGGGTGATCATCCTTTGCTATGTAATCTTCTTCGTATTCATGAAATGGACTACACTGGGAAGAAGAATCTACGCAGTAGGAAGTAACCCAAGTGCAGCTGAGGTTTCCGGTATTAATGTAAAGAATATTAAGCTTCTTGTTTACACTATTATGGGTCTTCTTGCAGGTCTTGGCGGAGCCCTTCAGGTTTCCATTTACGCTTCTGCAATGCCTGATATGCAGCAGGGCGGTGAGATGGATGTTATCGCAGCCTGCGTTATCGGTGGTGTAAGCATGAG
>CAKRVL010000167.1 GCA_934408705.1 uncultured Blautia sp. | reverse complement strand
TGACGGAAAATACGTCTTGAAATACGAACACCGGTAGCTTCTGTAGCAACCATAAATTCCTGCTCACGAAGAGACAGGATCTGTCCTCGAACCATACGGGCAATTCCCGGCCATCCTACGATACCAAGAATTGCACAAAGTGCATAAATTCGGATTCGCGGATCAATTTTGTAATAGTCCATAACAGAACCGATGATAATGTACAGCGGCATTGCCGGAATACAGATTACAACATCAACCACACGCATGAGAATGGTATCTACCCATCCTCCGAAATAACCAGATACACCACCGATAAGAATACCGATAATACCTTCAATAATGATAACAACGAAACCGATCATCAGGGAAATACGTCCACCATACATCAATCTGGTCAGCATGTCCATACCGTTTCCGTCTGTTCCTAACCAGTGCTTCGTGCTTGGTCCGGAATAAGTGTCATTTACAGTAGTTGCTTTCTGACTTCTCACAACATACTGTGTATTCTTAGTCTGAAGCTGATAGGTTTCTTCTTCGCCAGCCTCATTAACAGCTGTAAATGTAGAAGCCTTGTCAGCAATTGCCTGTTCTACTGCTTCTTTAAAGGAAAGAGAAAGGAACACACCCTTTGCCTGAGGAGATACCAGAAGATTGGAAACAGTGGCATAAACCTCGCCATCCTTTACAACCTCTGTGGATGTCTCTTCCTCTGTTGTGGTCAGCTCATATGTTGCGCCATCGTATTCAAAGGAAGCATCTCCTGCTTCAATTGCATCAAGTGCTGCCTGCTGGAAATCAAATCCCATCTCTGCATCATTTGCTGCTGCGCTGAATACTTTCTTGGTTGCAAATGCAACTTCACCGGAAATAGTGATCTGATTCTCACGTCCGGCCTTCTCAATTGTGTAGGTAGTGCCATCCACTTCAAAGGTACTGTCGTCATTTGCCACAGCCTCTTCATAGCCTTCTTTGATCTCATCTGTTACTTCTGTATTTCCAGCCTGTTTATAAGTAGATTTACCTTTCAGGGTAAGAACTGTTGCTACTGATTCTGAGGAATAAATTGCCCAGTAATCTTCACCCTTTTGTTCCAGTCCGTAAGTTACACCATTTGCTTCAAAGGAATCATTTCCCTTGTTTGTGGCGAGAATAAACTTCTGCTGTCCCTGTGCAGGAAATTCTGCACCATTTGCAGTTGTAAAAATATAAGATTTATTATAGGTAGCTCCTGCATAGTCCTTCCATACATGATCTGTTTTACGGAATACCTGGCTCTCATTATAAGGGCTTACCATACCACCTATAAATGAAAACAAAAACATTGTTACCAGAATAACAAGTCCTGCCACAGCCAGCTTATTGCGGAAGAAACGCTTTGCAACAAGCATTCCCGGTGAAAGGACTTTTACACGCTGCTCATCATCCAGTGCCTTGGAGGTACTGACATGATCGTCTTTTTTCTTTGTTGGATCTGTACTCATGTTTTTCCTCCTAATTTACTCGTACCCTTGGATCTGCCACAGCGTACAGGATATCTGCGATCAGATTGCCGGTTAATGTCAGAAATGCCAGAAATACCATATAGAACATGGTAAACGGAATATCTCCCTGGGTTAATGCCTGGTAGGAGGTATATCCAATTCCCGGAATCTGGAACAAAGTCTCTGTAATCATCGCTCCACCAAACAGGTTCGGAAGTGTGCTTCCAAGGATGGTGATGATCGGAATCAGAGTATTGCGGAATGCATGATGAGAAACCACTTTTTTCTCCGGAACACCTTTCGCTCTGGCAGTACGGATATAATCTGCATTCAGAACCTCCAGCATATTGGTTCTGGTATAACGCATAAGGGAACCAACACTTACGATAGTCAGTGTAATAACCGGAAGAATCATATGCTGTGCCATATCCAGTACCTTACCTACACTTCCGTAGGACTCATGCATACGGCTTACAATACCATACAGATCAACCCACTTCAGATTGATAGAGAAAATCCATTTCAAAATGGTAGCAAAGAAAAAGGACGGCAGTGAAATACCGATCAATGCAAAAACGGTAACTGCATAATCAATCCTGCTGTACTGCTTCGTTGCCGATATAATACCTAAAGGTATGGCAATTATAATTTCCAACAGGAAGGACGCCAGTGCCAGTGCAAAAGAATACCAGATAACGCTGGCAAATTTCTGGGTTACCGGCTGATGGAAAATCCAGGATTCTCC
>CAKRVL010000166.1 GCA_934408705.1 uncultured Blautia sp. | reverse complement strand
GGCACACAGCTTGAGCAGCTTAAGAGATAAAAAGGAGAATTTGCATGAAGCTGAGCAAATTTTGCAATAAGATTTCCCTGATTCTCCAAGCGCTCTGGTGCGCAGTGCTCTATTTCATAATAGAGTCACTGTGCCGCCACTCCGTGGTGGAAGCCTGGGATTATATGACGGGAAAACCGTTGGTGTTTGCTTATAATACAGCATTTATTTTTACTACAATGCTGATCGTGTATCTGTTCCACAAGAGATTTTTCTGGAGAGTTGTAGTTTCGGTCTTCTGGCTTTTTCTGGGAATCGTAAACTGTATTCTTCTGATGAATCGTGTGACGCCTTTTACCGGACCTGATCTGCATATGCTTACAGATGGTATTGCGATTATGCAGAAGTATCTTCCGTTCTATGGCGTGGTGATTGGATGTATCATTATCGGTGTTGTTCTGCTGGGACTTCTGATCCTGCTTATCAGGGGACCAAAGTATCAGCAGAAGATTAAGTACCGTTATGTGATTCCGCTGGTTTTGGCTGGCTTTGCTGCCTTTGGAGGAGTGACACAGCTGGCTCTTGAAAAAAGAGTTTTATCCAATTATTTTGGTAATATTGCTTTTGCGTATGAGGATTATGGATATCCCTACTGTCTGGCAACTACCATTTTTAATACGGGTATCAGTCAGCCAAGGGATTACTCAGAAAAAGAGATTGAGAGAATTGAGAATACAGAGTCTAATCTTCCGGAGACAAAAGAAGATGGAAAAAGACCTAATATTCTGTTTCTTCAGCTGGAGTCATTCTTTGATCCTACGCTGGTTAATTACCTGAATATTTCAGAGGATCCTATTCCGAACTTCAGAAAGCTGATGAAGGAGTATTCCTCTGGATACTATAAGGTTCCTTCTGTTGGTGCCGGTACAGCAAACACAGAGTTTGAGACTATTACAGGTATGAGTCTTCATTATTTTGGACCGGGAGAGTATCCGTATAAGAGTATTCTCAAGGAAACTACATGTGAGAGTGTGCCTTATGTTCTGAAAAATCTGGGATATTCTGCGCATGCAATACATAATAATGAGGCCAATTTCTATGGCAGACGTTCTATTTTCCCCAATCTGGGATTTGATACATTTACTTCTGAGGAGTATATGGCAAAGGAAAATCTGCAAAATCCCCTGGGCTGGGTGAAGGATAGTGTGCTGACAGATGAGATCATCAAGTGTCTGGATTCCACAGAGGAGCCGGATTATGTGTATACCATTTCTGTGCAGGGACATGGAGATTATCCCAGTGAGCCTATCCTGGATAATCCGGCTATTACGGTTTCAGGCTCCCCGACGGACGAGCTGGATTGCAAATGGGAATATTATGTAAACCAGATTCATGAGATGGATCAGTTTGTAAAGGAGCTTACAGATGCTCTGGCAGATTATCCGGAGGATGTGATCCTGGTTATGTATGGAGATCATTTGCCTACAATGGGGCTGACTGTGGAGGAACTGAAGAATAAATATCTTTTCCAGACAGAGTATGTGATCTGGGATAATATGGGACTTACGAAAAAGGATGAAAATCTGGCTGCTTATCAAATCGCGGCAGAGGTTCTGGACAGGGTTGGCATTCACGAAGGCACTATTATGAAGTATCATCAGGCCAGAAGGAATACCAAGAATTATCAGGTGGATCTGGAAACCCTGCAGTATGATGTGTTGTATGGCAAGAGATATGCTTATGGCGGAGAAAATCCTTTTGAACGTACGAAGATGCGGATGGGATTATATGATGTGACTTTAGATTCCATCAGGCTTGTGTCAGATGCGAACTGGACTTATTATATTCAGGGAACCAATTTCACACCATCCAGTCAGGTGAAGCTGAATGGTGAGTGGTATGATACAGCGTATGTAAGTCCGACTATGCTGGTGATTTCAGGAACGGAGCTGTCTGATTTTGACAGACTGGCTGTAGTACAGCGAAGCAACAGCTCAACCAGAAAAGCGCTTAGCAAGAGCTTCGACAGGGCTGTTTATGCATTATATGACAGTCAATGGAAGGTTGAAAATTCAAGCTTGGATAATTGAGTTAGAAGTGAAGGAGAGAACAGATTTGCTCCGTTGGAGAACAGATATTGTCCTCTCCTTTTTTGACGCAAAATTCTCCTTTGCGAGGTTTGTCGGATAAAAAGTTACGATTAGGGGTGGACTTCTGGTGTGACTATTATATAATGGTAGAGTAATTAATATGATATGAGTGTTAAAAAGTCTTTTGACACTCATTTGATACCCGGATTGCTACGCAGCTACGCTGCTCCCGCAATCCTCCAAATATTCGAAA
>CAKRVL010000165.1 GCA_934408705.1 uncultured Blautia sp. | reverse complement strand
TTCCAGGATGGAATCCCGATCACAACCAAGAAAGACAAACGATTCCATGGATATGGAATGAAGAGTATGAAAAAAATCGTGGAGAAGTATGGCGGTTCAGTTATGGCGGGCAAGACGGACAACTGGTTTGAACTGAAGATACTGATCCCGATGAAGCAGTAATTCAGGTAATGAATGACTGAGGGTAAAATATCGCTTTTATGAGTCGATTTGGAGGAATGATAATGCCATCATATAGTATACTTGAGAACTTTGAGGTACATAAAAATAATCGTTTTCTGAAAATTGCAGAATCCTTAAAGCCAGAGCTTTTACATAAAGAGATAAAGGCTGCTAAGGAAATTATGGTGGGAAAAGACCGTCAGATGAGAACAATTATTACAGAAGAGCACCCGGTGGAAAATCTGTATGCAAAATCTTTAAAAAGAGATGATACTGTATTTGTTGATTTCGGGGATCATGCAGTTGGTTACGTGACTTTAGAGCTTGGTAAAACGGGAAGCCATCAGGATGCGCCGGTTTATTTTTACCTGAAATTCGGAGAGCGACTGGAGGAAATGACAGATAAAACTGCAGATTATGACGGCTGGCTTAGTCGTGGCTGGATTCAGGAGGAGTACATTCATGTGGATGTTCTTCCGGTGAAGGTAAAGCTTCCAAGAAGATATTCTTTCCGCTACATGGAGCTTCGTGTAATTGATACTTCCGCCAAGTTCCAGCTGAAAATCGATGGCATTTCCTGTGACACTGTTTCAGCAGTTGATATGGATTCCGTAGGAATGGTGGATTTTGGAGATCCACTTCTGAATCAGATCGATCTGGTAAGCCGCAAAACACTGAAAGAATGTATGCAGGATGTTTTTGAGGATGGCCCGAAGCGTGACCGCAGAATGTGGCTGGGAGATCTGAGACTTCAGGCGCGGGCTAATTATTATACGTTTAAGAATTATGATCTTGCTAAACGCTGTATGTATATTTTTGCAGGCCTGCTTTTTAATGAGGGAAAATTAAGTGCCTGTGTATTTACAGAGCCGGAGCTGGAGCCAGATGATACTTATTTATTAGATTATGCATTGTTTTTTACATCTGTGCTTCTGGATTATTATGAGGCAACAGGTGACATGGATACCATAAGAGATCTTTATGATGTAGCAATAGATCAGATTCGGATTGCCATGACGCAGCTGAATGAAAAAAATGTTGTGGAGGATCTGGGGGATGCATTCTGGTGCTTCCTGGATTGGGGAGATGGCTTGAATAAGCAGGCCGGAGCTACAGCAGTTCTTATTTATTGCATCCGTTATGGAATCCGTCTCGCCAGACTTCTGGATAAACAGGAGGATATCAGCTGGCTGGAAGAGAAGCAGGCCATGCTGAAAGAGGCAGCGGTGAAAGAGTTCTGGGATGAAGAGCTTGGTATGTTCGTAAGCGGACCTGACCGCCAGGTTTCCTGGGCAACTCAGATCTGGATGATCCTTGCCCGTGTTTTTGATAAGGAAACGAACTGTAAGCTGATCCATCATGTAATGGAAGTGAATCCACGAATCCGTATGGTAACTCCATATATGTATCATCACTATATTGACGCTCTTATCCGTTGTGATGAAAAGGAACTCGCATTAGAGGAAATGAAGCGTTACTGGGGTGAGATGATCCATGATGGCGCAGATACCTTCTGGGAACTTTATAATCCATATAACAGGGAAGAATCTCCATATGGATCCAGTATGGTGAACAGTTATTGCCATGCATGGAGCTGTACACCAACTTATTTCCTGAGAAAATTTTATATGAACGCAGATAAGGAATAAAAAACAGCCTCGCCATTGTCTGGCGGGGCTGAAATTATAGATGTGGAAAAATTATTTCTTATTTTTCTTAGATTTCTTGCTCTCTTTCTGAGCTGTCTGAGCTTCTTCAGCAGTTTTCTTAAAGCGGGCGAAAAATCCCTTTTTCTTCTTAACAGGAGCGTCCAGATTGCCACGGATACCCTTAACACCAACTATGTAAAGTCCGCTTACTTCAGCCTTGATCTCTTTCTTTACAGGGATAAGGTCGAAAACCTTCTCGTCTGCAATGAGAATGGAAATCTTCGGACCAACTTTAGCCTTAACGATAGGCATCTTGGAACGGCGGAGAAGCTTCGGTGTCTGGTCAATGACCATCTGTGGGAGCCCTGATTCCTTAAGTGGCATTCTCTTCTTATCGATAACGAGCATGGAAACTGTCTGTTTACTTGCTTCAATCTGTGCCTGCTGTTCTTCCTGCTTCTTCTGGGTCTTCTTGCCAAAGAAATATAAACCAACCAGTAATCCGATGAGGATTACGAGAATCACCAGAAGGACGATTGTTACTGGATGCATACTTATCCTCCTAC
>CAKRVL010000164.1 GCA_934408705.1 uncultured Blautia sp. | reverse complement strand
GCTGCTACACGCATCTCAAGGTTCTTCTTGGTGCTGTCTGTAACAACTTCACCTAATAACTCAGCGAATTTAGCTGCATGCTCTGCTTCCTCATAAGCTGCTTTCTCATAGTACATTCCAACTTCCGGATAACCTTCTCTGTGAGCAACGCGTGCCATAGCAAGATACATACCAACCTCAGAGCACTCACCCTCGAAGTTTGCTCTTAAATCAGCGAGGATGTCTTCGCTGACACCTTTAGCAACGCCTACAACATGCTCAGCAGCCCATGCCATTTCATCATCCTGTTTAGTAAATTTCTCAGCCGGAGCCTTGCAGATTGGACATACTTCCGGAGCTGTGTCACCTTCATGAACATAACCACATACACTACATACCCATTTAGCCATAATTAATATCTCCTTTTCTTATATTAAATTTTATTTAGTTTTTAATAATAGTAATCATTACTATTTTATACTAACATATTGTTTCTTGCTTGTCAAGAGTTATTGATGATTTTTTTCATTGCCGCTTAATGCGATTCGTCCTTCAGACAGTCATTACAGATTCCAAAAAATCTTGCTTTATAATCGGAAATCTGTCCATCCTTGAAGTCAGCAGCGATATTCTCCAGACTCTCGTCAATATGTTCGCTGAATACATCCATCACTCTGCCGCAGCGGGTGCACATAAAGTGACAGTGGGGAGCTGTGCGGGCGTCGAATCGGTCTGCGCCGCCAAAGCTGGAAAGCTTCTGTATTTCACCCAGATCAGCGAGAAGAGAGAGATTTCGGTATACAGTTCCAAGGCTGATGTTCGGATAGATCTGCTTCATATTCTCATAAACAAAATCAGCGGTGGGATGGTCGGTTCTGCCGGTAAGAAATTCCTTAATAGATTCTCTCTGGCGACTGTATTTCAATGTGGCCATCGGTTTCCTCCTTTCTCTCAATAATAGTAATTGTTACTGATACTAATATAAACGATAGATCGTAATTTGTCAATAGTATTATCCAAAATATATCAAAAATATAAATTGAAATGGGTTTACAAAACCTGCAAAATGTGATACGCTTTTATCTATGAAATACGAGGTTTTCAGCCCTCGTTATAGTTTAAACCCTTAGAAAAAGAGAGTACATTTGTGTACCGCATTACAGAGAATCCCCCGGGGAAGACCAAGAGTGCCAGAGAGATCAGGCACGTTGGAGAGTAGTTTTACCACAGGCTGAGAGGGGTGTGCATGGAGCAGATGGAAGATGGCTTTGGAGGGGCGCAGTCGAAGGAGATTGTTGTGCGGGGCTCAGGCACAGTGATCGGCAATGGAATGTAGGCTGCGACAGGAGCGCCTGTTATAGCGGAAGGGTATGGAAGTACCCGGTAAGGTTCCCGAGGATAAGTTTTCCTGATGATTTGGAAGAATATTATCTGCACCGCGAGGCGGGAATGAACAGAAGTGGTAACACGGGAATAACTCGTCTTCTCAGAATAAGAATTTGAGAGGGCGTTTTTTTATGTAAAAGAAATATGTCTGCGAAAGCAGTCATTTCTATAGAAGGAGGACATACTGATAATGAGTAAACCAAAATATTATATCACCACAGCCATTGCCTATACATCCGGTAAGCCGCACATTGGAAATACCTATGAGGCAGTTCTGGCAGATGCGATCGCACGTTATAAGAGACAGCAGGGCTATGACGTATTTTTCCAGACAGGAACTGACGAGCATGGACAGAAAATTGAGCTGAAAGCAGAAGAAGCAGGTGTTACACCGAAGGAATTTGTTGACAATGTATCTGGTCAGATCAAGGGTATCTGGGATATGATGAATACATCCTATGATAAATTTATCCGTACCACAGATGCAGACCATGAGAAACAGGTTCAGAAGATTTTCAAGAAAATGTATGCCAAAGGAGATATCTACAAGGGAGAGTACGAAGGAATGTACTGTACTCCATGTGAGTCCTTCTTCACTGAGTCCCAGCTTGTAGATGGCAAATGTCCGGACTGTGGACGTCCATGTATCCCTGCAAAAGAGGAGGCATATTTCTTCAAAATGAGCAAATATGCAGACCGTCTTATTGAGCACATTAAGACACATCCGGAATTTATTCAGCCAGAATCCCGTAAAAACGAGATGATGAATAACTTCCTTCTTCCGGGACTTCAGGATCTGTGCGTATCCAGAACTTCTTTCAAGTGGGGAATTCCGGTAGATTTTGATCCGAAGCACGTTGTATATGTATGGCTGGATGCCCTGACCAACTATATCACCGGAATTGGTTATGATTGTGATGGAGACAATTCTGAGCTGTTTAACAAGATGTGGCCTGCAGACCTTCATCTTATTGGAAAAGATATTATCCGTTTCCATACTATTTACTGGCCAATTTTCCTGATGTCACTGGATCTGCCTCTTCCGAAGCAGGTATTTGGCCATCCGTGGCTGCTCCAGGGCGATGGCAAAATGAGTAAATCCAAAGGAAATGTTATTTATGCAGATGAACTGGTAGATTTCTTTGGTGTAGATGCTGTCCGTTATTTCGTACTTCACGAAATGCC
>CAKRVL010000163.1 GCA_934408705.1 uncultured Blautia sp. | reverse complement strand
TAAGTAGGTTCCTTTGATAACCGCGATGCGCCAGAAGCGCAGACTTGTGAAACGGTCAATAAGAGTAGTAAAAGTATGATTGCTATATAGACTCTGACACGCATGATCCAGAAGTTTTATTTTTGAATCTGAAAAGAGGATTATTTTCTCTTTTTCGGTTATAAGTAGAACAGATAAATACAGATCAAAACGCAGGTTTGTGGCTAATTGTGCCCTGCCTGCGTTTTTTTATGTAATAGGAAATTACGGGTTGAAACAAAGGAAACTGGAAATGGAGGAATGATGAAAGGAAGTCGTTTTAAATTGAACCAGAATCATGCACCCATACATGAAGCTCTGGAGACTTTCAGACGAATGAGAGTTGTACCATTTGATGTCCCGGGACATAAGCGAGGAAGAGGTAATCCTGAGCTGACAGAATTTCTGGGACAAAAATGTGTAGGGGTAGATGTAAACAGCATGAAACCGCTGGACAACCTCTGTCATCCGGTCTCAGTAATACGGGAAGCGGAAGAGCTGGCGGCAGATGCTTTTGGAGCTGCACATGCATTTCTGATGGTAGGAGGTACAACAAGCTCCGTTCAGACAATGGTATTAACAGCCTGCAAACGAGGAGATGAAATCATACTGCCCCGTAATGTTCACAGGAGTGTTTTAAATGCACTTGTCTTATGTGGCGCAATTCCTGTTTATGTAAATCCTGAAGTAGACCAGAAGCTTGGGATATCCCTGGGAATGCGCAGGGAACAGGTTGAAAAAGCCATAAAAGAGCATCCGAAGGCAGTTGCAGTTCTTGTAAATAACCCGACCTATTATGGAATATGCAGTGATTTACGTGCGATAGTCAAAATGGCACATGATGCAGGAATGCTTTGTCTGGCAGATGAAGCACATGGAACTCATTTTTATTTCGGTGGGGGACTTCCGGTTTCTGCCATGGCGGCAGGTGCAGATATGGCTGCTGTATCCATGCATAAAAGCGGCGGAAGCCTTACACAGTCAAGCCTTCTCCTTACAGGTCCTGCTGTACACGCAGGTTATGTGCGCCAAATCATCAACCTGACACAAACCACCTCTGGAAGCTATCTTCTAATGTCAAGTCTTGATATTTCAAGAAGAAATCTTGCACAGCGTGGCCGCCAGATTTTCCATCAGGTAGCAGATATGGCAGAATATGCCCGGGAGGAAATTAACGCGATCGGCGGCTATTATGCTTTTGGAAAAGAGCTGGTAAATGGAGATTCCGTCTTTGATTTTGATATTACGAAATTAAGCGTACATACGCTGGATATCGGACTTGCAGGAATTGAGGTTTATGATATTTTGCGGGATGAATATGATATCCAGATAGAATTCGGCGATATTGGAAATATTCTTGCCTATCTTTCCATTGGAGACCGTGCACAGGAAGTGGAACGGCTTGTAAGTGCACTTGCTGAGATCCGCAGACGTTATCAGACAGATGGATCCGGACTTTTGAGCCAGGAATATATTGACCCTCAGGTAGTGACCAGTCCACAGGAAGCATTTTATGCAGATAAATGCAGTCTGCCTCTTCGTGAGACGGAAGGGAAAGTCTGCAGTGAATTTGTAATGTGTTATCCGCCTGGAATTCCCATTCTTGCACCAGGCGAGCGGATTACAGCAGAAATCCTGGATTATATTGAATATGCCAAAGCAAAGGGCTGCAATATGACCGGACCTGAGGATCCTGATATTTTGAGACTGAATGTTCTGACAGGGAGGTAAAGACAATGGAAATGTGGTTTTCAGAATTTCATACACCGGATGTAAAGCACAGTATCCGGGTAAACCGTCAGCTTTATTCGAAACAGAGTGATTATCAGAGAATTGATATTTTTGAGACACCAGAATTTGGCCGTGTACTGACTTTAGATGGAAATGTAATGCTGACAGAGAGAGATGAGTTTATTTATGATGAAATGATCACTCACGTACCGATGGCAGTACATAAGGAAGCAACGGATATTCTGGTGATTGGTGCAGGAGATGGCGGTGTTGTCCGTGAACTGACCAGATATGACAGAGTCAGGCGTATTGATCTGGTAGAAATGGATCCCATGGTTGTGGAAGCCTGCCGCGCATATCTTCCGGAAAATGCATGCAGGCTGGATGACAGAAGAGTGCATCTTCATTACGAAAATGCGTTGAAGTTTATCCGCCGTTGTGAGGGAAAATATGATCTTATCATTGTAGATTCTTCTGATCCCTTTGGTCCTTCAGAAGGATTATTCACCCGTGAATTTTACGGAAACTGTTATAACGCACTGAAAGACGATGGAATTATGGTCAACCAGCAGGGAAGCCCCTTCTATACTGAGGATGCACACGCCATGCAGCGCAGTCATAAGAAAATTGCAAGTACATTCCAGATCAGCCGTGTTTATCAGGCACACATTCCCACGTTCGCTGCAGGATACTGGTTATTTGGATTTGCAAGTAAAAAATATCATCCGGTTGATGATCTGGATTCGGAAGCGTGGACAGCATTAAATCTTCGTACACGTTACTATACAACAAGACTCCATAAAGGAGCATTTTATCTTCCGGCATTTC
>CAKRVL010000162.1 GCA_934408705.1 uncultured Blautia sp. | reverse complement strand
AGGTATTTCTTCTTATGGGGTGTAGCAAAAACTATATAATGTATTGGGGGGTTTTTACGATGTATATAGTACCATGAGTCCACCCAAAAGTGTGCACAAACTTCACAAAAATCAATATGGTTTTTTGTGCATGTTATATATCTTCGCAGGTTTCACCCTATTTTTCCGTTGTAAAAAGTGCTTCAAACTCATCTCGATGAACCTTTTCCTTCTCGAGAAGAAGCTTTGCGCAGCCGTGAAGAACATCCATATGTTCAGAAATTATTTTCTTTGCATTGTCGTGGCATTCCCCGATAATGCTGCGGATTTCATTGTCAATTGCCTTGGCAACATCCTCGCTGTAACCTCTGGTATGTGCCAGATCCCTGCCAATAAACACTTCGTCGTCATCATCGCCATAGGAAACAAGACCAATCTTATCAGACATACCATACTTGGTCACCATAGCTCTTGCCTCACTGGTCGCACGCTTAATATCGTTAGATGCACCTGTTGTAATATCGCCAAAGATCAGCTCCTCTGCTACACGGCCTCCAAGAAGCGTGGTAATATCCTGGAGCATCTTGCCTTTGGTATTAAACATCTCATCATTCTCAGGAAGAGGCATAGTATATCCTGCTGCCCCCATTCCTGTAGGAATGATGGAAATAGTATAAACAGGCTCCATATCCGGCAGCACATGGAACAGGATCGCATGCCCTGCTTCATGGTAAGCAGTAATCTTCTTCTCCTTCTCGGAGATTACCTTACTCTTCTTCTCTGCGCCAATGCCAACCTTGATAAAAGCATTCTTAATATCCTTCTGGCGGATAAACACATGACCTTTTCTTGCTGCTGCAATAGCAGCCTCATTCATCAGGTTCTCAAGGTCAGCACCTGTAAATCCGGCTGTAGTCTGGGCAATCTGCTTCAGATCCACATCTTCTCCAAGAGGCTTATCCTTGGCATGGACATGAAGGATTTCTTCTCTGCCCTTAATATCCGGACGTCCAACACCAACCTTGCGGTCAAAACGTCCCGGACGAAGAATGGCGGGATCCAGAATATCCACACGGTTAGTAGCTGCCATTACAATGATTCCCTCATTTACACCGAAACCATCCATCTCTACGAGAAGCTGATTCAATGTCTGCTCTCTCTCATCATGGCCGCCACCCATACCGGTTCCACGCTGTCTTGCAACTGCATCGATCTCATCGATAAAAATAATACATGGTGCGTGACGCTTTCCCTCTTCAAAGAGATCTCTTACACGGGATGCACCTACACCAACAAACATTTCCACAAAATCAGAACCTGAAATAGAGAAGAACGGAACCCCTGCTTCTCCGGCAACAGCCTTGGCAAGAAGAGTCTTACCAGTTCCTGGAGGACCTACAAGAATTACTCCCTTCGGGATTCTGGCTCCAACCTTAGTATATTTCTGAGGATCCTTAAGGAAATCCACAACCTCCTTCAGTTCCTCCTTCTCTTCCTCCAGACCTGCCACATTCTGGAATGTTACCTTCTTATCATCCGGCATGGACATTCTCGCCCTGCTTTTGCCGAAATTCATCATCTTGGCATTGGTGCCGCCGCCACCACCTGACATCTGGCGGCTCATCATCAGCATAAGGAAAATGATAAGGCCACAGGTGAGGAGCATAGGAAATACAGAATTCATAAATACACTCTGCTTCGGCACATCCTCAACAGCAGGATCAAGCCCGTTCTCTCGAAGAAGCTGCTCTGCCTCATTTACATCTGCCACATAAATACGCTTCTGTCCCTCACCGCTTATATTTACGATCACAGAACCAGTTGGAACTTCACTGTTCTGATGGATCGTGGCACTGGTAACCTTGCCGTCTGCCGCAGCCTGCTCCAGCTGTCCATAGGTATAATCACTTTGAACAGCCACCTGATTATTCAGATACAGATAACCGGCAACCAAAGCTACGATCAGGACAAGATACAAGCCAATTCTGCCTGACTGCTTATTCACTTGTATAAATCTCCTTTCATTCGAACTCTACCACTCCAATGTATGGCAGATTTCTGTATTTCTGGGCATAATCAAGACCATAGCCCACAACAAACTCGTCCGGGATATTGAAACAGCAATAATCCACATCAACACCTTCTACTACTCTGCGGTCTGGTTTATCCAGTAAAGTACAAAGCTTCACACTGTTTGGATTACGTCTCTTCAGAACATCAAGAAGATAGCTTAAGGTTCTTCCTGAATCAATAATATCCTCTACAACAAGAACTTCCTTATTTTCGAGAGGCTGATCCAGATCCTTCACGATCTTTACAACTCCGCTTGATCTAGTGTCATCTCCATAACTGGAAACAGACATGAAGTCGAGAGTCACCGGTACTGTGATTCTCTTTGCCAGCTCACACATGAAAAATACTCCGCCCTTAAGAACGCAGATCATGTGGATTTCTTTACCCTTGTAATCTTCACTGATCCGGGCAGCAACTTCACAGATGCGCTTCTCCACAGTATCCTCATCCAGTAAAACTCTGATTTTTTCACTCATGATTATCTTTTCCTCCTTGGTATTGTATTTCCAATATTCTCCTGGTTCTGGGAG
>CAKRVL010000161.1 GCA_934408705.1 uncultured Blautia sp. | reverse complement strand
AAACCCCCCAATACATTATATAGTTTTTGCTACACCCCATAAGAAGAAATACCTTCTCCAAAAAAGACAGCTTTTACTGGCTGTCTTTTTTACGTTAAGGGGACAGGCGATAGAAATCTGGTAATTACTGATCTGCTAAAGGGTAATTGGTGAAATCGTCGGTAAGCTGGGTGGAAGTTTGGAGAATAAGCCGAATTTTAGCTGTTGTGGAAATGGTTTATTTCAGTTAAAATAAAGTTTAGGGCGTTAATTATATGAAAGAGGGATGTTATGGATTGTAATAATGCAGATATAATGAAAAAAATGCAATATATGTTAAATATGAGACCGGTTTTGAATACAGAAGCATTGTTTAGCGATGGCTCTGATTATTATCGTTGTCCGTCAAATCCCAAAGCAGGAGATAAAGTCCGTATCCGTTTCCGTACTAAGCGTAATAATGTAGATATGGTTTATCTTGTTTATGATGGACAGCGTCAGCAGATGGAGCGTTGCGCCAAATCAAATGGATTCGATTATTATGAAACTTCCATTATGATGGGAGAGGAGATCATTCGGTATCATTTTGAGATCGTTTATGGATGGATAACCCTTTACTATAATTATCAGGGTGTTTCTATGAATCATGAGGAACGTCTGGAATTTGAAATTTATCCCGATTATGATACACCGCAGTGGGCGAAGGGCGCTGTTATGTATCAGATTTTTGTGGATCGTTTCTGTAACGGAGATCCTACAAATGATGTGGAGGATCGTGAGTATTTTTATATTGGAGATATGACCTCCAGAGTCAGGGACTGGGGAAAGGTTCCTGCAGTTATGGGTGTCCGTGAATTTTATGGCGGTGATCTGCAGGGAATTCTGGATAAGCTGGATTACCTTCAGGACCTGGGAGTAGAGGTGCTTTACCTGAATCCTATTTTTGTTTCTCCAAGTAACCATAAGTACGATATCCAGGACTATGAATATGTGGATCCTCATTATGGCAAGATCGTGGAAGATATGGAGGGTGGCCTTCTGAATGAAGGTGACAGGGAGAATGCCCATGCGCAGAAATTTATCAAGCGTGTGACTGATAAACGAAATCTGGAGGCAAGTAATGAGTTATTTGCCAGACTTGTGGAGGAAATCCATAAGAGAGGCATGAAGGTGATCCTGGATGGTGTATTTAACCATTGTGGATCTTTTAACAAATGGATGGACAGAGAACGGATTTATGAGAATCAGGAGGGTTATCCGAAGGGTGCCTATATCTCAGCTGACAGTCCGTACAGATATTATTTCAATTTTTATGATGAAAACCGTTGGCCGTATAATCCTACTTATGATGGCTGGTGGACACATGATACTTTGCCAAAGCTGAATTACGAAGCTTCCAGAGATCTCTATGACAAGATTCTTGAAGTGGGAAAAAAATGGGTATCTCCGCCGTATAATGTAGATGGCTGGAGACTGGATGTGGCAGCAGATCTTGGTCACAGCAATGAATTTAACCATCAGTTCTGGAAGGATTTCCGAAAAGCAGTAAAAGAGGCAAATCCAAATGCTATTATCCTTGCAGAGCATTACGGCAATCCGGAGAGCTGGCTGCAGGGTGATGAATGGGATACAGTTATGAACTACGATGCCTTTATGGAGCCTCTGACCTGGTTCCTTACAGGAATGGAGAAGCACAGCGATGAGTGCAGGGATGATCTTTATGGAAACAGTGATGCCTTTATCGGGGCTATGAAGACTCATATGAGGGCTCTTCATATGTCAGCTCTTTACACATCCATGAACGAGCTGTCAAATCATGACCATTCCAGATTCCTGACAAGAACCAACCGCCGTGTGGGAAGGATTTCCTATGCAGGGGCTGAGGCGGCTTCCCAGAATGTTAATCCGGCAGTTATGCGTGAGGGTGTTGTGGTACAGATGACATGGCCAGGGGCACCTACTGTTTATTATGGAGATGAAGCCGGTGTCTGTGGCTTTACGGATCCGGATAACAGAAGAACATATCCATGGGGGCATGAGGATCAGATGATGATCGCATTCCACAGAGATATGATCAGAATCCATAAACAGTATAAGTTCCTTAGCAATGGATCATTAGTATTCTTATGGAATGATTATCAGGGACTTTGTTTCGGAAGGTTTTCCCATGCTGAGAGAATGATAGTGATCCTGAATAACCGAAATGAGGATCGTGAAGTTGAGATTGAGGTATGGAAGACTGGTATCAGCAGGCTGAAGGATTCAGTGCTGAAGAGAATCATGCTGTCATATCGGGATGGATATACCACAGAGGAATATGAGTATACGGCTAAGGCCGGTGTGATCAATGTGCCTATGCCTGCATTTGGTGCCATGGTACTGTATCACAAATGCGAGAATCCGGTTATTTTCACAGAAGAATAAAATGATGATACCAGGGTCAAAAGGTCTGAAACCACCTGTGCTTGCACAAAGGTGGGGGAATGACCTTGGGACCCGCCCCCAATATGAGCATAAAAGTATAAAAAAAGTTCCCGGGCAGAATGTCCGGGAATTTCTGTTAGTATGGATGGAGAAGGATTCGAACCTTCGAAGGCATTGCCAGCAGATTTACAGTCTGTCCCCTTTGGCCACTCGGGAATC
>CAKRVL010000160.1 GCA_934408705.1 uncultured Blautia sp. | reverse complement strand
ACGCCCTCATCCGGGCAAAATCTCCCACAAATTGTGACGCACATCTTGCAGAAAGCCTTTTTCAAACACGCTCTAGAACAAGGCAAAGACAAGATTGTTTTTCTATTATATCAATTAAAATTCAGTATAGTGGTCTGGATGAAGCCACTGGGGAAAAAGATTATGTAATGGTATGGCAACAGAAATAAAAGTTCTAGTTTGCCGAAGCAAAACAGAAGTTTTTTCTTTTCCTGAAAATGTGATGTAACCGGGCTGAAAGAAAGGAAGATTTCTTGTCAGATGGATGATAAAACGATGGATATCTATAAATATGGAAGTAGTCAGACACCTGTTGTTCTGATTCAGATGGTGGGAGAACATGATCTTCCTGGGATAGAACGTGAGATTATGGAAATTCGAAGACTAACAGATATGGAGTTCCAGTTAATAGCAGTGAAAGTGAATAACTGGAATCAAGATTTGTCCCCTTGGAATGCAGCGGCGGTATTTGGAAAGAAAGAATTTGGCAATGGCGCAAAAAACACATTGGAAGTGATCAAAAAGCTATGTGCGGATACAAATAAATACTATTGTATTGGCGGCTATTCCATGGCTGGATTATTTGCTCTGTGGGCGGCAAGTCAGACTGATTGTTTCGCTGGTATTGCAGCAGCTTCCCCCTCCATCTGGTTTCCGGGATTTTTAGAATACCTCAAAGGGCAGAGGATACAAAGTGACTGTATTTATCTGAGTCTTGGAGATAAAGAGGAAAAGACCAGAAATTCCGTAATGGCACAGGTAGGTAATTGCATACGGCAGGCATATGCATGGCTGAATGAAGAAGGAATACGATGCACACTGGAGTGGAATACGGGAGGCCATTTTAAAGACACGGACTTGCGGACAGCAAGAGCCTTTGCCTGGGTAATGGAGAATTTGAGAAGGGGAAAACACAAGGGTAAAGACGTGTAAAAGCATCTTCACCCTTAAGTTTTACGCTCTATTTAGATTTGCGTGCGACTAATAAAAAACGATGAATTCGTCCTTCAATGCAGCCGTTTTGCGCTAAAATCCGTTGTGCATGCAGCAAGCTGCTTTTACAATAATCTACAGAGAAGTTGGGAAATTCCCACTCTATAATATGTGCAAACCAGACGAGTGCACCTATATCAAAAAACTTGATCGGACGGAAGCATTCCTGGGCGTCCAAAATATTAAAACCTGTATCATGAAATTGTTTGTGAACGATATCCAGATACTGTTTTGGAAATGGAAGCTTGGTTTTTCCTAAGAGAAGCTCTACCAGTTCACGGTCATTTTCTGCGCCAACCTATTCGGTGATAAAAATCCCTCCGCATTTCAAAACGCGGTGTATTTCTTCCACATTGAAATCACCGTGGCGGTTGATCACAATATCAAATTCAGAATCACCGAATGGTAGCGGATCCTTTCCGTCGGCGGCACGAAAATCAATTCCAAGAGGAAGTAAGGTTTCCTGGCATAGCTGAACATTGGGCGGATAGGCTTCTGTGGCATTTGTTTTTCCATAAGGATGGTGGAGGGATAACAGAAATTCACCGCCTCCGGTATCGATATCCAGCAGTTTCATTTCCGGGTTTAAGTAATCCAGTATGATATGCCTATAATCCCAGGGCAAGTCCGTTTCTTCAGTATATCTTCCTGCGATGTGTGAGAAATCCCATCCGTGGATATGTGCCGCACGTTCTTCTTTTTTCCAAATGCTTATCAATTCATGTTCATTCATTGTAACTACTCCTATCTTAATATGCTTGTTCAATACATCAATGATAAGTGCAGCCAACTGACAACATCAAAAATTAACCTCGATACAATCTGTTGCCAGATTTACAACTGCATCGAGTAGTTATCTCGAATAAGCCTCATTGTGTGAGCTCACCGCCTTTCGGACTATCTTGTATCAGTATATCATCTTTTCGCAAAAAAGAAAATTGAAAAATAAAAACTCAGCAGATCTGCCGACTGTTATTTCCAGGGTAGAATGATACGATAAAAATAACCGTTCAGTCTATTTCCTGATATGCTCCCTTTTTCTGTTGTCTGAAATATATCAACAGAAATATATTAATATTGTATATTAATATGCAGAAACAGGTTGAGACTTTTGTGAATCCGTATTAAGATGATTATATGACAAAATAAACCAGAAAGAGAGGAGAGCAATGGCAATACAGGTAAAAAGTGAAATTGGAAAACTGAAAAAAGTAATGCTTCACAGACCGGGAAAAGAACTGGAGCATCTTGTGCCGGGAGATTTGGAACGTCTGTTGTTTGACGATATTCCATATCTTAAAGCTGCTCAGAACGAACATGATCTTTTTGCAGGTATTTTGCGAGAGCAGGGAGTTGAAGTAGCATATCTGGAAGACCTAATGGCAGAAGTTTTGAAAAACAATACGGAATTAAAGAAAAAGTTTATTGACCAGTTTATCGAAGAAGGGGATGTAAACGACAAAAGAGTGAAAGAAAATCTGGCATCATTCCTGCTGGAGATTCCCGATGAAAAAGAACTGGTGATGAAAGTTATGTCAGGTGTGCGGGATGAAGAATTGAAAATAAGAACAAAAGGCCCGCTGGTCAGTCACCTGAATACAGAAAGCCAGTTTCTTCTGGATCCGATTCCCAATCTTTATTTTACCAGAGATCCATTTGCATGTATTGG
>CAKRVL010000159.1 GCA_934408705.1 uncultured Blautia sp. | reverse complement strand
AATCCTGTGGATATGAGTCCTTACCGCGACTTTTTCCTGCATCATTCCAAGCTGGATATTGACAGAGTGGCAGGTGCCGGAAATATGGATGAGTTCATGACAGCCCTGAAGGGCAATGAATTCTATGCTCCTCTTCAGAGTGTATATGAGAACGGCAATGGGCTTTTATTTGATTATGGAATGGCTCTTGATCTTTATTATTTTAATCAGATCTGGAGTGTCCGTAAGAAATTATTTAAGGGAAATGACTTGGATGAGATCACCAAGGCTTATGGTGAGAAGTTCGATATGCTGAATCTGCAGTTTATCCTGCGATCCAAGCGTTATTACAAAATGGAGCCGGCGGCTATCTATGCACAGCTGATTCCAGTGAATTATAAACTGAAGAAAGAAGAAATCACAGCTCTGGTGGAAGCTACCAGTAAAGAAGAAGGTGAGCAGATCTTTTCCCGTACCTGGTACGGCAGGAAATATCAGCAGCTGAACCTGATCTCTATGGAGGAGCTTTATAATAATCTGCTTCGTACCGTGCTTGAGAAAGAGGCTCGCAAGGATCCTTATTCAGTAGCTGTTTTGTATTCTTATCTTTATCACAAGGAACATGAGGTGAATCGTCTGACTATTGCTCTGGAGTGTGTGCGTTACCAGGTGGATCCGGACGAGGCAATGCGTTATGTTCACAATAATTAGTAACCCGGAGGTAGCAATGTGATTGAGAAAATGAAATTTGTCAGCATTACCGGGCCAAGAGAGGATATCGACCGAGTTGTAAATAATTATCTCAGCCGGTATGAGATTCATCTGGAGAACGCTTTTACTGAGCTTACAGATGTGAAGAATCTTTCTCCTTACCTTGAAATCAATCCTTATAAAGAAGCTTTAAGCACAATCGGAAGCTTCTATGAAGAGGTTGAGAACCCGGAGCAGGCTTCTGCGAAGAAGCTTCCAATCGAAAAAGCTCTCTCTTTAGTACAGCAGATCAAAGCTGAGGCGGATGTTCTTAATAAGACACGCCAGGAGCTGGAAGAGAAACGTGATTCTCTCTCAGAATCACTTCGTATCATCTATCCTTTCCGAAGTGTAAACTTTGATGTGCAGTCAATCCTGAAGATGCGTTATATTCATTATCGTTTTGGACGGATCGAGAAAGACTATTTCGAAAAATTTAAAACCTACATTTATGATAATCTGGATACGATTTTCATTAAATGTGACGAGGATGACCGTTATATCTGGGGAATTTATTTCGTTCCCGCTCATGAAGCACAGCGGATCCATGCCGTATATTCTGCTATGCACTTTGAAAAGATTTTTGTGCCGGATCAGTATGATGGAACTGCCAAGGCTGCTTTTACAGCTCTTGAGACACAGTACAAGAATACAGTTGCTGACCTGGACGCAAATAAGGCGGCAAGAAAAGCTTTCTTTAAAAAATATGCATCTGATATTGTTTCCACAAAGCTGACACTTTCCCAGTTTTCACGGAACTTTGATATCCGTAAGCTGGCAGCCTGCACACATGGAGATAACAATACAGAGGATGCAGCTGATTATAAGCCGAAGGAACCGTTCTACATTCTTTGCGGATGGATGACAGAGAAGGATGCCAAGAATTTCCAGAGTGATATTTCAGGAGATTCCCGCATTTTCTGCCTGATCGATGAGAACGAGCAGGAGGATGCACACAAAACACCACCTACCAAGCTGAAGAATCCAAAGCTTTTCAAGCCATTCGAAATGTACACCAAAATGTATGGCCTTCCGGCTTACGGAGAGATGGATCCTACATGGTTTATTGCCCTTACTTATTCCTTCATTTTCGGAGCAATGTTTGGAGATGCCGGTCAGGGACTGGTTTTACTGATCGGAGGATTCCTTCTTTACAAGTTCAAGCATATTGATCTTGCAGGAATCATCAGCTGTGCCGGAATCTTTTCTACCTTCTTTGGCTTCATGTTCGGCAGCTTTTTCGGATTTGAGGATCTGATAGAGCCTATCTGGCTGCGTCCTATGGATGCCATGATGGAGGTGCCTTTTATTGGAAAACTGAACACCGTATTTATTATTGCCATCGGCTTTGGTATGGGAATTATTCTTCTGTGTATGATTTTTAATATTATTAATTCCCTGAAAGCAAAGGATACAGAGAAGGCATGGTTTGATACAAACTCTGTTGCAGGTCTTGTATTCTACGGCTCTGCGGTTGTTGTACTTGCTTTGTTTATGACAGGTCATAAGCTTCCGGGAGGTATCGTTCTTTGTATTATGTTTATCCTTCCGCTGCTTGTAATGTTCCTGAAGGAGCCTCTTACAAACCTTGTGGAAAAGAAACCGCAGGCATTTGACGGAGGCGCAGGAATGTTTATTGTCCAGGGATTCTTCGAAATGTTCGAGGTTCTGCTGAGCTACTTCTCCAACACACTTTCCTTTGTGCGTATCGGAGCTTATGCAGTCAGCCATGCAGCTATGATGCAGGTTGTGCTGATGCTGGCAGGTGCGGAGAACGGAAACCCGAACTGGGTAGCAATTGTTCTTGGAAATATTTTCGTATGTGCTCTTGAAGGACTAATCGTTGGTATTCAGGTACTGAGACTTGAGTATTACGAGATGTTCAGCCGTTTCTACAAAGGAAGCGGAAGAAAATTCGAGCCTTTCCGTTCTGACGTGGAGGCGAAATAAGCTGCCGTTGGTAGTGAAATATTTATCAAAGGTCTCTGTGAAATGCAGTGACATTACAAATGTTAAAACACGAGGAGGTCAATTATCATGACAGTTATGACACAGATT
>CAKRVL010000158.1 GCA_934408705.1 uncultured Blautia sp. | reverse complement strand
GTGAGGAAGGAGGCCTTCTTAAACTCTTTTACCTGGGCAAGTAATGTCTTTATCATCAGGTTCTCCCCTTTCTTTTTGTTTTTCTTTTTACTTGTGCTGACTTTTCCGGCAGTCCGCCGGCTTATCTTAGGTTTCATCACGCAGGCTGCAGTCTCTTTGTGCATTTTCCCGGATCATGTCCAGCACCTCCATGAAGCATTCCATTTTTTCCTGAGGGATATCAGACCTTAACACCTTCTGGATCCGATCAAAATTATCCATGATCTCCATCTGAAATTCCATTCCCTTTTCTGTAAGCACCAGACGCTTCAGTCTTGCATCTCTGGGAATAGATTCCCGGGTAATAAGCCCTTTCTTCTCCATTGCCTGAAGGATTCCTGACGCAGTGGAACGTGCTATCTGAAACTCTGCTTCCACATCCTTCTGGAAAACATCTTCTTCTGAATGCCGGTACAGATAACCAATGATCCATCCCTGCATACGGTTAATTCCGGCTTTTTCATCCACCTTAGACTGATATGAATTCACCAGACGTCCAATTACCTGATTAAGAATACGAATCTCATATCCTATGTGCCGTTCAGCCCCGCAGCACCCATCAGGACCAAATTTCTTCTTTTTCTCCATATTTTCCTTCTTTCATATCTTCGCCTCTAAACTGTTCGAGTTCGGACTGTTCATGTGCAAACTGTTCGTGTGCGAACTGTTCGTGTGCGAACTAATTATAAGGTGAATATTTTATATTGTCAATCCTGTTTTTTTCAAAACAAAGCAAATATATTTCTCTTGTATTTACACAAAAATGATGTTGGGGCAAAAGCCCCCGCCTTTGTGCAAGCACAGGTGGGGAATGACCTTTTGACCCTGGTATCATAAAAATACCAGGAACAAAATTCTCATTCGTCCCTGGCATCCCTTTTCATTTCGAATAAAAGCTCCACTCGCTTTCATCCACAGGCAGATCTTCCATCTGATAATTCTCAATCCGGATAAAGCTTCCCATCTCGATTTCCTGGATCATACGCTCAATTCCGGAAAGCTCCCCCTGTACTTCCATTTCTACTCTTCCATCCCACAGGTTATCTACCCAGCCTGTAAGATCATTGGCTCTCGCCGCATTTTTTGCACGGTAACGAAATCCAACGCCCTGCACCTGCCCGGAAAAATATATGTGTTTTCTTACTATCGCCATCTTTGGTCACTCCTTATGTTACATATGATATACGTCAAAGCTGGCAGATGCAAGAATTTTTATTATTTTCCCTCAAAAATCTGAGCAATAGGGGAATCAGATGACAAAATAACGGTCTTGTTTTCTCCTTGCATAGAAGTTTTCAGAGCTTCAAGGCTTCTTACGAAGGAATAAAATTCTCTTCTCTCATCTTCCCCATAAGCCTGGGAAAGAATTTTCATATATTCCTGTTCCCCTTCTGCCTTCAAAATCTCAGCCTTCTTCTTCGCATCTGAAATCTGAATAGTCACTTCCTTATCTGTCTTATTCTGGATTACTTTTGCTTCTGAATCGCCTTCTGCTTTATATGTAGCAGCAATATTATCACGCTCTGAGATCATTCTCTCATACACAGCTGCCTTATTATCGTCCGGCAGATCCAGCTGCTTTGTTTCAAATTTAATCAGCTCTATCCCATATTGTTCCATATTATCTCCAATGGCTTCCATCACCATATCCGATAATTCTCCGTCACGGCTTGTGATCACTCTGTCCTGGGAAAGACTGCTGATCACATTTTTTGTGGCATTATATACGGCCGTATTAATTCGGCTCTCGCTGTTTTCCAAAGAAGAGTTCAAAGTCTGTGCAAATTTAAGGGGATCTGTGATTCTCCACAAAACATAGCTGTCACTAATCATGGTTTTCTTATCCTTGGTAATCACATCAGATGCTTCCAAATCATATAGCAACGTTTCCTTTGGTAAAGACTGCGTCCTTTCTATCAACGGAATTTTAAAGCTGATTCCCGGTTCGCAGATCACTCTGTTAACTTTACCAAACTGACGAATCAGCTTGTATTCATTTTGCTGTGTTATAGTTATAGAAGAGCCGATTATTACTGCTCCGAGAATGCCAGTTATAAGTGCAGCTTTTTTCATTTTCATAATTTTTTTATCCTTTCTGTCAGATACTTATCTTAACTTCACTTAGTTTCTTCATTTGTATCGTCTGCTATTTTCCAGTCTCCAGCAAAAGAATCCAGCGGCAATATCTTTTCCACGCCGCTTCCGTTGTCAATCACAATCTTCATACCAGGTAACACATCTTCCATGGTTTCATAGAACATTCGCATTTTTGTGGTCTCAGGATTCTTTACATATTCCTCATACATTGCATTAAATCTTGCCACCTCAGCTTCTGCCTCATTGATCCTCACCTGTTTTTGTGCCTCCGCATCCTGAATAATCTGGTCTGCCTGGGCCTGCGCTTCGGGAAGCTTTTCGTTCCTGTATTTGTTGGCATTGTTAAGCGCCGTTTCCTTTCCCTGTTTCGCAGTTTCCACCTCTTTAAATGCTTTCATCACTTCTTCAGTAGGCGGCTCGGAATCCTGTATTGTTATGTTAACCAACTGAATTCCCAGATCCTGTTCCTCCATCTGATTCAAAATCATCTCTTTGATCTTGCTCTGGATTTCTCCTTTTCCGGTGGTCAGAACCTCATCCACGTTATAGCTTGCTATCACAGTTCGGATACAGCTTTGCGCAATATTTTTTAAAATATCTTCCGGCTGCTCAGAGGTGTAAAGATATTTTACAGGTTCTGAAATTCGATATTCTACAAAGAAATCCACATCAATAAAATTGTAATCCGAAGTGATCATGATTCCTTCATTTTC
>CAKRVL010000157.1 GCA_934408705.1 uncultured Blautia sp. | reverse complement strand
TGTACTGTTTACCACCTGTTGCAATAATTGCGTACATTTGTGGCACCTCCTATAGACTTTACTCGCCAAATATGGTGACCTTACGGTTCTTAAACCTCTTTGTGCGGCATACTCAATTATAATAACAGGGAGTTTTGATTTCGTCAAGAGGTTTTGGAAAATATTTTGTATTTTTTATGTTCATAATTTTGCTGAGGATTTTCATGTGTTTCTGAAATTACACGTTACGATTCTGAAATCCTCTCTCCTGACTTTATCTGTCTGATTTCCTCTATAACTGGTCTTCTGACCTTCTTACGTGTCATTTCCAGGATATGCAGTGGTGTAATATCCACAGCTTTACATTTCACCGGATCTTTCCGCAAATATTTCTGAAGAACATGAAACAACTCGTCATTGTGATCCGGATTTGCCATATTGATAAAATCAATAAGAATGATTCCGGACAGATTACGAAGCCTCAGCTGTCTGGCAATTTCCTTGGCCGCCTCCAGATTGATCTTACGATAAGTTTCTTCAGCTTTTTTCTTCCCGGTAAATTTCCCGCTGTTCACGTCAATGGAAACAAAAGCTTCTGTCTGCTGGATCACAACGAAGCCTCCGCTGTTCAGCCAGATTTTTTCCTTCTGTACTTCCTCCAAAGCACTTTCCAGCCGGGAAAGCTTATATAATGGAAGAAGCTTGTCCTGATAAAAACGAGCCTTGCCTTCTTCCTCTGGGCTTGTTTCTCGCAAATAGGAAGTAATCTGCTGAAAAATTTCAGGATCATCTGTTACAATGTCCGCAAGATTCTCGCTGTAAATATCACGAAGTGCAGTAAGATAAACCGGCTCCGTTTCATAAAGAAGGCTGAAGCATGTACGGCTTTTGCCATTAACAGCAACTTTTTCATACAAAGCTTTCAGATAGGAAAGCTCCTGAAGGATTTCTGTCTTTTCTGCCTGGGCTGCGTTAGTGCGGACAATCAGGCCATATTCTTTATCCGGACGTGACGCCTCTGCTTCCAGCCAACCAGATAAAGTGTGACGCTCCGTACCAGAGAGCTTGCCGGAAAGACCGAACTTTTTTTCTCCTGTGGTAAGCACCAGATATTTACCTGTAAAGTTTAAGTTGGCAGTAAGTGCAGGAAGCTTCCCCTTCATAGCATCACGGTTTACCTGCACCAGAATCTGATCACCGGGCCGTAAGGGACTGCCAGGTGCTTTCCCAGAGGCATAAATAACCTGTTCTGTTTCCTGAAGGGGAAAATAGCCGCGCACTCCAGGTGCAATGAGAACAAATGCCGCCTGAATATTAGAAGCGATATTTTCCACCTGTCCCACATAAATATTTCCAAGAATGGACTGGCGGGATGCTGCCTCCAGGCGAAGCTCCATGATCTGACCTTCTTCCTCGATTGCACAAACATGACATTTGTTCCCGCCAAGCTCCATGGTTGTTATGATTAATTTAGTCACTTGATTCACCTGTTTTAAATCTATTGAACTTCCACGCCAAGGGATTCCAATGATACAAATTTATGTTTTTTCTCATTTCCCAGATCCGCATATACTTCCAGGCGATGAATCATGCAGGCAAATTCCGGAAGCTCCTGTCCTAGCCAGCTGGTAAATGCATTAATTACCGCATCTGGTTTGGTATAGTTAGCACTTGCAGAAGCAAGACTTAAGAAAATGCGATTGTCGTTCTGTAAATTCATTTTGTAAATAAAAGGTCTGATGTCTACCTGTTTTTCGCCTTTTTTTGTTTCTTTTTTAACAAGAATCTCTGGCTGCTTTAAAAATTCCGTAATTCTTGTCTGCCATCCATCTGCTGGTGCTTTTCCAGGGCGGAACTCTACCAGATAATCAGCTGCTGCCACCAGGGACATTGCCTTGCTGGCTTTTCCATCTTCCACCTGACGGGCACTTAAAACACGAATACCATCTACCATCTGGCTGTTAAGACGCTGACAGATTTCATCGGTTGGAATCGTAACCGTAAGCTCCATATCAAAATATTCACCTGTGCTGGTAACGCCCACTCCAAGAGGGGCAGCAAAGGACATGATCATATGAGGGCTGTAACCTCCTGAAAAAGCGATCGGAAGCTCAGCGCGGCGAATTGCTTTCTGGAAGTAGCGCATGGTGTCAAGATGTCCTACGAATTTCATAGGCCCTTCTTTTGTGAATTTAATTCTTACCTTCATAACATACGCCTCCTTCATAACGTCTTGCTCCGCAGCCTGCACATTTCTGACGGCAGTTTGGTGTAACCACTTCGCCTTTTGCCTGTTTCCACTCACGGATCAGGAACTCTTTGGTAACACCTGCATCTATGAAATCCCATGGAAGAATTTCATCTGTGCTTCTCTCACGGAGAGTGTAGAATTCAATGTCAATTCCTGTTTCCGCAAAAGCCTCTTTCCAGATGTCATAGCGGAAGCTTTCAGACCAGGCATCATAAAGAGCACCTTTTTCGTATGCTTTTAAGATAACTTCTGAAGCACGGCGGTCACCTCTTGCAAGGAAGCCTTCCAGTGTGGTTACATCTGGTTCATGCCAGTTGTACTTAATACTCTTCTGGTTCAGCTGTGCGCGAATCTCTTCTTTTACCACTTTTGCCTTGTCAATAAAATCCTGCTCCGTATACATGGGAGCCCACTGGAATGGAGTAAATGGTTTAGGAACAAAGAAGGAAGTGCTGACTACGATCTGTACCTTTCCATGACGTTTTTCCTTGGGAACGGTATCGTAATATTCTTCTGCAATGCGCTCTGCCAGATGAGCGATTCCCTTCATGTCTTCTTCTGTCTCAGTAGGAAGACCAAGCATGAAATAAAGCTTTACACGATTCCATCCGCCAACAAAAGCTTCCTTTGCACCGTGAAGGATCACTTCCTCTGTAAGCCCTTTATTAATTACATCACGAAGTCTCTGGGAACCAGCTTCCGGGGCAAAAGTAAGGCTGCTCTTCTTAATAT
>CAKRVL010000156.1 GCA_934408705.1 uncultured Blautia sp. | reverse complement strand
GATAGAGCGAAGTGCGATTTTTACAATTGGTTCATCGTCTACAATAAGTATGTTGTACATTTGTTGTCCTTTCTTCAAACAGCGGAAAATTTTTTAAACCTGCTCAAGGCGTGGTAAAGTTAAAGTGCAGGTGGTTCCTTCTCCTGGATGGCTGTCAATGTGCAGACCGTATTCTCTGCCGAAATTCAGCTGGATTCGGTCATTTACATTTGAAATGCCAATCTTTCTTCGCTCTTTATGAGGTGCCAGGGATTCCTGGGTAACCTCAAATCCTTTTCCATCGTCGTTAAGCTCTATTACGATATGTCCATTTTCCTCCCACAAAGTAATCTGAATTTCCATTATAGAACCATCATCGGAAGAACCATGCATAACAGAATTCTCTGCGAGAGGCTGCAGGATCAGCTTAGGAACAAGGCAGGTGAGAAGCTCGTCGTCTTCCACATGAAAAGAATATTCAAAGCTTCCGGCATACCGGATCCGGAGAATGGAAAAATAATTCTCCAGATTTTCCAGTTCTTCTTTGATGGTAATGTATTCGTTTTTATTGGTAAGGGTATTTTGTAACAGGCTGCTAAGTGCCTGGATACCATCACTTACGATTTGGTCTTTATGCATGGCAGCTACAAACCGGAGACTGTTTAGGGTATTGAAAAGAAAATGAGGGTTCAGCTGGTATTGCAGCATCTGAAGCTCCATTTCTCTTTTTTTCTTTTCCTGGTCTTTTTGCTGTTCCATCAGATGCTGGATAGTATCAGCCATATGGTTCATACTTTTCGACAGATCAGAAAGCTCATCTTTATGTTTATCAGAAATACGCACAGACAGATTTCCCCGGGATAATTCCTTGCAGAAATCCAGCATACTTCTGATCGGGGAAGTAATCCCAAGATAAACCATTGCCACGATCCCAATACACAGTACCACCAGTAAAAAGGCTACGATCAGGATCCTGCGGAGCATCACATAAACCTCTGAATTAATGTAGTGATAAGGCATGGTATATACGAAAAGCTGATTCAGATTCTTATTAAAAATATAAGTAACCAGCTGTTCCTCCCCGTCTTTATGGATGCTGAAAGAAGCTTTTCGGGCAGGAAGCTTTTCCTGGATATTTTCCAGAAGCTCAGGCTCCACAGTCTGCCCAAGGGACACATTCCGGTCCCAGGAGGAGAGTACCATACCATCCATGTTCATATACATAATATTAGAAGAGTCTGCCAGTCCAACGGGTTCTAACACAGTTTTGGAAAAGATTTTTTCGTCAATGGAAATAAGGGTATATCCGATCACACGGCTCTTGGAGTACTGTTCATAAATCCGTCGTCCAAGCACCAAAATGTCCCGGTCGCGGTATGTGTGAGCATACGCCCATACATCCTGATCTTCATTTTTTAGCCGTGTCAGGATCATGTCTACATCTTCTGGATAAAATCCGTCATATCCAAGATCGTAAAAAATATTTCCGTCTGTATCATACACCGTAATATTTTTAGCCTGAGCAGGGTAAATGATCTTGCTCCGGATCATCTGCTGGATCTCGGTAATTGCCTGATTCTTTTCCATATCAGTCATATCTTTTTTCAGAAGACCTTCCTTGATTTCCTGGCTGATACAGATGGAACCACACAGATACTGATATTTCTCGACTTCACTTACCATATTCAGATTGATCATGGAAAGGGTCTGTGAAATGGAAGCGGAGAGCTTTTCACGAAGCGCCACTGAAAATATGTGAAAGGAATAGCCACTGATACCTGCCAATGGTAGAATGGAAATCAATAGGAGGGCGATCACAAGCCTGGTTTTAATGCTGAATTTACGAAATCCCTGATAACGTCGTCTTTTTTCCATTTGTTTTCCCCATTTCTTAGAGCGTACTCCTCTGGTATTTTTTATTATACAAGAAAAGGACAGGATAATCCATCTGAAACGCAAATAGAAAAAGATTGTACATATATGATGCAAGAAAATCCATATCATATATTATTGACAAGAGAATGCTCCATAATAAGGAACGTTTTGTTAATTTACCACAAATGCTTTTCCGGATATAATAAGTTCATCAGACAAACGTAATAAAAAGCCAATAAGAAGGAGGAAACAACCTATGAAAAAAAGATTTGCAGCTTCTGCTATGATCCTTGCTATGAGCGCAGCCACAGTGCTTTCCCCGCTTACTGCATTTGCAGAGGCAGAAGAACAGGAACTGAACATTGCCATTTTCCAGGGGGGATACGGAGATGCTTACTGGAACCAGATGGTAGAGCTATTTGAAGAGAGCCATGAGGGCGTTAAGGTAAATATGACCATCAGTCCGACCATCGGTGATATTATCCGTCCACAGATTGTAGCTGGAAATGCACCGGATTTTATCTGCCTCAACGATGGTGGTGAGGACGGCGTAATTCTTTCTTTGATTAAAGAACATGCACTTTTAAATCTGGACGATGTATTTGACGGAGAAAACTATGCCGGAACCGGTACTCTTCGCGATGACATTACAGACGGAATTCTTTCCAGCACAAAGTGTGCACCATACGGAGATGATGAAATTTATCTGGCACCATTTAACAGCGGACCACAGGGACTGATTTACAATAAGACGTTCTTTGATGAGAATAACCTGGAAGTGCCGAAGACCTGGGATGAGTTCTTTGCAGTTGGCGACAAGGTAAAAGAGATTGACGGACGTGCACTCTTCACATATCAGGGAATTTATCCGGGATATATGGAAGAAATGCTCTGGCCGGCAATTGCAAATGAGTGCGGTGAAGAAGCCCTTACCAAGATTGCCAATTATGAAGAAGGTTCCTTTAATAATGAAGGTGTGTTAAAGGCTTTAAGTCATATTAAAGAGATTGCTGATAAAGGTTATCTGTTAGAGGGAACTGTTGGTATGAACCATACAGAATCCCAGACTGAGATGATGCTTGGAAAAGCTGCTTTTATCACAAACGGAACCTGGATGGAAAATGAGATGCAGGATGCGCCAAGAGAAGATGGATTTGAATTTGCAATGGC
>CAKRVL010000155.1 GCA_934408705.1 uncultured Blautia sp. | reverse complement strand
GAAGAATAGCCTTTTATTCAGAGTGGTGGAGATACATAGGATCTATGAAGCCACGGCAACCCCTCGAAAGAGAGGAAGGTGCCAACCTGAGCGAGTAATCGAACAATAAGAGGATTGTTTATATAAAATGTAATTTATAAGACAGTCCGCTTGTCCGGGCTGTTCTTTTTTTGCTCCATCGAAGAAAGGAAAAACAAAAGAATGGAAAACAAAGAAAAAATCTTATTCACTTCCGAATCTGTAACTGAAGGTCATCCGGATAAAATCTGTGATGCTATTTCTGACGCCATCCTGGATGCTTTAATGGAAAAGGATCCAATGAGCCGTGTTGCCTGTGAGACTGCTACTACTACAGGTCTTGTTCTTGTTATGGGTGAGATCACAACAAATGCATATGTTGATATCCAGGCTATTGTAAGACAGACAATCCGTGAAATCGGTTACACCCGTGGAAAATTCGGATTTGACGCTGATACCTGCGCGGTAATCACAGCACTTGATGAGCAGTCATCTGATATTGCAATGGGTGTTGATAAAGCACTGGAGCAGAAAGAAAATCAGATGAATGAGGATGAGCTTGATTCTATCGGAGCCGGTGATCAGGGTATCCAGTTTGGTTATGCTTCCAATGAGACAGAGGAGTATATGCCATATGCGATCAACATGGCACACAAGCTTGCACGTCAGCTTACAAAGGTTCGTAAAGATGGTACTTTGAAATATTTAAGACCGGATGGAAAAACACAGGTAACAGTTGAATACGATGAGAATGGAACTCCGAAGCGTATTGATGCAGTTGTATGCTCTACCCAGCATGATCCGGATGTTACACAGGAGCAGATCCATGCTGATATTAAGAAATATGTATTTGACGAGATTATCCCGGCAGATATGGTAGACGAGAATACTAAATACTTTATCAATCCTACAGGACGTTTCGTTATCGGTGGACCGAATGGTGACAGTGGTCTGACAGGACGTAAGATCATTGTTGATACCTATGGTGGAACAGGACGTCATGGCGGCGGTGCTTTCTCCGGAAAAGACTGTACAAAGGTTGACCGTTCCGCAGCTTATGCAGCACGTTATGTTGCAAAGAATATTGTTGCGGCAGGTCTTGCTGATAAGTGTGAGATCCAGCTTTCCTATGCAATCGGTGTTGCACATCCTACATCTGTTCATGTGGAGACATTTGGCACAGGGAAATTATCTGATGTGAAGCTGGTAGAGATCATCCGCGAGAATTTTGACCTCCGTCCGGCAGGAATCATCAAAATGCTTGATCTTCGTCGCCCGATTTACAAACAGACCTCCGCATACGGACACTTCGGCCGTACAGACGTAGATCTTCCGTGGGAGCACCTGGATAAGGTTGATGATCTGAAGAAATATCTTGCATAAAATATGAAAAATCAGTCAGTCATGGGTGTGTCAGACTGAAAAATTCATAGTAAAATCAGGAAAATATAGCCTGGGAGAAACTTAAGATGATATATTGCGATTTATTTAGTTAAAGAGCAGGTATCTGAAGAAGTTTTTCTCAGGCTTTTTTATATTGTAGTTCTTATTTTTTTATAGAAAATTAAGAGATGAAAATACAGCTTTATGCTATAATCTATATGATACCAGTGTCAAAAGGTCAAAAAGCTGTTCGTGCTTGCACGATAAGGCTTTTGAACTTGAGACACGCCAAATATGAGAAAGTAGCGATTTACGTAGTAAATCGGCGGATTTCGAATATTTGGAGGATTGCGGGAGCAGCGTAGCTGCGTAGCAATCCGGGTATCAAATGAGTGTCAAAAGACCTTTTGACACTCATATCATCTATATAAATCGGGTGAAACAGCTTCATACGACAGGGAAGCTGTTGGAAATTTCCACAAAATAAGAAAAAGGATAGAACGTTATGAAGCTAAAAACAAGAATTATTCTGGGATTTACCATGATCATTCTTATGCCTCTGCTTCTGTTTGCCGCCACTTTGTATGGGTTCAGTCAGTCACAGGCTCAGAAAGCACAGGCAGTGACCGAGAGCGATGAAACAGTATATGATATTTCCATAACTGATTCAGCCGACAGCCAGGGCAGAGTTCATGTGATGGCGAAGGATTTGTTTATAAGTGCATTTGTTATTCTGATCTCTGTTGCATTGGTGGTTGGACTGTGGGTATATCGCAGCATCGCTGTCCCTTTGGTTAAATTAAAAAAAGCGACGCAGAATATAAAAGAGGGAAATCTTGACTTCGTGCTTGATGTAGAAGGAAAGGATGAATTTTCTGAGCTATGCCAGGACTTCGAGGAAATGCGCCGTCGTCTGAAAGAATCCACAGAAGAAAAAAGTCTTATAGAAAAAGAAAACCGCGAGCTGATCAGTAATATTTCCCATGATTTGAAGACACCGATCACAGCTGTAAAAGGTTATGTTGAGGGAATTATGGATGGCGTTGCAGATACTCCTGAGAAAATGGACCGATATGTCCGCACTATCTATAATAAGACAAATGAGATGGATCATCTGATCAATGAGCTGACTTTTTATTCCAAAATTGATACCAATCGTATTCCTTATACCTTTAGTAAACTGAATGTGGAAGATTATTTCTCAGACTGTGCAGAGGAGGTTGGACTGGAGCTTGAGACCAGAGAAATTGAGTTGGTGTACGCTAACTATGTGGAAAAGGATGTTATGGTAATTGCAGATGGGGAGCAGATCCGCCGCGTTATCCATAATATTATAGGCAATGCTATTAAATACATGGACAAGCCTAAGGGAATTATTCAGATCCGTATTAAAGATGTGGGTGATTTTATCCAGATTGAGATTGAAGACAATGGAAAAGGTATAGGCCCTAAAGACCTGCCTTATATTTTTGATCGTTTTTACCGTACTGATGTTTCACGAAATTCATCAAAGGGCGGAAGCGGAATTGGTCTTTCCATTGTGAAGAAGATCCTGGAGGATCATGGTGGTAAGGTATGGGCTACCAGCAGACTTGGAATCGGCACGATCATGTATTTTGTACTTAGAAAATACCAGGAGGTACCAATGAAATGAGCAGAATTCTGATCATTGAAGA
>CAKRVL010000154.1 GCA_934408705.1 uncultured Blautia sp. | reverse complement strand
CATCTGGCGCGCAAAGCGCAACAAGTCCCTCAAAGATTGAGGAATTTAGGGAGCTTGAAGCGGACTTGTCCGCTTTGTTCTATAATAGGTTGAAAGAAGCAAAAGAAGCATGGAGGAAAATTATGGACGTAGTTCAGTTTCAGGAGAAATTAAGAGATATTTGTGAGATTGGGAAACAGAATGGAAATGTTCTCACACATGAACAGATAAGGGAGCATTTTGCAGATACAGAGCTTGAGACAAGTCAGATGGTGAAGATACTGCAATATCTGAAGCTGCAGGGGATTATGATAGAGGGTGAGAATGATAATGGGCAGGCTGAAACAGCAGAAGCGGGAGAAGCAGAACCTCAGTCAAAGGGAACCAGTGTCCCTCTTACCCCGGAGGAGGAAGCTTATCTGAAGGAATATCTGACAGAGGTAAATACCAGCAGAGAAGTAAGCAAGGAGATGCTTCGTACATTATTTGAAAATCTGGCAGACGGGGACGCCATTGCACAGGTTACGCTTACCAGTATTTATCTGCCTGTAGCAGCCAATATGGCAGCTGACATGAACTGTGCGGAGATTCATCTTGCAGACCTGATCCAGGAGGCTAATGTAGTGCTGCTTACAGTTCTTTCTGATCCGGAGCCGCAGCATAAGGATGATGCCTGGCTGCGTCTTCAGCTGCGAAAGGGAATCATTTCTGCGATCGAGGAGCAGACACAGCAGAAATTCCAGGACGACTGCCTGATAGCTAAGGTGGAGAAGCTGGAATCAGCGGTAAAGGATCTGACAGACGATGATGGTGAAAATCGATTTACCATTGACGAACTGGCTGTCATTCTTGATATGAATGTGGATGAGATCAGGGATATCCTGCGTCTTACCGGAGATGACAAATAAAACAGAGCAGATAAGTGTGAGTGAGGAGACACCGGAGTGATTTGTTAGGGCAGATCATTCTGGTGTTTTTTTGTATAACAGAAAATTACTCGCATGTATAACAGAAAATTCTGAAAATACACATTGAATTTTTACTGTGCAAGTGTTAATATCATAAATAATAATCAAAATATTTTTGCGTATAATAAAATATTGTTAGAAAATGGAAGGAGGATACATATGAATTTGGAAAAATACAAGCAATATTCCAGGATTGCGCGGGGAATGGAGGACGCAGATCTGGTATTGAAGGATGCAAGAATTGTGAATGTTTTCACAGAAGAAATCATTCGTGGGGATATTGCCATCCAGGATGGGATCATAGCAGGAATTGGAAGCTTTCACGGAAAGGAAGAGCGGAACCTGGCTGGAAAGTATGTATGTCCTGGATTTATTGACAGCCATCTTCATCTGGAATCTACCCTGGTGACACCGGCAGAGCTGGTAACAGTTGCTTCCAGACATGGAACAACCACCTTTATTGTGGATCCCCATGAATCGGCTAATGTATCCGGTTTGAAGGGGATTGATTATATTCTGGAACAGACAGAGAATGTAAAGGCTAATGTGTACGTGATGATGCCATCCTGTGTTCCGGCTACGGTCATTGATGATAACGGATGTACCCTTACCGCTGAAGATATGGCTCCTTATCTTCATAATAGTCGCATTCTCGGCCTTGGAGAGGTTATGGACAGTATTTCTGTTGTGCAGGGTGATAAGGCCATGCATGACAAGCTGGAGCTGTTTGAGGGCAGGATCCGGGATGGACACGCCCCATTTCTGGAGGAGGGAGATCTTCAGGCATATGCCATGGCTGGGATTGCAACGGATCATGAGTGTAGTTTCTTTGATTATGCCATGCGGGAAAGACGCAATGGGATTAACGTTCTGATTCGAGAGGGCAGTGCGGCACGTAATCTGGAGGCGCTTGTTGGCGGTCTGGTGCAGCGGCATATGAATGGTGACGGATTCTGCTTTTGCACAGATGACAAGCATATTGAGGATATCCAGCGGGAAGGGCATATTGACCATAACGTGCGAAAAGCCATCCGCCTTGGCATGAATCCGATATCCGCAATTAAAATGGCAACTATCAACGCAGCTAACTGCTATGGCTTGAAGGATAAAGGCGCTATTGCTCCCGGCAGACAGGCTGATTTGCTGATCCTTTCGGATCTTGTTACTGTGGCAGTGGAAGATGTCTATTATAAAGGGTGCTTGGTGGATAAAAATGCAAATATTGTTATAAAACAATGTGCACCTGAATTAAAAAATACGGTACATGTGGCTGATTTTTCCAGAGAAGCATTCCATTTGGAAGCAGAAGATGGAGAATTTCCGGTGATTTTGGCGGAAGAAGGGCAGATTACTACCAGAAAGGGAACTCTGAAAGTAGGGAATGGTCCCTGTGAATTCCAGTCCGATGATGATTACCAGAAGATTGCAGTTGTAGAACGCCATAAGATGACAGGGAAAATTGGCTGTGGCGTAATCGGCGGTTTTGGTATCCGGGGTGGAGCAATCGCATCCAGCGTATCCCATGATTCCCACAATATTATTGTGATCGGCGATAATGATGAGGATATGGAACTGGCTGTGCGGGAACTGATCCGCACCCAGGGCGGCTACACGATCGTTGAGAATCATAAAGTATTTGACACCCTTGCCCTGCCGGTAATGGGTCTGATGAGCGATAATGGCTTTGAAAAAGATAATGAAACACTGAAGAGGATGATTCGGAAAGCTCATGAAATGGGCGTAAAAGATGGTCATGATCCGTTTATTACGCTATCCTTTATGGCGTTGCCGGTTATTCCGCAGATCAGAATTACACCAAGAGGCGTTTTTGATGTGGAAGCGTGGAAATTTTTATAAGATACCAGGATTGCGGGAGTGCAACACACGAGATGGTTGTCTTGCTTTGAACGGAAACCCCGAAACCTATTTAAAAACTGTGACGGAATATAAACCCGTAGATTTTCAGCCCTCTGCCTTTTCATTGGCAGAGGGCTGAGTTTTGCTTAACAGTTATTGAGCATCCCTTAATTGCTCTACAACACTGCATTTCGCTGCGTTGTCATACATCATGCAAGGAATCAGCCACCCCAGCAGAAGAAATACCGGAATTGTCAGCAGGACAGGCAGAATGGTGAATCGATACTCAAAGAACCAGAACATACTGCCCAGCATTTTTCCTGCAAGAGGTCCCACCGCCAGCGACAGAATAAAGGCCGCCGCTACAGAAGACATTGCGTAAAACAACCCCTCGTAGAT
>CAKRVL010000153.1 GCA_934408705.1 uncultured Blautia sp. | reverse complement strand
CAACTGCCCACACCACTGCCATCAGACAGCCAAGCCGCAGCCACAGGAGCGCTCCATCTTTCATGCCCAGCAGGAACAGATAAATGCCCGTGGTGATACTGTGGGTGTTCTCCGCATTTTCACCGGCGCCCACAGATGTCAATACCGACAGATTGTGAAGCACTGTATCCGGCCCCAGGAAAATCAATGCCAGCAACAGGCCTGCTGCTGCTCCGGCCACCGCCCCCAGGAAAAATCCCCGACAGTTTTTCAGAGCCTCCCACCAGATACGTGGACGGAACAAGGCGCGAATCTTAACCTCCCCTGTTTTTTCAGCTGACACGGTTCCATCCGGCACGTGATTGATTACTCGATGTGCTGATGCCACATTATCAGGCATGGCCAATGCATTTTCTTCCGCAGCACCCACATGTTTCCACTCATCCAATAGTGTTTTCCAGAACACCACCGCCATCAGCGCCAGGAACAGCATATTGGGCATCCGAAAATAGGTGTTGATGGCCAGCACAAATCCAGCGGCTGCCAGCCATTTCTGGCTGTTTTTCTGCATGCCTGCCAGCAGCAGCGCCAGCCCGGCACTTAAGAACAACACCGTCCAGGCATTCCAGTTCAGTGTCCGGATCCATGTAATTCCATAGAAACTTCCCGTCAGGGCACAGGCCAGGGCCAGCACCCGGGGGAGCACTTTTTGCAATACATAGGCAGTCAGCAGCGCTGCCGCCACGTACACAAGACTGCTGGCCACGTTCAGCGCCAGCACTTTTCGTACCGGCGTCAGGGCATAGATGATGCCGCCTGCCAGCTCGCCGAGGAAATAATGGAGCTCATTGACTTTCACGGACGGATCAAAAATATACCGGTATTTGGTCAGGTACGAGCCAGTATCCCGGACGTCGATGCCCTTTCCCACCAACGGCAGTGACCAGAGCACCAGTACCAGAAGCAGCAGGCCGCAGACGGTTTTCTGCCAGTCCCCTTTTTCCCGGGACAGGGGCCGCCACCGATAAAAAGGCACCAGGAGTACAAAAGCGCCCAATATCTCACATAGCTTCCACAGATTCCGGCTGCCGTCGATGCCCAGCACCCCATAGCCGCCGGAAATGAGCATAAATACAAACAGATGCAGGCAGAGCACCGCCATGGTATGACTTCCCGCGAACGCAATGAGCGCTCCGGCCTGCCGGAAGGTGTTTTCGATCCATTTTGCCAGCAACATGGCCAGCACCGAACCCAGCAAAGCCGCCGCCAGATAACACAGCATGTGATTGCCATAGCTTCTCACCGACAGGTTTCCGCTGCCGGAAAGGGCCGACAGCAACAGGAACAGCAGTCCCAGTAGGACAAGTTTCCAGGGACAGCGATACAGCTTTTCGACCAGATCGTTTTCCCGCAGAAGCACCCCTGCCCCCAGCAATACCATATGAAACCACAGGGTATCCAGGCTCCAGGGCAACAGCACCGGCAGGAACGAAAAGCCCCAGGCTGCGCACAGACATACAGTCATCCCGGCCATCAGCTTTTTGCGGCTTCCTTTCGCCCAGGTCATCAAAATCCAGAAGCCCAGCAGTGCCGTGAACAGGCCGGTCAAAAACCAGGTAGGGCCGTTTAAAGTACGCATGAGCACCGTCTGTCCGGCCGTTTCCCCGGCATACAGGTAGCTGCGGGAATACAAAATACCAAGGAGCGACACCCCGGCCTCCCGCAACGGCTGTCCCCCCAGCAGCTGGTCTTTTACAAAAAAGAACAGAAAGAAGAAGGCATTGTATCCCACATAGGGAAGCAGCAGCCGCTTCGCCTTTTTTTTCGCAAAAGCAGAGAAGGACTCACCGGGCCGCAGGCGGAACGTGTATCCGGCCAGCACAAAAAACACCGGCACGTAAAACATGCCGCCGAAATAATTGACACCGCCTGCCGACAGTTCCGCGTGGTTCATCAGGACAATGACCAGCCCCAGCACCTTGGCAATGTCAATCCATCCGGCCCTTGTTTTCGTCGTCTGCTCTCCCATCCGATTTCCTCCGTTCTTTACTTCTATCCTTTAACCAATCCAGCAGTCTATTTTTTCCTGCCAGCTATCCATTTTCACGACCAGCACAAACAGATTCCTCATTTCTTTCCCCTGTACGCAGAATATTCTCCGCGCCACGGCCTTTTCAATGAGAATTGCACATCGCCATCCCAATAGTTTCTATAATGGAAATTCACAGCCCTTCATCCCAACAATTTCTGCAATGGAAATTCACAGTTCTTCATCCCAACAATTTCTGCAATGAAAATTCACGTCTCTTCATTCCTGCGATCTCCGCCTTGCGTCAGTCACTTCCAAATTTTATTCAACAGCCGGTTCCAGGGCTGCTCCACCCATTTCGTCATCGCCGCGGAAATCACCCACACAATCACCGTGGTCAGCACAAAATTCATCAGCATGAGCACATGGTAATTCATCAATCCGTAAAAACGCAGCAGAAAAGCGCTGGAAAAAACCGCGATCACCGGAAAATGCACCAGATACCAGGAGAAAGAAATTTTCCCTAGCCGTACAAACAAACCCTCCCCAGACTTTTTTCTCTTATGGCTGATAAGCAGAAAATCCTCCCCGGAAACTTTTGCCTCATGCTGTCCTCCAAAAAAGCGCTGCAAACGCTCCGAAAGCAGCACAGCCAGCACAATGAGCCCCGCCCCGATCCGGTGATACAGCACCGACAGCACCGGCAGAAAGCCGTACATGCTGCCCTCCAGATTTGTGCCGATGGACGGATAAGATCCAAAATAAATGCCCAGCACCAGGGTCACCAGCCACAGTCCCGGGATTTTCGCCAGTTTTTTCATAAAATCCGGTTTTGTATACATCAGGTCGCAGAAAATATAGCCCAGCAGAAGTCCCGCGTAGTCGGTGCGCAGCAGCACCAGCAGCAAAATCGCATACACGCCGTGTCGGTATTTCCACTGGCCACAGACCGCCGCCAGAGCATACACCAGCAGAGCACCCAGGAACAGATATTTCACTGTCCAGAGCACCCCGTTGAAATAATTATGTCCAAACAGGAAACAACCAAACAGCGCTTCCCGCAGAGCATGGCTGTAGCCCGGCTCGAAATTGTTGAAGCCTGCAAACCAGTCTGTGGAACCGGCCAGCGCCGCCGCCTCGGTGTTCTGATAAAGCCCGGCTTTCATGAGAAAGAAAATGACCGTGCTCACCAGAAGGATCGGCCCTGCCAGCCGAAAATACCGCTTTGCCGCACTTTTTGCCAGCCGTTTCCGGTCATGATCCTGAAAATAGCGGATAC
>CAKRVL010000152.1 GCA_934408705.1 uncultured Blautia sp. | reverse complement strand
CATTATGCGAATGCAAAGAAGACTGTCTGCATCGATCATCATATCAGCAATCCCGGATTTGCAGATATAAACCATGTGTGTGGTGAAATCAGCTCTGCAAGTGAGGTTTTGTACGGACTTCTTGATAAAGAGAAAGTCAACCTGGATATTGCAACTGCTATTTATACCGGAATAATCCATGATACTGGTGTATTCCAGTATTCCTCTACATCCCCGGACACTATGCGTATTGCCGGAGATCTGATGGAAAAGGGCGTTGATTTTTCCCATATTATTGACAAATCCTTCTATCAGAGAAGCTACATTCAGAACCAGGTTATGGGACGTGTGCTGGCAGAAAGCATTATGCTTCTGGATGGCAGATGTATTGTTGGTTATATGAAGATGAGAGATATGGACTTCTATGGCGTGCAGCCTTCAGACTTGGATGGAATCGTAAGTCAGCTTCGCCTTACAAAGGGCGTTGAAGTGGCTATGTTTATCTACGAGCATGAAAGCCAGCTGTTTAAGGTATCTCTGCGCTCCAATGGTTCCGTAGATGTAAGCAAGATCGCAGCATATTTCGGCGGAGGCGGTCATGTAAAAGCAGCCGGATGTGATCTGGCCGGATCTATGTATGATGTTATCAATAATATTTCAGGACAGATTGAAAAACAGCTTTTAGGACAGGATAAGTAATGGCAGACTATCAGGGAATTATAGTTATTCATAAAGAAAAAGGCTACACCTCCCATGATGTGGTAGCCAAGCTTAGAGGAATTCTCCACATGAAAAAAATCGGGCATACCGGAACTCTTGATCCGGATGCTACAGGCGTTCTTCCGGTAGCTCTTGGAAAAGGCACTAAGCTGGTAGATCTTCTCACTGATAAAGAGAAGACCTACGAGGCTGTGCTGCATCTTGGAATCACCACGGATACCCAGGATATGTCAGGAACTGTCCTGGAGGAAAAGCCAGTGAATGTGACAGAAGAGGAAGTGCGCCAGGTGCTGGAGAGCTTTGTGGGCAACCAGCTTCAGGTTCCTCCCATGTATTCCGCATTAAAGGTAAATGGCAAAAAGCTATACGAGCTGGCAAGGGAGGGCAAGAGTGTAGAACGAAAAGCCCGCCCGGTAAGCTTCTATGAGATCACACCGTTGGAGATAAAGCTTCCGCTGGTGAAGCTGAGAGTTACCTGCAGCAAGGGTACTTATATCCGTACTTTGTGCAATGATATTGGGGAAAAGCTTGGCTGTGGCGGTTGTATGGAGGAATTACTACGGTCAAAGGTGGGTTCTTACTCTCTTAATGAAAGTCACAGCCTCGCCGAGGTAGAAGCTGCCGTAGCAGATGGAACCATCCAGGATATGATCTATCCGGTAGAACAGGTTCTGTCCGGTTATCCTGCACTTTTTGCGGATTCTTACGGGGACAGGCTTTTACAGAATGGAAATCCGTTATCTGACAATCTGGTAAGTCCTCAGCACAAAGAAGGCTGGGTGCGTATGTATGCCAGTGATGGAAGCTTTACAGGTATTTTTCAGTGGGATAAGGGGAAGAAGAAATATTATCCGGTGAAGATGTTTTGACAGCAGAACTGGTTTGACAGGAGAGAATATGGAATACCTGAAGATAGATGGTGAGTTTCCAAGACTTACTAACTGCGCAGTAACAATGGGAAAATTTGACGGGATCCACCGTGGACACCAGAAACTGGTGGAGAGGATAAAGGAGCGCAAGGCACTGGGAGAACAGGCTGTTCTCTTTGCCATTGATGCATCCAGCAATATGATCCTTACCAGTGAGGAAAGGGCTTCCCTGCTTGATGTGCTGGGTGTGGATGTGCTGGTAGAGTGTCAGTTAAATGACAGGATCCGCCATATGAAGGCTGAGAATTTTATAAAGGAAATTCTCATGGGAGATCTGGGAGCATCTTACGTGGTAGTTGGGGAGGATAATCGTTTCGGCTTTGAACGGAAGGGTACCCCGGAGCTACTTGTGGAATTTGGAAGGAAATATGGTTTTGATGTGGAAATCCTTTCCAAAGAAATGGATGGACACAGAAAGATCAGCAGCACTTATATCAGGGAAGAACTGAAAAAGGGCAATATGGAAAAGGTTACCACTTTAATGGGCAGGGATTATTTCGTGGAGGGCCAGGTGGTTCATGGCAGAGGAATGGGGCATAAGGTCCTGCTTCCCACAACGAATATTGTACCCCCAAAGACTAAGATTCTGCCTCCAAATGGAGTATATGTAACAAGCTCCTACTTCGGAGACAAGGTATACCACGGAATCACCAACATTGGTTACAAGCCTACTGTGGGAGAGAGCTTCTTAGGAGTGGAAACCTATCTTTTTGACTGCAGGGAAGATCTTTACGGCGCGGATTGCCGGGTGGATTTCAAGAAGTTTCTGCGGCCTGAAAAAAAATTCCCTTCACTTGAGGCACTGAAAGCCAGACTTCTGGCAGATGCAGAGGATGGACGGAAGTATTTTGAACGCAGATAAGCATTCCCCCGCTTCAAGTGCGCGGAGCACTAAGCGGCGGGTGAGGGGATGCTTTTTGGAAAAATCCTTATAAGAAAAGTGAAAAAACAGTTTACAGAATCAGGTGGGTATGCTATACTAGGCAAGGTGTGAACAGGAGTGATCCTGCTTCACATACAGAGAAGCAGCCCATATTCAGGGGTTGGACACTCCGACCGTCTCTTAATATGTGGCGATTACGTCCCCACAGGAATACCTGCATGGGAGACCATTAAAAATAAGGAGGAAATCAAGATGATTTCAAAAGAAAAGAAAACAGCAATTATGAAAGAGTATGCAAGATGTGAGGGAGACACTGGTTCACCAGAGGTACAGGTAGCTGTCCTTACTGCAAGAATCCAGGAGCTTACTGAGCATTTACAGAACAACCACAAGGATCATCATTCCAGACGTGGTCTGCTGAAAATGGTAGGTCAGAGACGTGGACTGTTAGCTTACTTAAAGAAAACAGACATCGAAAGATACCGTGTACTGATTGAGAAATTAGGTTTAAGAAAATAATTAGTATGCGGAAGGGGCGGATATCCATCCGCCCCATTTTAAGATGAAGAAAAGCTGTTGCTGTCAGAGAATAAGCAGTAACAGACGCCATAACGGAGGCACTATTGTCTGGATAAGGGAACTTGGACAGGCTAGGATTTCCGAGACTTCTGAAAAGGACATTTAATAAAATGTATTTTTCAGTCGTTTCGGACTTCTGTTGTGGCGAAGCCAGAGAAGAGATGTCATTAATTCTGCCTGTAAACAGTCTGGCGGATTGTGTGGCACTCAGGATTATGATTTTTATAAAAAGGAGAGAAGACATGTACAAAAGTTATTCCATGGAATTAGCTGGAAGAACACTTACCGTAGATATCGGACGTGT
>CAKRVL010000151.1 GCA_934408705.1 uncultured Blautia sp. | reverse complement strand
GTTTACGCTGACGATCTGGTAACAGTTGGATACGCACAGGTTGGACATGAGTCAGACTGGCGTACAGCAAACACCCAGAACTATCAGGATGTTTTCTCAGAAGAGAACGGATACAGCCTTGATCTTGTAGACTGCGACAATGACAACGCTGCACAGCTTGAGGCAGTTCGTACTTTCATTAGTAAAGATATGGATTACATCGTAATCGCTCCGATCCAGTCCGCTGGATGGGACACAGTTCTTCAGGAAGCACAGGATGCAGGAATTCCTGTAATCATCGCAGACCGTGAGATCGAAGCAAGCGACGATTTATATGATGCATGGGTTGGAACAAATACAACAAACGAAGGTGTTACAGCTGGTAACTGGTTAGCTGAGTATCTTGGCGACAAAGATGCTAATATCCTTGTAATTGAGGGTTCTGTAGGAGCTTCCGCAGCACTTGGACGTACAGCTGGATTTAACCAGGTAGCAGAAGAGCATGATAACTGGAAAATCCTTGATTCCCAGTCAGGTGACTTTACACAGGCTGGTGGACAGGAAGTTATGGAGTCCTTCATCAAATCCTACGAGGGACAGTTCAATGTAGTTGTTTGCCAGAATGATAATGAAGCATACGGAGCAATGGATGCAATGGATGCAGCAGGTATCACCTACGGTGTAGACGGCGATGTAACACTTATTTCCTTCGATGCAACACATGACGGACTTCAGTACACATTAGATGGAAAGATCAACTGCAACGTTGAGTGTAACCCGATCCAGGCTGAGGTTGTTAAAGGCGTAATCGAGAAAATGCAGGCTGGCGAAGAGTTTGACAAAACAACACTTGTAGAGGATCAGGCATTCGTAGCACCTGGAATCGAAAGTGAGTATGCAACAACTATGACAGATGAAGTTCTGGCAGGACGTGCTTACTAATTATAAAAGAGTGAACAAATAGGGGAGGGAAGTCCCGGAGCGGATTTTCGCTCCCCTTTTATGACGATATCAGTGTCAAAAGAAAGTTTAACGTGTGTTAACGAGGAGAATGAAAAAATGTTGTATATAAAGGGAAGGGAGGAATCGCGTTGGAGGCAGGAGTAGTATTGAAAATGCAGGGAATCTGCATGACGTTCCCAGGCGTAAAAGCACTGGAAGGCGTGGATCTTACATTGAAAAAAGGCGAGATCCGTGCATTGATGGGAGAAAATGGCGCGGGTAAATCCACACTGATCAAGTGCCTGACCGGCGTAAATAAGTTTGAGGCCGGAGAAATTTATCTGGAAGGCTTTGATCATCCCATCGTAAATAAAGACACCATGGATGCCCAGAAAAAAGGTATTTCCACAGTGTATCAGGAGGTAAACCTTTGTCCAAACCTTTCAGTGGCAGAGAATCTTTACATAGGCCGTGAGCCATTGACAAAGCTTGGCACGGTCAATAGAAAGGCAATGAACCGTCAGGCAGCAGCGCTTATGAAGCAGCTGGAGCTTGATGTAGACGTAACACGTAATCTTGAAGATTATTCACTGGCATTGCAGCAGATGATCGCAATTGCCCGTGCTGTAGATATGGACTGTAAGGTGCTCATTCTGGATGAGCCCACCTCTTCACTGGATGACCGTGAAGTAGAAAAACTTTTTACCATGATGCGCAGACTGAAGGAAAAAGGGGTAGGAATCATATTTGTCACCCATTTCCTGGAGCAGGTTTATGCAGTATGTGACGGAATCACTGTTCTTCGAAATGGTCAGCTGGTCGGAGAATATGAGATCGCAGATCTTCCGAGAGTGAAGCTGGTAGCAGCTATGATGGGAAAAGATTTCGACGATCTTGCATCCATTAAACCGGAGACTACAGGAGATAAGAGAAAAGAGCCGATGGTAATCGAGGCCCGTGGCTTAAGCCATGCGGGAACTATCAAACCATTTGACCTTGATATCCACAAAGGAGAAGTAATCGGACTTACCGGGCTTCTTGGAAGTGGGCGAAGTGAGTTGGCCCGTGCAATTTATGGTGCTGACCGTGCCCAGACAGGTACCTTGAAAGTAAAAGGCAAGGAAGTTAAGGTAAAAAATCCTATTGATGCCATGCATCTTGGAATGGGACTTCTTCCTGATGACCGTAAAGCAGAAGGTATTATTGCAGATCTGTCTGTGAGGGAAAATATTATTCTTGCAGTTCAGGCAAAACAGGGTATTCTGAAAAAAATCCCTATGTCTAAGCAGTGTGAGATTGCAGATAAGTATATTGATCTTCTCCAGATTAAATGTGCGAGCCGTGAGACACTGATCAAACAGCTTTCCGGTGGAAATCAGCAGAAGGTTATTCTTGCAAGATGGCTTGCAACAAATCCGGATTTCCTGATCCTGGACGAGCCGACAAGAGGAATTGATATTGGTACCAAGACAGAAATTCAGAAGCTGGTGCTGAAGCTTGCAGATGAAGGCAAGAGCCTGATCTTCATTTCCTCTGAAATTGAAGAAATGCTTCGTACCTGTAACCGTATGGCAGTTCTTCGCGATGGTCAGAAGGTTGGAGAAATCGACGAGCAGGATATGAACCAGATGAATGTAATGAAAGCAATCGCAGGAGGTGAGCAGTGATGGGTAACATAAAAAAACTGGCGCAGAAACGTCTGTTCCTTCCGGTTTTCAGTATGATCCTCGTCATGCTGATCAACGTGGTATATGATATTGCAACAGGAAGTGCACCACTTTCCTTCTTTATGATTTCCATAAAAAATGGTGTGCTTTACGGACGTCTTATTGACATCCTGAACCGTGGAAGTGAGATTGCGATTCTGGCAATTGGTATGACACTTGTGGTATCAGCTTCCGGTGGTACTGATATTTCCGTTGGTTCTGTAATGAGTCTTTATGCAGGCGTGTGCTGCATGATTCTTGCGGGATATGGAAATGTAAACGTACAGGAGTATGCACATCCACTGCTTGTAGGTATTGGTGCAGGTCTTCTTATTACTCTGATTTGTGGAATTTTTAACGGATTTCTGGTTGCATACATGAACATCCAGCCTATGGTCGCCACCCTGATCCTGTGGTCGGCCGGTCGTGCAGTGGGACTTCTTCTTTGCAACAGCCAGATCGTTTATGTACGTGTTCCGTCTTTCCAGAAGCTTGGTGCTTACTGCGGAATCATTCCTACACCGATCATTGTTGCAGCAGTGTGCGTGGCAATTGCCTCTGTCGTACTTCGCTACACAGCACTTGGAACCTACATTCAGAGTGTTGGTATTAACAAAAAAGCATCCCGTATTGCAGGCTTTAATTCTTCCAAGATTATCCTCATGTGCTATGCACTTTGTGGTCTTTGTGCAGGTCTTGCAGGTATGGTAGCGACCTCCAGAATTTATTCAGCAGATACCAATAACATTGGTCTGAACATGGAGCTGGATGCTATCCTTTCTGTAGCACTTGGTGGAAACAGCCTTGGCGGTGGTAAATTCTCCCTGGCAGGTTCCATTATCGGAGCTTACACCATTCAGGCTATTACAACAACCTTATATGCACTTGGTGTTTCCTCAGCACAGGCACCGGTATTCAAGGCAATCGTAGTTATTATCATTGTAGTTATTCAGGCTGAGCCAGCCAAAGCATTCTTTAAGAAGCTGACAAAGAAATCCGGAAAGGAGGCAGCTCGGGCATGAAAAAGAAAAAAATAAACAGCAATAACCTGTTGCTGCTGAT
>CAKRVL010000150.1 GCA_934408705.1 uncultured Blautia sp. | reverse complement strand
CTGATGCTTGTAGATCTCAGAAGTCTGGGTGTTACAGGCAAGCAGATGGAGAATCTTCTTGATGAAGTAAACATTACTTGCAATAAGAATGCAATTCCTAATGATCCGCAATCTTCATTTGTTACAAGCGGTGTACGTCTCGGAACAGCAGCAGTTACTTCACGAGGCATGAAACCGGAAGATATGGACAAGATTGCAGAAGCAATTGCTATGACCTTAAAAGAAGAAGGCAGCAAAGAGAAAGCAAAAGCAATCGTCAAAGAACTTACAGACAAATATCCGCTGGTTGGATAAGAAACAGGATAAAAAATAAGACAAAAAATAAGACAAATAAAGCCATTTCCAATTATGAGAAATTATAATTGGAGATGGCTTTGCAATTTTGTATCGGCTTTATTGATTCTGCTGAGACTTTGAAAAAACTATTTGTTATGGTTCATCAGTGTTTTGATGTCTTCTTCTGGTGTGGTGATAGGTGCTATACCATAATTTTCCACAAGAAAGTTCAGAATATTAGGAGACAAAAACGCTGGAAGAGAAGGACCAAGACGGATGTTTTTGATACCCAGGTGCAAAAGCGTTAACAGGATGCAGACGGCCTTCTGTTCGTACCAGGAGAGAACGAAGGAAAGTGGAAGTTCATTTACAGAACATCCAAATGCATCTGCAAGTGCTACGGCAACCTGGATCGCACCATAAGCATCATTACACTGTCCCATATCCATCAGTCGTGGCAGCCCGCCGATTTCTCCCAGATCCAGATCATTGAAACGGAATTTTCCACATGCCAGGGTGAGGATGATACTGTCAGAAGGTGTCTGCTTTACGAATTCTGTGTAATAGTTTCGACCTGGCTTAGCACCATCACAGCCGGCAACCAGGAAGAAATGGCGGATTGCACCTGATTTTACGGCATCTACTACAGTTCCTGCATGGGACAGGATGGCTGCATGACCGAAACCGGTTGTCACTTTCGTACCGCCATTGATGCCTGTGAGTATCTGATCTTCTCTGTAACCACCCAGTTCCAGTGCTTTTTCAATAACTGGCGTGAAATCTTTCTTCTCATCGATATGAACAGCACCTGGAAAAGCAACCACTTCTGTTGTAAATACTCTGTCAGCGTAACTGCTTTTGGGTGGCATCAGACAGTTGGTAGTGTAAAGAATCGGAGCCGGAAGATGGTCAAACTCTTTTTGCTGATTCTGCCATGCGGTTCCGAAATTTCCTTTTAAGTGAGAGAATTTCTTTAAGAGTGGATAGGCATGGGCAGGGAGCATTTCACCATGAGTATAGATATTGATTCCTTTTCCATCTGTCTGTTCAAGCAAAAGCTGCAGGTCCTTCAGATCATGTCCGGTTACGACAATAAATGGTCCCTTTTCTACAGTAAGTGTAACTGCAGTCGGTTCTGGTGTTCCATAGGTTTGTGTATTTGCCTTATCAAGAAGTGCCATGCACTTCAGGTTGATTTCCCCTACCTTCAGTACAGTAGGAAGCAGAGTTTCCACACTTTCTTCATAACCAATCTTAAATAAAGCTTCACAGAAGAAGCGATTCACTTCGGCATCTTCATAATTCAGAACATTTGCATGGTAGGCATATGCTGCCATCCCGCGAATTCCGAAAAGAATAAGAGACTTCAAGGAACGGATATCTTCGTCGGCATTCCACAGCTGCTGCATATCGTATTCATCTGTTTTACCGCAAGGTGCCTGACATTTGCTGCAGTCAGGAACCAGTCTTTCTTTTTCTGCTCTGACTTTTTGTATCATTTTTTTAATTGCCATATCGTCAAAACTCACATTTGTAACGGTAGTAAAAAGTCCTTCAATTATAATCTGTGCAGTTGTTTGGGAAACAGTTTCCGCACCATCGACTGCTCTGGCCAGACCAATCAACGCACCCGTCAGTTCATCCTGTAATTTGGCTGTATCTGCTTTTTTTCCACAGGCACCGGCATTTCCTGTACATCCGGTGCATCCCACTGTCTGTTCACACTGATAACAAAACATCTTTTTTTCCATGATTGTATTCTCCTTTATTCCATGATTTTTCCATCAATACTTATTGTTACAACCTGCCACGGTATAAATTTCCCACTATTTTGAAGTGCATTTTTTGCTGCCATTTCCAGTCCACCACAGCATGGAACTTCCATTCTTACAATTGTCACATTTTGAATGTTGTTATTTTGAATGATCTCGGTTAGTTTTTCACTATAATCCACCTGATCTAATTTGGGACAACCAATTAAAGTTACTTTATTTCGGATAAAATCCTGATGAAAGCTGGCATAAGCGTAAGCAGTACAATCGGCTGCGATTAAAAGCTTTGCATCGTTAAAATATGGTGCATTGACTGGTGCAAGCTTAATCTGTACCGGCCAGTTCTGAAGTGTTTTTTTCTGTGCTTCTTTCACCGCTTCTTCATTATATGCAGGTGCTTCTCTTTCCTCAAATGAAATGGCCCCAGTGGGACATTCCGGTAGACAATCACCAAATCCGTCACAGAAATGTTCTCTCACCAATTCTGCTTTTCCGTTAATGATATCAATGGCACCTTCGTGGCAGGCAACTGCACAGGCACCGCAGCCGTTACATTTTTCTTTATCGATCCTGATAATCTTTCTTATCATCTTTAGCCTCCATTTATAGCATTTAACTTTTGTTTCTGCTAGAATTATAGTATAATAAATACAACTTGTATGTTTGATTTCCAACAGGAGGAACGATTTTGGAAATATTTTTACCCATTCTAAGAAACAGCCCATTTTTTAAAGGCCTTACTGATAACGAGATATTATCTATATTGCATTGTGTAAATGCAACAATAATTTCTAAAGAACGAGATTCTTATATTTTCAGAGCTGGTGATTCTACAGAGGTAATGGGACTTGTGGTGTCAGGCTGTGTTCTTGTTATTCAGGAAGATCTCTGGGGACATCGGAATATTCTGTCGAAATGTCATACTGGTGATTTTTGGGGTGAGCCATATGCAGCAAGTCCAGGAGCTGTTTCTAATATATGTACAAGAGGAGGAAACTTTAAATGATAAATAAATTACATTTGGCAATGATTGAATTATATAGAGGGGATGCAAAGAGAATTCAACATTTTTGCAAAGTGCATAGCTATGCAAAATTGATAGCAGAAACGGAAAATGTAGATAAGAAATGTTTGTTTACCATTGAAGCGGCAGCTTTGACACATGATATTGGAATTCATTTCTGCGAAGAAAAATATGGAAACTGCAATGGAAAATTACAGGAACAAGAAGGTCCTGCAATAGCAGAAAGGATGCTTGAAAAATTAGGATTTGATCAAGATATATCTGATCGGATTCAGTATTTGATTGCACACCATCATACATATAATAATATTAATGAAATTGATTATCAGATATTGGTAGAGGCTGATTTCCTGGTTAATATTATGGAGGATGGCTTATCGAAAGAAGCTGCTTTAAAAGCGTATGAAGGTATTTTTAAAACAACATCTGGAAAAATGATTTGTAAGGAGATGTTTAATTTTTGATATAAATATTGATGATGATTTATAAAAAGAGATATAGGAAGGAAAATGTAATGCTAATAAATATTTTTGAAGGTATACTGATTCCGTTTGTTGGAACAACGCTAGGTGCAGCATGTGTGTTTTTTATGAGAAAAACACTTAGTAAATCAGTGCAACGTGCACTTGCTGGGTTTGCAGCAGGCATAATGGTTGC
>CAKRVL010000149.1 GCA_934408705.1 uncultured Blautia sp. | reverse complement strand
AATACGTCCAAAACCATTAATTGCAACTTTTACTGCCATGATAAATTCCTCCTATGAATTAAATGGTAAAAATTATGGTTACTGTTCAGAGCCAACCTCCAAAATGCTTCGCATTTCGTCGGTATGGCGTATCCGCCAAATGGAATTTTATGCAAAAGTGTTCGTCCACGCAAGCGTGATTCCCACTTTTGCATAAAATTCCGCTTAGCTCTGAACAGTAACAAATTATGTGAATGCTTCAATCTTTGTGAAAGAAACATCAACCTATAGCGTATTGTACCTAATTCTGAACAAAAATTCAAGCCTATTTTCAAAAAAATAACAGGCAAATTGCCACAAATATCCTATGATATGATATACTGCCCTAAAAAAGGAGGTTATTATGAAAATACTTTCCAAATCCCACGGGATTTTATGGGATTGCCATATGCATTCTGCTTTTTCCGCAGATTCCGCTACTCCAACTGAGGATATGATCTGCCAGTGCATAACGCTGGGGCTTGAAGGAATCTGCTTCACTGAACACCTTGATCCGGACTACGCTCCCACACCTGACCATCTGGATTTTTCTCTTGATATTCCTTCCTATTGCAGAAAGCTTATGGAACTGAAAGAGACTTACAAGACTCAGATCAACATCCATTTCGGAATTGAGCTCGGATTGCAGCCTCACCTTAGACAATATTTTCACAATCTTTTAAAAGAATTTCCCTTTGATTTTGTAATCGGTTCTTCCCATGTAGTTCACGGCGCAGATCCCTACTATCCGGATTTTTTCCGGAAACGTTCCGAAGAACAGGCTTACCTGGAATATTTCGAATCTATTTTGGAAAATCTTGACGCATTTCATGAAATGGATACCTATGGGCATCTGGATTACATTGTCCGCTATGGCCCGAATAAAAATCAGTTCTATTCCTATGAGAAATATCAGGATATTTTGGATGCGATTCTGAAAAAACTGGTGGACACAAATGTGGGACTTGAAGTAAACACCGGCGGTTACCATTATGGACTTGGGGAACCCAACCCCTGTGCTGCCATCATCCGCCGGTATAGAGAACTGGGTGGAGAAATCATTACCATCGGTGCGGATGCCCATACTCCGGACAAGATCGGCTACGCTTTTGACCGGGCACTACAGGTTCTCACAGATTGCGGGTTTAAATATTACACTGTTTTTAATAAGCGAAAGCCGGAATTTATTAAACTATAACAATAAAGAAAGAAGCCGTACTCACACGACTTCTTTTTTATTCACATCATATTTTATTTCTGCACTTTTTCCAGAAACAGCGCTATAATTCCCTTTTTATCTTTCTCCTGTGCCTTATTATACATAGCCCTGCACCATTCTGTAATCGCCTCGATCACAATCGGTGAAAACGTCATCAGTATAAATACCAGGATGATCATTCCAAATTCCAGAGAACCAAGTGCCAGCAGGTTCTGTACACACACTGCTGCGAAAAAGAAAATAAACTGCATACCATAAATAATGATCTTGCGGTATCTGCTAAGAGGCGCATATACAGTCTTCAGTGCTGCCATGTAATTCCATCCAGTAACCAGGAAGCAGGCGGTACTAAGCATTACATTGCTGTGATACACATTCTGACAAACCAGCATGATAGTGAAAACACAGCCTGTAATAGTTACAGCTGCCGGGAAAGCATTCATAAATACGTACCGCAGAAAACCGCTCTCAATCTTGTTAAAATTGTTTTCCTGAGCAAGCAGGAAGGTTGGAATACCCACTGCACAGGCACTGATCAGGGACATCTGGATTGGCTCAAATGGGTAACTTTCTCCCCAGAAAATAGTAATCAGGCAAAGTAAAGCGGAAAAAATAGTTTTGATCAGGAACATGGATGCCGCAGTACGAATATTGTTAACAACGCGGCGCCCCTGGTTCACGATTTCCGGCATAGATGCAAAATTGGAATCCATAAGCACTACATTTGCAATATTCTTAGCAGCGTCGCTTCCTTCTGCCATAACCACACTGCAGTCTGCCTCTTTCAGTGCCAGAACATCGTTGACACCGTCTCCTGTCATGGCAACTGTATGCTTCTGTTTCTTAAGGGCAAGCACCATTTCTTTCTTCTGCTGTGGGGTTACACGGCCAAATACTGAGCATTCAGCAACAGCCCGCTCCATATCCTCAGGAGTAGTAATGGTAGTTGCATCAATATATTTATCCGCATTTTCCAATCCTGCTTTTTTCGCAATAGCAGATACCGTTACCGGGTCATCTCCTGAAATAACCTTCAGATCAACACCCTGATTACGGAAAAACTCCAGGGTCTCAGGTGCATTATCACGGATTATATCTGTAAGCATAAACAGAGCAACTGGTTTCAGGTCTTCCGGAAGCTCATTCTCCTGATTCAGCTTCGGACTGTGGGCAAGCACAAGAACTCGAAGTCCTTCTTTTCCATAAGCAGCACACTGCCCTATGAGATCATCATTTCCTTCCGGAAAAAGGAACTGGGCAGCTCCCATCAGATAGGTTCCCTCTTCCTTAAAAGCTACGCCACTGTATTTTCTGTCAGAGGAAAACGGAATACAATGGTCTACAGGCATGTCCGTCCGTCTGGAAAAGCGCTTGTCAAGAGCATCTGCAGTGGCATTCTTGTCCTTTAAAACGGACATCATATTGGCCATAACACGCTCAATCTGTCCCAGGGACATTTCCGGCTGAATATCGCTGACCTCCAGATCAGCATTTACATCGCTCTGAACGTCTTCGCTCTGTACTTCTTCATTCTGAGTTTCTTCACCCTGAGTTTCTTCACCCTGAGCTTCTTCTGGAAGAGTCTGTCCAGTCACATAAGGCTGTACCTGCTCTACGCACATGGTTCCGGCTGTGATGGTTCCTGTTTTATCCAGACAAAGGGTATCTACCCTTGCCAGCGTCTCAATACAATACAGCTCCTGTACCAGTGTATTCTTCCGTGTCAGCGCCAGGGCTCCAAGTGTCAGCGCCACACTGGTAAGCAGTACCAGTCCCTCAGGAATCATTCCAAGCACAGCAGCAACCATATTTACAACTGCATCTCTGATTCCGTTTCCGGCAATATAATACTGCTTGTAAAACAGCAGCATTCCCATAGGAACTATAACCACACTGATGGTTTTCAAAATAGCATTCAGAGAATTTCTCAGTTCTGAATTATGCCTTTTAAACGCCTTTGCCTCACTGGTAATCTGAGAAGCGTAATTGTCCTTTCCAACATGAATAACCTGACAGCAGGCTTCTCCGGATGTAACAAAGCTTCCTGAAAAAAGCTCATCCCCTTGGACTTTCTGAAGATTATCGGATTCTCCTGTAAGAAGTGACTCGTTAACTTCAATATTTCCTTCAAGAACCTTTGAATCTGCCGGCACCTGATCTCCTGTTTTCAGGAAAAGAATATCATCCAATACCAGCTTTTCTGTAGAAATGGTCCACTTCTTTCCTTCTCTTAGCACCACTGCCTTGCTTTCCGTCAGAATAGCCAGCTTATCCAGAGTCTTCTTGGCACGTACCTCCTGTATGATTCCAATTACCGTATTGATTACGATAATTCCCATAAACATGGAATTCTTATAGGAGCCAACCAACAATACCATGATCATAAGAGCAAGATTCAAAAAGTTAAAAAATGTAAGTACATTCTCTCTTACGATCTGCTTATAGCTTCTGGTGTTGGGATTCTCATTGGCATTGATCTTCCCCTCTTCAATTCTTTGTTGTACCTGTTCGTTTGTTAATCCTGTCATCGTTACTTCCTTCATTCTTGTATTTATATGAAATGAGTGTCAAAAGGTCTTTTGACACTCATTTGATACCCGGATTGCTACGCAGCTACGCTGCTCCCGCAATC
>CAKRVL010000148.1 GCA_934408705.1 uncultured Blautia sp. | reverse complement strand
CATAGTGTCTACCTCTCCGGCTATGCTTTTTGCTTCTCTCTGCCGTTCTTCGGTAGCATTACAAATAGTGTTTAAAACATTAAGAATATTTAAAACAGTATTATCATACCTCTTTTTTGAAAGAATTTCAACTAAATCTTTAAATTTATTATAATTAAATGTTGTCTGAGACACAATACATATGTTTTTTTCCGCCGGAGGCACGAAATCTAGTGCGTCCTGTTCAGTACGGATCACAGTATACGGACCCATACACCAGCCGCAGATTCCCACTACCTCAGGATGATCCGGATCCCCTATGATCACGATGTGGGCGCCTGCTTTACTCTCCTTCTCCACGATCCGGTGGATTTTCAGGACAAATGGGCACGTTACATCCACATAGGAAAGTCCATATCCTTCCAGGCGATCATAAACTTCTTTGCCAACTCCGTGTGAACGGATCACAACGGTGCTGTCCCCGGGAAGTTCCCTGAGCTCCTCCTCAGCTGCAACTCTGACTCCCTTTTTCTCCAGATCATTCACCACTTCTTCATTATGAATGATAGGTCCCAGGGTAAAAAGCTTGTCAGGACAGCTGTCGATCAGCTCATATACCTTATCAACAGCGCGCTGTACTCCAAAACAAAAGCCGGCAGTTTTCGCAACCTTCACATCCATGGTTTATTCCACCTTATCTTTGTAAATTCCAAGAATTGCAGCTACAACTTCATCAATATTCATGAATGAAGAATCCACAAGCACTGCATCTTCAGCCTGACGAAGGGGAGAAATCTCTCTTGTCATATCCTGATGATCTCTTGTCTCAATATCCTTCTTGATTTCCTCCAGGTCACAGCTCTCACCCTTAACAAGGTACTCATCATAACGTCTTCTGGCTCTGGTTTCCACACTGGCTGTAAGGAAAATCTTCACCTGTGCTTCCGGAAGGACCACTGTTCCGATATCACGGCCATCCATTACCACATCATTCTTTGACGCCAGATTTCTCTGGAGATTGAGAAGATGCGCACGGACTGCCGGGTTAGCGGATGTCTTGGAAGCCATATTTCCAACCTCTTCAGTACGGATATACTGATTTACATTCTCGCCATTAAGAATCACTACCTGCTCTCCGTTCTCGTAACGAATGGAAACTTCAGCCTTCTGACAATTATCAGCAACTGCTCCTGCATTAGTTCCGTCGATTTCATTTCTAAGCAGATAAAGTGCAACAGCGCGATACATAGCGCCAGTATCTACATAAATAAAGGACAGCTCCTTTGCCACTCTTTTTGCAATGGTGCTTTTTCCGGCTCCTGCCGGTCCGTCAATGGCAATGTTACATCCCATTTTCCTCTGTTACCTCCTGGTATTTTATTTTATATCTTCGAAGTAGTCTCACTTCTAACATTTATAACAGATTTTCATCCATTTTTCAATGCCATGGCTGCCAGATACGCAGTTGACCAGGCAATCTGAAGATTATAGCCACCGGTTACCGCATCCAGGTCAAGCACTTCTCCAATAAAATAGAGATTTTTCACCTTTCGGGATTCCATAGTTCCCGGCTGAATATCCTTCACTGAAACACCGCCTCTTGTAATGACAGCCTCCTTATACTCTCCCATCCCATTAATGGTAAATGGAAAAGCCTTCACCAGTTCTTCAAAATGAATGCGTTCTTCTCTGGAAATGTCATGGATCTTTTTCTCCGGAGAAATACCACCAAGCTCCAGCATTACCGGAGTAAGGGATGATGGGAAAAGTACCCCTATCACATTTTTAAACTGTTTATTCTGGCCAGCCTCAAATTCCCGAAGGATTCTGGCATCCAGCTGTTCCATGGTAAGAGCCGGCTTTAAATCCAGATAGGCACTAAGCTCACCGGATTTCTTCAACTGCTTGCCAATATGTGCACTTGCAGACAAAATCATAGGGCCTGTCACTCCAAAATGGGTAAACATCATCTCACCAAAATCCTGGAACAATATTTTTTTTCCTGATTTAACTGTAAGCTCAGTATTTTTCAGAGAAAGCCCCTGAAGTCTTGGGATATAATCCTCTTTTGTACGAAGCGGAACCAGAGACGGTGAAAGCTCTGTTACCTTATGACCGGTATCCTGTGCGAAGCGATAGCCATCGCCAGTAGAACCGGTTGACTGATAGGAAAGTCCTCCAGTAGCTACCAGAACCTGATCACCTTCCATAATACTTCCATCTGACAGCTCTACACCTGTCACTTTACTGTGATGCGCTTTTTTCTCATCCACGTCTGTTTCTTCATAAGGACTGATAGTTAGAGATTTTACCTCTGTGCGCAGATGAATATGGGCACCGGCCTTCTTAAGCTCCCGTTCAAGACCGCGGATAATATCAGAAGAATGATCAGATACCGGAAAGACTCTGTTACCTCTCTCTGTCTTCAATGGCACTCCCGCGTCCTCAAAGAACTCCATTACATCCTGAGGTGTAAAAGAATAAAAAGCACTGTAAAGGAATTTAGGGTTAGTCATAACTGCCCGAAATAATTCTTCTGTATCACAGTTATTTGTAACATTACATCTTCCTTTTCCTGTAATATATACTTTTTTTCCCAGCTTCTCGTTTTTCTCCAGAATATGAACCTCATGTCCGGCTCTTGCCGCATAAACTCCAGCCATCATTCCGGCAGCACCGCCGCCTACGATCAGTATTTTACTCATTTGAAAACCTTTCATTGATTTTTTCAAAAAGACACGTGCAAAACTACTCTGCACGTGTCTTTTGTATTTTTACCAAGGTCGCTGTCACAGACTGCGCCATGGCAAATATTCATTACTGTGTCAAACGGATATTCCAAACCCGCTCCGCCACCAGCTCAAACCGAATAGCTTATACTTCGATTAAACCGGATATGCTCCGTTCTTGGTATCAGCAGCAGTCTCATCAACCTTTGTCTCCTGAGCCTGGCGATACTTGAAGAAGTCAGTTGCAACCTGTGGGAACAGTGCATAGGACAGAACGTCCTCATCCTGCTCTTTATACTGTGCCATCTCACCTTCAAGCTTATCCAGCTCATTGTCAAGAAGGTCTGCCGGACGGCATGTGATCGGCTGTGTATCACCGATGCATTTCTTCTGAACTTCTGGATTAAATGGTTTTGCTGTAGCACCATATTTTCCGCTGAGAACATCTTTGGTCTCTTTTGTAACCATCTTATATCTCTCGCCCATGAGAACGTTAAATACAGCCTGTGTACCAACGATCTGGGAAGACGGAGTAACAAGCGGCGGCTCACCAAGGTCTTTACGAACACGCGGAACTTCCTCAAGAACATCATAGAACTTATCCTCTGCATGCTGCTCTTTCAGCTGGGAAGTAAGGTTAGATAACATACCGCCTGGTACCTGATACAGAAGAGTCTTGATGTTTACGCCAAGGTTCTTCGGATTCAGAAGGCCGCTCTCAAGAGCCTCGTCACGCATTGGACGGAAGTAATCTGCGATTTCAGCAAGAAGCTGCTGGTCAAATCCGGTATCGTATGGAGTACCCTTGAAGGTCTCAACCATAACCTCTGTTGCAGGCTGTGAAGTACCAAGTGCAAATGGAGACATTGCAGTATCAATAATATCAACACCAGCTTCAACAGCTTTCAGATAAGTCATGGAAGCCACACCTGATGTGTAATGTGTATGAAGATCAATCGGAATCTTAACAGTCTCTTTTAATGCTGTAACAAGCTCTGTTGCCTTATATGGAAGAAGAAGTCCTGCCATATCCTTGATACAGATGGAATCTGCACCCATTTCCTCGATACGCTTTGCAATGCTTGTCCAATACTCAAGAGTATAAGCATCACCAAGTGTATAAGAAAGAGCAACCTGTGCATGTCCATGCTCTTTGTTTGCAGCATGTACAGCAGTCTGAAGGTTACGAAGGTCATTCATACAGTCAAAGATACGGATGATATCAATACC
>CAKRVL010000147.1 GCA_934408705.1 uncultured Blautia sp. | reverse complement strand
TTCATCAGATACCCATATTTACGCATCTGCATTCTTAATAGCTGCTCCACGCGTCTTATTACTTCCCTTGGGTAATTTTCTGAATTTTTCTGTAAATATATCTGAATGTCTTTGAATGTAAATTGGAAACCAATCTGAATGCCATACAGTTCTTCTGCTGCATCCAACTGTATATCGAAATCAGAGCAAAATGGCTTCGCTTCAATTTTTCCCAGACAATATTCCAATGACTGATCAATAGGATAATCCTGATTTATGTCAGCAAACATACAAAGTCCCTGATCAAAAAAAGGACTTATTTCATATTTCTGTGTTTTTTCATTATAAATGACCGCAATATTGTTGGTATGTCTGTCCTCATTCATGAAAAACGCATCTATTTCCAGCATTGCAGTCAGATACGCTCCAAAATTATCTATTTTAGTAATTTCTTCCACCTGAGTTACCAGGTACTGAATGCGTTCTGAAACATCTGCAAAATCTGAGAGCTTTACTGCCAGACTTTCACCTGTATATCGACGATACAATTTTTCCAGCGGAATCAGAATCTGATCTGCTTTCAGAAAATCCAAACTGGAACAGCCCTGAAATATTTTCCCATTATACTCAATTACAGCTGCTTCATACTCAACAAAAGGAAAAGGACAGGTACTCTTCTGCAAAAGGTCAGATACAAGAACTTCAGATAAACCTTCATATCCCATATAATCAGCCTTATACCACCTGTCATCAATTTTCCATTTGAGCTGATCTCCCTTGGAAGTATGACCGCTCTTATGCAGGGGAGAATATGCATCAAAATTGCGAATTTCCATTTTTGATCAGCCCTCCTTTTTCAGAATCATAATCCATTGATGATCATCTGACATGCGCCCCTGTGTTTTTTCAATAATTAATAACGGATCATAAAATGGAAGCCCCATTTCTCTCAGGATATCTTTCCTGTGATCGCGTGTTCTGGGAAAACAGCGTTCTTCCAGAAAATATTCAAAATCGTCCCAATCCGGATCAGTTACAACTCCAAATGCCCGGAAAATAATCTGATCTGTATAGTTTTTAATCTTAATTTTTTCATGCCTGAAATCAATATCTATCGTTGTACACAGATCATCATGATTCATAAAATTCATCCGCATTTTCACATCCGGATCATCAGAAAAATTATAGGCTCGCTTTATCTGACTGTAAATCGTCTGGCGGGAAACATGGTACTGTCTGGCAATATCTGTAATTTTTTCTCCGCGGTTCTGCAGTGCCAAAATATGTGCCAGCTGTTCTTCTGTAAACGAATTTTTCCTTCCGGTATTTTTCTTCTTTTCAGAAATTTTACTGCTATTCATATCAGCCTTCAAACATCTGTAATTGTCAGCTTCTCTGGATATCTGCTGTAGTTCATGGATATCTGTTGTTCCGAAAATCTGCTGTATCTGATCTTGAAAATTCACGCCCATATCACCACCTAAAAAAAACACTATAGAAACCACTTTCACAACAAAACAGTTTGTTTAATTGAGTATAGCATGGAGCAAAAAGAAGTGTCAAGAAATAGTTTCTTGACACTTTCTACTCTTTTATCTTTGCAATATGCTTATTACGAACATCTTTCCCATATTTTGCATATCCTAACAGCAGAAGTCAAAAAAGGAGTCACTATATGAGAAATAAAAAATGGATTTCACTGGCTGCAGCCGTGGTTCTTACGGTAACTGCACTGCCAGCCACAGTCTTTGCTGCAAAGGATGGAGAATCAAAAGAGGAGCTTACAAAGGTTACCTTAAACGAAGTGGCCCATTCGATTTTTTATGCACCGCAGTATGTAGCAATTGAAGAAGGGTATTTCACAGAGGAAGGGCTGGATTTGACACTCGTCACAGGATTTGGTGCGGATAAGACTATGACTGCTGTTATTTCCGGAGAAGCTGATATTGGGTTTATGGGTGCCGAGGCATCTATCTATGCTTATCAGGAAGGTGCCACTGATCCGGTTGTGAATTTCGCACAGCTCACCCAGAGGGCTGGAAATTTCCTTGTGGCAAGGGAGAAAATGCCGGATTTTACATGGGATGATCTGAGAGATAAGAGAGTTCTTGGCGGTCGTAAGGGTGGCATGCCGGAAATGGTATTTGAGTACATTTTAAAGAATCATAATATTGATCCGGCGTCGGATCTGGAAATTGACCAGAGTATTGATTTTGGTTCCACTGCTGCTGCATTTACCGGCGATATGTCAGCAGATTTTACTGTTGAATTTGAGCCTTCTGCAACTGCTCTGGAAAAAGAGGGAAAAGGTTATGTAGTGGCTTCTCTGGGCGTAGATTCCGGCTATGTCCCCTATACCTCTTACAGTGCAAAGACCAGCTTTCTTAATGAAAACCCACAGATTATCCAGAGCTTTACCAAAGCCCTTCAAAAAGGCATGGACTATGTACAAAACCATTCTCCTGAGGAAATTGCGCAGGTGATTTCCCCGCAATTCCCGGAAACAGATATGGATACTCTTACCACAATTGTCAATCGTTATTATGAGCAGGATACCTGGAAAGAAAATCTGGTGTTTGAAAAAGATAGCTTTGAGCTGCTGCAGGATATTCTGGAAAGTGCGGGAGAATTGGAAAAACGGGTGGATTACGAACAGTTGGTTACCACAGAGTTTGCAGAATCCGCTTTCTTTTAAAAATTAGTGCAATAAAAATATAACAATATTTGCAAAAAGAGATATGGAAACATATGAGATGCTCACTCATATAACACCATATCTCTTTTATTTACTCCAACAGCAAGAAACAACCATTTTCACTCTGGTTCTATCCAATCATTTCTGTTATAATATTTTTAACTAATGAGTTCTTTTCAGATTATTACAAAGGAGACCATATGAAACTAAATCCAAACTGCAAGGCCTGTCAGCTTCGCAGACAGGAAGAAAAAATCCGTCATTATGACGATGAAGACCGTAAGAAGCAATATATGGAAGCGATTCTTCGACGTTTTGACAACCCCAAAGAAGGTGATTGTGTTCCCAGCATTTCCGCTGAGCTGAAGAAATTTTACTGTTCCTTCTGGGGTGTCCCGATGGAAGATTTCAGCAAGATCAATGAAGAATACGACCAGCTTATGATCGATCTGGAGGAGGATCTCAGGTCTGCTATCCGCTATTCCCAGGATCCGCTGAAGGCAGCTCTTATCTATGCCAGAACCGGTAACTATATTGATTTTGCTGCACTTCCTGATGTCAGCAAGGAGATGGCACTTTCCCTTATAAAAAGTGAGAATAAGGATGACCTTGATGAACAGGAATACCAGCATTTCTGCCAGGATATGAAAAAGGCTGATAATGTTGTATATATTACCGATAACTGCGGCGAGATCGTTCTGGACAAAATCGCCATCCAGATCTTGAAAAAGACATTTCCAAATATACGGATCACTGCCCTTGTCCGCGGTCTTCCTGCCGGAAATGATGCCACAATGAAGGACGCAGACCGCTGTGGCCTTACTGATGTGGTGCCTGTACTTGGCAACGGCAACGATGTAGGCGGTACCTGGCTTCACGGGATCAGCACTCATGCCAGAGAGATCATCTATGATGCTGATGTGATCCTTGCCAAGGGGCAGGGCAATTACGAGACCTTACACGGCTGCGGACTGAACATCTACTACCTGTTTTTGTGCAAATGTGAATGGTTTCAACAGCTTTTTCATGCAAAATCACTGCAGGGAATGTTTGTAAATGAAAGAAGATCACCAAAGGCAACTGCGTTTTCGTCAGATTGACAAGAAACACTTTAAAAATTTGTATGATTCTGCCCTAGCCCTTTCAGGCTATTTTCGCTATACTAACAGCAGATGAAAAAGCATCGAAGAACTTTTATGATTATATTAATGTATTGAAATTTGGAGGAAAAAGTCATGGCAAGCTTATCTTTACAGCACATTAACAAAACTTATCCTAATGGTTTCCAGGCAGTTAAGGATTTCAACCTTGAGATCGAAGATAAAGAATTCATCATCTTCGTTGGACCATCCGGATGTGGTAAATCTACAACACTTCGTATGATCGCAGGTCTTGAGGAGATCAGCGGTGGTACATTAAA
>CAKRVL010000146.1 GCA_934408705.1 uncultured Blautia sp. | reverse complement strand
GGGAAGCAATTCTTCCTTGCTTCCGGTATAAAATTCAATGCTATGGATATTTTTCATGTCTGTTCACCTGCACATCCGGGATTTTGTATCTATTTTATGGATTAAATATACTGGAATAGCTCGGTAATTGTCAATCCATAGGTCGATTTTATCCGGACACCTCCGCCAGCCCTGTCACGTACACAAAAACAACAACTTCGTGCATAAAAAGTCCTATGTGCATTGCATATATTTCATATAGACAAAAAATATGTTATGTTAAATCATATCAAAATATATTAATCTTGTACAACTTGCACAATTTGTATGAGAAACAGGAGGAATGACTATGAAAAGAAAACTTGCATGGCTTTTGGCAACGCTCATGTGTGTGACAAGCATCCCACAGAGTACTCTTTTAGTTGCATCAGCCGAAGAAATGTCAGCAGATGCTAATGCCGACACTACCGCCGAAGCCGATGACGGTTTCGTAAGTGACAGCACAGAGGCTGATATGGAAAGCGATACAGAAAGTGAAACGGAAACCTGGATGGCTGATCCTCTTGATGCTTTCATTTCCGACTCAAATGCGGAGGAATTGACAGGAGAGACGGAAGCTCCGATAACGTTCGAAGCAGATCAGACTTTAACCGAAAAAGGTTCTCTTACCTTAGGGGAGAGCGTAGAGGTATCTGCTGAAGAAGTCTGGACCTTTACTGTACCAGAATCCGGCTACTACCAAATAACTACAATATCTGATGATTCTAGTCCTCAAGATTTGTATAACGCAGATGACAATTTTATTAATGCTCTGTTTACCAACTATGACTCAGGCAATTGCAAGCTTCAGCAAGTTTATCATCTGGATAGCGGCATTTCATATCATATGGAGATTTTCTCATCTGGTACGCTTTGCCTGGAAAAATTTGAAAATATATGGGATACTTCACAGCCACTGGATTTCTCGGAATACACTAAATCCACTTATGTTTTCCAACCATCAGAGAACGGAGAATACATAATATACACTGGAAATACAAGCAGTGAATTACTGGAATGGCAAATCTCCAATCCAGCAAATGACGACGAAGAATGGGATTGTTATAGCAATAGCACCATTTCTCTGAACAAGAACAATACTTATATCCTCTACATCTACAATTATTATGAACTAAGTGGAACCATCGAATTACGCAAGCTTCGTACTGTTACCGAAATCCAGAATCTGGAAATCCAGAATTCCTCCCAGCTGTTCTCTTATAACAGCTTTTATCCGGATGATCTGCAATTCCAGGTTTCCTATGATGGAGGAAAAACAGAACTAATTACAGGTCTGGAGGACAAAAATGGAAACACCTTTGAAGCCACGGTAACCGATGCTTCCGGCAAAACTTATCCATGGGGAACAAAGCTGAGTGTTGGTTCCTATACACTGCATGTAAAGCCAGCAAATAGCGATATAGAAGCAACCTGCAATTTCACAGTCCACGGAATTAACGAAATTGCAGGGGGAAACACAATTACTGCAGAAGAAAGCACGCGCCTTGAAAATACATCCTCAAGCCAGTTTGTTTACTTTAACTACACAGCTTCTGAAAACGGATGCTGGGATCTGGCTTTTAATCGTAATATTAAGCGTCTCACCGTAGAAAATGCAAAGGGTGAACAGATTTCTGCCAAGCCCGCCTTTGGCATTTCTCCTTCCCGCCATTATCAGGTACACCTTAATGCAGGAGAAACTGCTTACTTTGCAGCAGATGCCGGCAGCAACTGGAAAGCTCTTCGTGTAAAAATAACAAAATCAAATGCTATTGTAAAAGCAGAATTAAACACATCTCTTTCTTATGAACAAATCCCTATTGTGGGACTTGATAATTTTAAAGCTATCCACCCGGATGATTTTTACCTGAATCTCACCTATGCAGACGGCTCAACATCTGTTTTAAATGGTGGCAGCAAAGATGCCTACGGAAACTCTTTCCGAATCTGTGCTATCGTGGATGGAAAAGAATTAGATTTAAGCAATTACAATAATGTGTTAATTGATCATACAGAATATACGATCAAAGCATATCTGGGAACGGAAGAAAAATCCAGCATAACTTTACAATGTAAAAAGGTAGATTTCAACTCCCTGCCAGAGATTAAAGAAGGAGAAGTAGTAAGCATTGCAACAGACGATGAAGCAGCTTCTAATCAGCTTTATCGGTTTATCCCTTCCAGAGATGGTAATTATCATTTTACCAACAACTATCAAAACACTGTCTTTAGAAAAGAAAACAATAGCTGGATAGAACTGGAAGATGATAGCTATGCTTTAACAAAGGGAAACACCTATCTGGTCCAGCTGTTCAGTGAACAAAATGTTATGATCTGTGGACCTGCTGAGCCAGATGCAGCAGCCAATATGGTTCTGAATAAAGAAATAGATTGCACCATTCAGAACACAGATGCAAAAAAGAGCTTTCTTTTCACACCTGCTGAAACAGGCAATTATACTTTAAACACTACTTCAACCTCCGGTGGAAAAATTGCTCTTGCCATTTACTCACAGGAAATAGACGAAGAGGATAATACATTTTACCCTTACCAGGATAGCGGCAGTGAAAAGCTTACGAGCTACCTCCACAAGGATAATACCTACCTGATAAACGCATGGTATGCAGATGGCACCGGAACAGGAACATTAACCATAACTTCCCCAACTGCAACGACAAAACTAACTCCAACTGCCTTATATTTAGATCGATATGAAAAAAATGATATTGACTTGCCCTGGTTGATTACTGAGCCAACTATCACAAACGCACGAAGCTTCGTCCTTTCCTATTATTCTTTATCTATTGAATATGGAAATGATAAAGATACTTTTCTGGATTTAGAGGAATGTCTGAAAAATGAGAACGCAACAACTGAAACCTTTACTGATTCCTATAGGAATGAATATAAGTTTACTCTGACATCACTGGACGATGCATCTTCCAGGGTACAGCGTTTCCAGATTAAGATTGAACATGGAAACCTTCAGACAGTCTCAGATTTTATACTTCTTGCGCCAGACTCTGCAGCTACAATTACGGAAGGAACAGATCAGACCATTTCCTTCCCGGAAGAAGATTTTCAGGATGTTGTAAAACTGTATTCTTTCGCTCCAGATTCGAACAGTTATTACAAAATTTCAGCAAAAGGAACGACTATACTTTGTCCTTTTGTAGACGTATATGAAGCGGATACCCTGGACTCTGTTTCCAAGACAGAAGCCAACAATGGTTATTCCCTTAAACAAGGAACAAAATATTTAATCGCAGTCAGATTTAATAAGCATATAAAAGAAACCGTAACCGTAAGTGTTTCCAATATTGCTGAAAAAGAGATCACAGATCTGGACCTGATCAGTCTGCCAGCAGATTTATACGCTGTTAATGGTCTTCACTATCCTGAGCCAGACGGTTCCAAATTAAGAATCACCTATTCTGATGGCACCAGTGAAAATATCACTTATGTTCCGGCTCTGAAAAACGAAATAAGCTTTTCCAGCAATACAATAAATTCCAAAAACCTGGAGATGGTTTTCAAAGCAGGCTCCCATTACGCTGAAAAACGCATTCCAATGCTTACAGTAACAGAGCTGCCTAAACTGGCCATTAACGAGGTAAAACAGGTTACTTTTACAGCCAATAACAATGATCCGTTCCAGACAAGAGCATTCCGTTTTACTGTAGATAAGGATGGCTGGTATACACCACACATTACAGAAGCAAATGGCACAGAAAACTATAACTGGCTGCATATCAGTGATCTTATTTACGGAGGCGAAATAGATAATAAAGATAACTCATGGGAGCTGAAGGCTGGCAAAGCCTATTATCTGCTTGTAAATACTTCCGGTACCCGAAATATATCTGTCACTGCCACCACCACAACTACTGTCTGCGACCACCAGTACTCCTGGACGATTACAAAACAGCCAACCTGCAACACTCCTGGCGAAAAAGTTGAAGTATGCAAGCTTTGCAAGCATGTAAGAAATACAGAAGCGATTCCAGCTACCGGTAACCACACCTACACCACTGTTGTAGACAAGGCTGCTACCTGCGGCGCTTCCGGCAGCCAGCATGAAGAATGTAC
>CAKRVL010000145.1 GCA_934408705.1 uncultured Blautia sp. | reverse complement strand
GGAGAATTTTCCACTGAGAAATCCATTAAGACCGGCAAAGGATATCTGGCAATCGTAGCCGGGGATTCTTCTGATAATACAAAGAAGAAATTCCGGAATATGTGCGAATTCTATGAGGTACCTCTGTATGTGTTAGCTGATAAAGAGACATTAGGGCATGCAATGGGAAAAGAATTCCGCGCCAGCCTGGCAGTGCAGGACTGGAATTTTGCAGAAGCTATTATGAAGGTGCTGCAGGAGGAAGGCAGAGAATGTTAAAATCCTGAACCAAAGATGAAAAAGTATTCACAACTCCTGGGAATGCTTTTGAATGTTCCCCGGAGGAGTTGTTTTTTCATCAGGCGAAGGGAGAATGGCATATGGTGATAAGATCACAAGAGTCTGCCAAAGAAAGAAATAAGCAAAACAGAGAGAAAAATAGAAATAGAGTGAAAAAAGTTATAGATACGGGAAAGGAGAAAGGAATAACATTGGATACTCCTAAGACAGAAGAACAGAATGTATCATTAAAGAAAGATGGTGACGGTGCAGAGACACCGAAGAAGAAAAAAAATATCATCCGCGTATATCATGCACAGAATGCAAGTGACGGCGGTAAGAACAGAAAGAAACCGGCAGGAGAGAAAAAGCCTCGTCCGCAGGGTACACGTCCGGCAGCACAGGCACAGCCGGCAGCTAAGAGTGAAGCTCCTGTAAAGCCGGCAGCACCGAAGGCAGAGACACCGAAGAGTGAAGCTCCTGTAAAGAGTGCACCGGTAAGCGCACCGAAGAGTGAGGCTCCAAAGACTGAGACAGCACCAAAGACAGCACCAAAGACTGCGCCGAAGACAGAAGCTGCGAAACCAGCTCCGAGTGCACCGGTAAGCGCATCGAAGAGTGAAGCTCCTGTACGTCCGGCAGCACAGACCGGCAGAAATGACGGACAGCAGCGTCAGGGCAATGCTCAGGGAGGACGTAATTTCCGTCAGGGAGAAGGCCGTGATAATAATCGCGGTGACAGAAATGCAAGCGGTAGCAGATTCGGCCAGGGCAGACCACAGGGGAATGGTGGCCAGGGCGGCTTCCGTGGAAACAGAAATAATGATGGCCAGGGAAGACCTGCAAGACAGGGAGATTCCCAGAACAGAGGACCGCGTCAGGGTGATGGAGCAGGACGTGGCTTCCGTCAGGGAGAAGGCCGTGATAATAATCGTGGCGACAGAAATGCAAGCGGCAGCAGATTTGGCCAGGGCAGACCACAGGGTAATGGCGGCCAGGGACGCTTCGGAGGCAAAGACGGAGATAACCGCAGTGAAGGACGCTTCGGCGGACAGAAGTCACAGGGACAGCGTTCCGGTGGTGCAAGAAGAAGTGGTGGTTCAGACGCAATGTTTACACCAGAGCTGACTAAGACCTCCAAGGACAGCAAGCGTGAGCGCGACAGAGAGAATAAGAATAAAAAGAAAGAATTTGATAAGACATCAGGTGGCGGACACAGACCAAACCAGGGTGGCAGAAGCCAGATGTCCAGAATCCCGAAGGCTCTTCAGAAGCCTACTCCACAGCAGAAGCCAGAGGAGAAGAAGCCGGAGATCAAAGAAATCGTAATTCCGGAGAAGCTTACTATCCGCGAGCTTGCTGAGGCTATGAAAATGCAGCCGTCAGCAATCGTTAAGAAGCTGTTTATGGAAGGCCAGATGGTAACTGTAAACCACGAAATTGATTTCGAACAGGCTGAAGAGATTGCACTTGGATTTGACATAATTGCAGAAAAAGAAGAAAAAGTAGATGTAATTGAGGAACTTCTTAAAGAGGAAGAGGAAGATGAGTCCACAATGGTTCCAAGACCACCTGTAGTCTGTGTTATGGGACACGTTGACCATGGTAAAACTTCCCTTCTGGATGCAATCCGTCAGACAAATGTAACAAGAGGCGAGGCTGGTGGAATCACACAGCACATCGGTGCGTATGTGGTTGATGTTAATGGCCAGAAGATCACTTTCCTTGATACACCGGGACATGAAGCATTTACTGCTATGCGTATGCGTGGAGCAAACTCTACAGATATCGCTGTTCTTGTAGTAGCAGCAGACGATGGTGTGATGCCACAGACTGTAGAGGCAATCAGCCATGCAAAAGCAGCAGGCGTTGAGATCATTGTTGCTATTAACAAGATTGATAAGCCAAGTGCAAATATTGAACGTGTAAAACAGGAGCTTTCTGAGTATGAGCTGATTCCGGAAGACTGGGGAGGAACAACTCCGTTTGTACCGGTATCTGCTAAGACTGGTACAGGTATTGACGACCTTCTTGAGATGATTCTTTTAACAGCAGAGGTTTGTGAGTTGAAAGCCAATCCGAACAGAGCTGCAAGGGGTCTTGTTATCGAGGCTCAGCTGGATAAAGGTAAAGGACCGGTTGCTACGATCCTTGTTCAGAAGGGTACCCTTCATGTGGGAGATTTCATCGCGGCAGGAGCATGTAATGGTAAAGTACGTGCCATGATGGATGATAAGGGACGCCGTGTAAAACAGGCTGGTCCATCTACTCCTGTAGAGATTCTTGGTCTTGGCGATGTGCCTAACGCAGGTGAGGTTCTTATGTCCTTCGACAATGACAAAGAGGCTAAAAACTTTGCAGCAGCATTTGTTTCTGAGAATAAGAATCGTCTTCTTGAAGAGACTAAGGGCAAGCTTTCCCTGGATAATCTGTTTGACCAGATCCAGGCAAGTGATCTTAAAGAGCTTCCGATTATTGTCAAAGCAGACGTACAGGGCTCCGTGGAGGCTGTTAAGCAGAGTCTTGTGAAGCTTTCCAACGAAGAGGTAGTAGTAAGAGTGATCCATGGTGGTGTTGGTGCTGTCAATGAGTCTGATGTCAGCCTTGCTGCCACATCAAACGCTATTATCATTGGATTTAATGTTCGTCCTGACACTACAGCGAAGCAGCTGGCAGAGCAGGAGGGCGTAGACCTTCGTCTGTACAAGGTTATCTATCAGGCAATCGAGGATGTAGAGGCTGCTATGAAGGGTATGCTGGATCCTGTATTTGAGGAGAAGGTGATCGGTCATGCAGAGGTTCGTCAGCTGTTCAAGGCTTCCGGTATCGGAACTATTGCAGGAAGCTACGTGCTTGACGGAACCTTCCAGAGAGGCTGCAAGGTTCGTATTTCAAGAGGAGAGGATCAGATCTACGAAGGCGAGCTGGCTTCCCTTAAGAGATTTAAAGATGATGTCAAAGAGGTTCGTGCAGGCTACGAGTGTGGTCTTGTATTCCAGGATTTCAATGATGTTAAGGAAGAAGATAAAGTAGAAGCATATATTATGGTTGAGGTGCCTCGCTAGGAATCTGGCAACAAGACATCGGTTGGGGGCAATTTTATAGTTGCCCCCAATTTTCCGTTAGCCATGTCAGGAGGGAGCACCCCTATAGGAGACAAGGAAAATGAGAAAAAACAGTATTAAAAATACAAGGATCAATGCAGAGGTTCAAAAGGAACTGAGCAATATTATCCGTGGCGAGATTAAGGATCCCCGTATCCATCCCATGACATCTGTTATGGCAGTGGAGGTAGCGCCGGACCTTAAGACCTGCAAGGCATTTATCAGTGTTCTTGGCAGTGAGGAATCCAAACAGTCCACTATTAAGGGGCTGAAAAGTGCAGAGGGCTATATCCGCCGCCAGCTTGCGAAGAACCTGAATCTTCGCAATACTCCGGAAATCCGCTTTATTCTGGATGAATCTATTGAATATGGTGTAAATATGTCCAGATTAATCGACGATGTAATTGAACATGATCATTCAAAAGAAAATGGAGCTGTTGAAGAGAATCTGGATACAGATTCAACAGAAGATGAAGAGTGAATAATGAGGTGAAGGGAATGGAGAAAATAGAAGAAATTCTGGATGGCGTCAAGACCATGGGAATTGGTGGCCATGTGCGCCCGGATGGAGACTGCGTGGGCTCCTGCATGGCTTTATATCTATATATGAAGACCTGGTATCCCCAGATCCATACAGATATTTATCTGGAAAAACCGAAGCCGGTATTCGGGCATATTGCCTGCATGGATGAGGTACACTATGAGACAGGAGAGAAAAAAGAGTATGATCTTTTTGTAACTTGTGATGTAAGTGCTCTCGACCGTC
>CAKRVL010000144.1 GCA_934408705.1 uncultured Blautia sp. | reverse complement strand
CAGGACACTGCGGAGGAAACGGAATCCACCACGATTCCAGTTACAAAAATCTGTCTGGAATACTATATTGATGAAACCGCAGACGGAATCACATACAGGCCTGTCTGGAGCTTTCGCTGCCCTTACCAGTGGAAAGATTCCCCGGACGAACAGGAACTATTTTACATAGACGGGGAAACTGGGGCACTGATTCGTGATGCGTTTGGCTGGTAGGTATAAAAAAAGAGCCGGATCCATTCTGAATTAGAATAAGTTCAGAATCCCCAGTTTATTCAGTAAGTTGCGTCAAATTTGCGTAAGCTTTATGGGCAGAACCTCGCAAATCCATATAAATAAAGGCTGTTCACAAATACTTCGCAAAGCAGATGGGAAACTAATCTGATATTTGCATATCTTTAATAAGACACATAAAACCCTTGAAAATCCAGTATTTTCAAGGGTTTTTCTAATATTATTCCCTTTTGCAAATATACATTGCATATCAAAAATTCGGGATCTGCCACTGTTATTTCTACCAGCCATGAGGTGGAAAAACAGTAATCTGTGGCATTTGTAGCATCAGACAATTATCTTAAGAATAAAGCAATGGTCAGAAACAGAAAACTGACATTGTCCATTTAACTGATCAACATAATAAATAATACTTTTTACCCCTATTCCGTGGCCGTCTCTGTTGGAAACAGGAATACCGTCTGCAAATTTAGGGATTTTTTCCACAGGATTTTCAACTTGCAGCAGAAGATGATTTTTTTTCTGGGAAACAGTAAGTTTGGCCCATTTTGAGCTTATATCCATCTGTTCCAGTGCATGCATAGAATTTTCCAGTGCATTTGACAGAATAGTACAGATGGCAAGGTCAGAACATGGCAGTTTTTTTCCTGTAGAAATGTTGCATTTAAGGGGAAATCCCTTATCTGTAAACCGTGAATGATAAATGGAAATTACAGAATTAAGCATTTCGTTTCCTGAATATCTGGCAATGACTGTGTCATCATATGCAGAACTGATTTCTCGGATATATTCTTCTGCTTTTTCAGGATGGTCATTCTGTAGCTGAGTAAGGATGATATTCAGATGATGGCGCATATCATGGCGGAGAATTGCCAACTTCTGGCTGCTGATTTTAACCTGGTCGATTTCTTTTTGCATAGACTGAAGCTGGATCTCGCTAAGGTCATTATAGTGTTTCAGTTCCTGTTTGTTCTCGTATTCCCTGAAATAAATCATGAGAAAAATCAGGTAGGCAATGCAGAAGGCAAAGCCCATAAATTCTACTACAGCCTTGTTTCCGGAATATAACAGACTGGAAAATTTGGTAACTGCATAGTCGAAAATATAATACACAAAAGGAAGAAATCCTATAATACTGAGTTCTCGTGTATCTTTTGCAAAAATTGCTCTTGTGGAACAGAAAACATATCTGTAAAGAAATATAAATGTTCCAAGTGTGGTCAGTATCCTTGCAGAATAGTAGCACCAGTCAATGCCCGTTACGTCCAGCATCAGTAATCCGATCCAGTTGCTTAACTGACAGCACAGATATGCAGAGAAAACTGAAATACTGGAAGATATCAGAGAATATTTATAATGCAGGGACAGGAATAAGATTAGAGGAAGATGCACGATCAGAGGGTATGCCTGCTGTGCAACTGACGTTCCAAACGGTGAGAAAATAGACAAATACAAACCGCCCTGAATACAAAACAAAAGAAATAATGTGAGAATATTCTTTTTATTTGATTTTACGCCAAGGAAAAAGGCGGAACAGTAAATTCCAAAAAGTAAAGTGCCTGCATTGTGAACTACAGCCAGAATCTGTAAGAACATAACAGAACCTCCTGATATCATTATATGCATTCAGTATAAAAGATTCTTGACTTATTAGCAAGTCTGTAGTCTATGAACAGTAACAGGAAAAATAATTCAAGCGTTAAAGTGGTAATGTTTGTCTTGTGCAAAGTGGAGCAAGGGAGTATAATAAGAATCATTACTTTTTTCATAAGTCTAAAAGTATTAAAAGGATGTTCGGCAAACCAGATGAAAGTCTGGGACGCAAAGCTACAGGGCCTGTAAAATGGCAGCCAGTTGCAGGAAATAACGTGCACTGTCTGTTTGACAGTGCACGTTATTTCATAGATGTAAACATAATGATTTTATTAGGAAAGAGAGAAAATGAAAGGAAAAAGAGTGATTGCAGGCATTCTGCTTGTGGGAATTTTAGCAGTCACCCTGGCAGGGTGTAAAAACACAGATAAAATGAAAGAGGAAACAGAAAAGCCTGTGATTACCCTCGGCAGCGACAACTATCCCCCATACAATTATCTGAATGAGGATGGTGTACCGACGGGTATCGATGTGGAACTGGCTACAGAAGCTTTCAAAAGAATGGGCTATCAGGTGGACGTTGTCCAGATCAACTGGGAGAAGAAAAAAGAACTGGTGGAAAGCGGAGAGATTGACTGTATCATGGGCTGTTTTTCCATGGAAGGACGTCTTGACGATTACCGCTGGGCAGGACCGTACATAGCAAGCCGTCAGGTGGTTGCCGTAAATGAGAACAGTGATATTTATAAACTCAGTGACCTTGCGGGAAAAAATCTTGCCGTCCAGTCTACAACCAAACCGGAAGGCATGTTTTTGAACCGGACGGATGAGCGGATCCCCAAACTGGGCAATCTGATCAGTCTTGGACACAGGGAACTGATCTATACATTTCTGGGAAAAGGATATGTGGATGCAGTTGCCGCACATGAGGAATCCATCGTCCAGTATATGAAGGATTATGATACAAGCTTCCGTATTCTGGAGGAGCCGCTGATGCGTGTCGGGATAGGAGTTGCTTTTGCAAAAAATGATGACAGAGGAATTTGTGAACAGATGGATCAGACACTGGAAGAAATGCGGCAGGACGGCACATCCTTGAAGATCATTGGAAAATATCTGGATAATCCCGGGAAGTATCTGGAGGTGGATGATTTTGGATATTAAGCAAAGGGCGAAAGAAAAACGTTTCTGGCTGGCAGGTGGTCTGCTTGGGGTCTGTGTGGTTGCAGTTGCCATATTTTACTTTTTCTGTGCGGAGAAAAAAGAAGCGGAAAAAAGAATGGTGGAAATGGTAAATTATGTCAAGGTCCAGTGCGCAACCTATATCCGTTATAATGAATCTTCGGAATCCAAAAGTCTCCTCCGTACGATCGAAAATACGAGACAGATGAGCACAAATATTAATATGGAAACAGAAAACGGCGGACAGTTGAGCCCGGAGTTTCTGAAAGAGAATCTTCAGACCCTGTGGGTAGACGGTATTCTCGTGCTGGATGCAGAGGGAAGGATTGTTACTGCATACAGCACGGATGCGTCCCTGACGGATGAGATCACAGATTATCTGCGGAGAGATAACATCATGGATTTCACGGGATATGAAGAGAGAACTTACGCAGAACGGATTAATCGGGCAGATGGGTCACGTATCGACCTTGCAGCCTGTGCCAGAAAAGATGCGCCGGGCATCGTTGCAATTTATTATTATACATCTCCGGAATTTGTCAGAAAATATACGCTGACGATACAGAGCCTTTTGAAAGGCTACAGTATTCAGAAAGACGGAACCGTCATCGTCGCTGACGAGGGGAGAGTTGTTGCCAGTAACGATGAAAGCTTGTTGGGACAGAATACCGCCGACAATGAGGTTATTCAGAAAATAAAGAAGCATACAGACAGCCGGCATATTTTTCATCTGAAGAATGAGGAATCCGGCGGTTATGGAATTATGTTAAAGCAGAGGGATTATTATATCTATGCGTATTTTCCGGACACAGAGCTATTCCACAACCTGCCGCTGCATTTGACAGGTGTCATTTCCGTTTATCTCCTGATCCTCAGTCTGTTCCGGTTCGGGGGATACAGGGTCGAGCAGGCACATCAGAAGCAGCAACAGGAAAAAGATGAAAAATATAAGGAAGAACTCCTGAAAACAGCAAAAAAGGCAGAAGCAGCCAACGAGGCAAAAACCGAGTTCCTCCAGCGGATGAGCCATGATATCCGAACACCGATCAATGGGATCTGCGGCATGGTCGACGTGGCAGACCATTATGCAAATGATATGGAAAAACAGGCAGAATGCAGGGCAAAGATCAAAGAGGCATCCCATCTGTTGCTGGAACTGGTAAATGAGGTCCTGGATATGAGCAAGCTGGAATCGGATGAAATTGTGCTGGAAGCAATCCCATTTGATCTGGGCAGTATTTCTGAGGAAATATTGGTTGTGGCCG
>CAKRVL010000143.1 GCA_934408705.1 uncultured Blautia sp. | reverse complement strand
TTTGGCGTGTCCCAAGTTCAAACGCCTTATCGTGCAAGCACGAACGGCTTTTTGACCTTTTGACACTGGTATCATAATATTTTATTATAATTATGAAATGGAGAATAAATTATGCAGCAGATTACATTAAAAATAGATGGTATGATGTGTGGAATGTGTGAATCCCACATTAACGAAAGCATTCGCAATAACTTTTCTGTAAACAAGGTTACCTCTTCCCATACAAAGGGAGAGACCATTATTCTTACAGAAAATAATCTTGATGAAGCAAAACTGAAAGAAACCATTGATAAAACAGGTTATAAGCTGCTTTCAATTTCAAAAGCCCCTTATGAAAAAAAGAAAGGTCTTTTCTCTTTTCTGAAAAAATAACCTTTCTTTTCCATAATCCTTGTACTATATTCCAACTACAAAATCTCCGGTAATATGGACAATGCATATTCTGCAAGGCTGTGATCTTCCTCACCGGTGCCACCACTTATACCAAGTCCACCTATGATGTTATCTCCGGATTTCAGCGGAACACCGCCTCCAAAAATAACGATTTTTCCACCATCCATCTTATCTACACCATAAAAGGTTCCACCTGGCTGAGCCAGTTTAGCTAACTCCATCGTGGACATCTTTACTGCTACAGAAGTATACGCTTTCTTCAATGCCACGTCAAAGCTTACCAAAAAAGCTCCATCCATTACGTGAACTGCAATTGGATTTCCGTCTGGTCCACAGACTGCAATAACAGCCTTCTTCCCGCGGCGAACCGCCTCCTGCTCGATTTTTTCAATCAGCTTCTTAGCAACTGCCAGTGTGATTTTGTTTGGCATACCCATACGGCGTAATACAGCCTGAATCACAGCTTCATCTACAGTGTCTAATGTACCGGATATAGGAGAATTCTCCGTTTTCGTATCCACGCTCGCGCTTCCTCCTGCCATTTTCTCAGCTTCACCTGCATGTGCAACTGTATTTTTCGCTTCTTCATAGCGGGCAAGCACATACAGATAATCAGCCAGACGATTCATATATTTCTTACTTCCTGTGTCAGAACCAAACTTCACACTTACAGTAGCAAGATCACGCTCAGCCCTTCTTGCAACAGCCCGAGTTACATCAATCTCTGCAGACAAACGGCAGGTACCGGGCAATGAAGACTCTTTTGGCAAATTAAACAATTCCTCCAGTCGATCGATTTCCTCTTCCAGAAGCTCTGTCTTGTCATCATTTATCTTGTAATCTCTGTTATAAGGATCAGCCACTCCATCAGCAATTTTTATCAGGTTTTCCTGGATTTTTTCCAGAAAACGAAGGATTTCTCCGTCTTCGATCATTGTTTTTAAAACACCTATATGACTGGAAAGTTCATCTATAGTTCCTTCAAGCTGAATCCTGTCATCAGATTTAGAAACATTTTTCGTATGGACAAGATTGGTAGTTCCCTTGTCACCATTTTTTGTATAAATACTCATATGCTTCTCTCCTGACATTTCACCATTTTGGCAAAATGAAATTTATTTCCCACTAATACACTGAATAACAGACAATATACATATTTGCACAATAAACAATGATCAACATTGTCTCATATTCACTGTATTAGTTATAAACAGACTTTGGACAAATTTCCATAGCATCTGTCCAAAGCCTCTCATATTCAGTCAGCTATTCGCAATCGAAGCCGGAAACTTACCTGTTTCGATCAGAATGACCATAATTTCTTATAGATCTTCACAATATCTTCCTTAGTTGGAACTCTCGGATTCGCCGCTGTGCAGGCGTCCGCAAGAGCAAGGTCTGCCATCTTGTCAATTGCACCAAAATATTCATCCGGTGAAATTGTTCCGATTTCCTGAATGGTAAGCGGGATATTCATCTCTTTTTGCATAAACTGAATCCAGTTTACAAGAGATCTTACAGACATAACTTTATTATAATTGCTAAGTCCAAGAATATGGGCAATATTTGCATATCTCTTTACAGCTGGAAGATATTCTTTCTGGCTCTTACTGTGCTTATTAATGTTCGCATTAAATTCCACAATATGCGGAAGCAGCATTGCATTAGCACGTCCATGAGGAATATGGAAAATAGCTCCTAACTGATGTGCCATACTATGTGTGATTCCAAGTCCTGCTGCATTAAAAGAAAGACCTGCAAGACAGGAAGCTACATGCATTTTCTGACGGGCATGCATATCGCCGCCATCTAAATATGCTCTTAACAGAAAGACTCCGCAGATTTCAATTGACTTTTCTGCAAGAGCAGATGAAAATTCATTGTGATTGATACTTACATAAGACTCAATTGCATGAGTCAGTACGTCCATACCTGTATCTGCTGTAATGGAAGGCGGAACACTCTTTACCAGTTCTGCATCCAGAATTGCTTCGTCAGCTGTAAGGCTGTCGGAAATAAGCGGATACTTCACATGATTATCAGTATCATTTACAACTGCAAAAGAAGTAACTTCAGATCCTGTACCACTTGTAGTAGGAATTGCAATAAGACCTACTTTACCATAATTGTTGATCTTCAAAGCAAATTCGCGAATTGCCTTAGAAGAATCAATTGCAGAACCGCCTCCAACGGCCACAACAACTTCCGGCTGATATTCAAGAAACTTCTTTACACCTTCTGCGATTTTTCCTACCGGTGCATCCGGCACAACATCACTGAATACTTCAAACTCCTTGCCACCGCGTTTCAATGGGTCCGTGATCAGATTGATCATATTACCCTTTGCGATGAATGGATCCGTGATCACCAGAACTTTTTTGTATGGCAGTTCTGCCAGTCTATCCAGGGCATTGTCACCAAAATGGATAACTGTTTTCATTTCAAAAGTTTTCATAATTCAATGCTCCTTTATTGCAGCCTTCTTTTGTATCTAAGAAAGCTTTATCGGACAGATTCCGGATATCTGCACTCCACACCTTCTTCTTCAAAAAGCTTAAGCCATTTGTCAGAAGGTTTCATATCTGTCACAACAATATCAATATCCCGCAATCTTCCTGCAACAGAAAATGCGGTCTGGTCAAATTTCGTATTGTCCACAACCAGGATTTTTCTACGTCCTGAGTCCAACATTGCTCTTTTCGCTGTTCCAAAAGATTCCTGAGATTCCATTATCCCCCACTTCTCATCAAGAGCTTTACATGAAAAAATAACAGTATCTACAAAATAAGAGCGAATGACTTCTTCTGTACGGGAACCAAGGAAGGCCAGATAGCCCTCCTTCATCATCCCGCCAGTGGAAATAATATTCCACCCTGATACATCTGCCAGTTCCAGAAGGATTTCCATGGAATTGGTAATCACAGTCAGACGCTCTTTTTCTTTTAATGCTTTTGCAGCGAACACCACAGTAGTGCTGGCGTCCAGAAGCAGATGCTCCCCATCATGCACAAGAGAGGATACGATTTCTGCCATCTTCTGTTTCCCAACTACATTCTGATTCTTACGCACATTAAATGGAAGGTCAATGCTCACATCTTCATTGATCACTGCCCCACCATAGCTCTTTATGGCAAGCCCTTCTTTCTCCAATTTATCCAGATCACGTCTGATCGTCTCTTCAGACACTCCGTATAACTGGCTTAGCTCACTTACTACTACTCTTTTCTCATTCTGTAGTTTTTCAAGAATCAGATTGCGTCTCTCTAATGCAAGCATACTTAGGTCTCCTCCGCATTCTTTTATTTTGATAAGACCAGAATTTTACAGAAGGCTGTCAATCATTCTCTTATCCGGATGTGCAATTACAGATGAATCCAGATACATTCCTTTTTCTGCAACTAGCTCTTTTGCTCTGTCAATTGATGCAGTAACTGCAGAAACCTCACCTGTGATCATCATATAAGATTTTCCGCACATACCTTTTGCAATACGAAGCTCAATAAGATCTACAATTGCAGTCTTTGCAGCCTGATCTGCTGCTTCGATGATAGAAGCAGCGTCATATGTTTCAAGAATTCCCAGAGCACTGATTTCTTCTACCTGAGTAGTTCCATAAATTGCCGGGAAAAGAGACTCATGTGGATTACCCAGTACAAAACTGTCAATACATTTGTCCTCATATGTTGCTACAGCTGTATCAACAGCAGCTTTTACCGCACTGAGATCACCGGTGATAATTGCAATATATTTACCCGGACACACGGTCTGCGCCTCAACGATTTCTACATCAGATGTCTTAACCATTGCATCTGCTGCAGTAACGCCGGTAGCTGTAGTTTTGAATTCAATCATTCCGATTGCTTTACTCATTTTCTGCACGTCCTTTCTAATTCTTTGCAACTACGATCCAGCGATCTGTCACTTCGGTAACTTTACCGGAGATGGTTGCATGGAT
>CAKRVL010000142.1 GCA_934408705.1 uncultured Blautia sp. | reverse complement strand
CGGACACAAAATTAGCTTGCCACAAAGCCTGTCCTGTTTTTACCCCCTTTTGCTTGGCAGTATAATTTGCTGTCAGCACAATCCCATGTCTGGCTTCAGGATCTCCACCAACAGCCAGGGGCTTTCCGGCATGTTCGGGATGATAGAGCATTTCCACACTGGCATAAAATGAATTTGCGTCACTGTGTAAGATTTTTCGTTCCACAGGATTCACCTCTCTTACATCAAGAACATATGTTCTTATTTTGCATATTATATAGTCTCACTTACCGGATGTAAAGTGGTAAATGTTTCTTTTTCCCTCTTTTTTTCGTTGTGTCCAATTTATCGGAATGAACCTTTGGTTCTGATTCCGATCCCGTTTTCGATTTTTGTGAAAATAAAAAGGCTGGTTCTGTGAACGAATCACATACCAGCTTTTTCTGGATTCTATATTTATATTTCAAAACAAAGACTGCTGCTCATAGGGCGTATAGCGTTCTAAGGAAACCGGCTCCTGCTGCAAGAGTTTTCCTGCACATTCCTTTTCACTAAGCCAGGGAACAACCTGGCTGCTTTCCAGAACCAGCGGCATCCGGTCATGTACCAGTTTCATGGAATCATTGGCCTGTGTCGTAAGAATGATAAAACGGTCTTCCATACCAAACCGGTCATAAAATCCTGCCAGATACATGGTATTACCATCTTTCCGGTAAAAAGTATTCTTTTCCTTCTGATGGTTCCATTCATAGAAACCGCTTACTGGAATCACTGCCCGGTGATAGGAAATCCCATTCTGAAAGATCCGCTTCTCTTTTACAGATTCTGCCCGGGCATTAAAAATGATGCCTTTTTTCTGCCAGCCTGGATACCCCCAGGTTTTTTCGGTCAGGCAAAGCCTTCCCGGCTCTTTCCATACAAGAACGGGAGCCATTTCCGTAGGATGAATGTCTCCGGTCTGGATTTTTTTCTTTATGTTCTGCTCAACCAAGGAGACAATCCGTTGTAGATCCTGATAGGTTTCTTCTGAAATGTAATATCTTCCGCACATGTTCTATCCCTCTTTCATCCATACTATAAAGTTTCTTTACTTCTCTTAGTATTTCTTTTATTAAAAGGAATCTTCGATAGCTCCCATTTAGAGTTTTGCCTTAATATCAGCAACCGCAACCAATACGGCTTCTCCGCTGATCTTTATCCTTCCATTATCCAGAAGTTCAAGGTAAAGATATCCCCCACGTCTGGATGCCTGATACGCTTTAATCGCAGGCTTGTCCATAACCTTGGACCAGTACGCAGCGATCTGGCAATGCGCAGACCCACATACAGGGTCTTCTGCAATGGATAGTTTCGGACAGAAGCTCCTCGAAACACAGTCCACATTTATTCCTGCAGCTGTAGCGTTCTGGATCCTGCCCTCGATTTCCTTTAAAAGTGTCTGGTCGGGCTGCATCTGCCGTACCTGCTCTTCCTTTTCAAAGACACAGATCAGGTCAAGCCCCAGAACTGCTTTTTGTGGCCGTACCCCGAATGCCCTTTCCATTGCATCCGTAACTGGTATCTCACGAAGTTCATAGGTTGGAAAATCCATTTCATATAGATTTTCGTCTTTCCTGACCGTCAGCTTTCCACTAAGGGTATGGAATGTAACAGCATCGCTTTGGGGTTCATAATAATTCAGGATCACAAAAGCAGAAGCCAGTGTTGCATGCCCGCATAATTCCACTTCCGTTCCCGGTGTGAACCATCTTAAATGGTAACCTTTTTCCTCTTTTACAATAAATGCTGTTTCGGAAAGATTGTTTTCCATAGCAAGCTTCATCATAGATTTCTCAGATGGCCACTGATCCATCACACAAACCGCTGCCGGGTTTCCAGAGAACGGTTCATTTGTAAAAGCATCCACGATATATTGTTTCATTTCTTTACTTTTCTCCGATCCTAACGTACAATTTTCACTTGAATTATCAAAATCTATTTTAGTTTTCTGCAAAGTAATGTTTCAGCGCATATTCAAAATGAAGGTTGAACTTTGCTGCCGCTTCTTTGCTTACCTGTAATTCTGGCTTTAGCATATCAAAAGCATGCTTCTTTAATTCAAGGATTTTCTTCCTGATTTCTTCCATAACTAATTTAAACGCCTCATCGCTTTTTCCCGTTGGATCTTCCAGTCCCCAGTTATCGTCAAAAGATCTGCCAATAAACGGGCATCCGACATTGCATCCCATGGAAATCACAATATCAGGCGTGGGGATATCGCAAATCAGTTTGCTGTACTGACCATCTGCTTCCATATCTATTCCATATGATTCTTTCATAATCCGGACCGCATCCTGATTGATCTGCGGTTTTGTCTCTGTGCCGGCAGAATAGCTTTCAAATATATCAGATGCCAGATGCTTTCCAAATGCTTCTGCTATCTGGCTGCGACATGAATTATGGACGCAAATAAAAGCTACCTTTTTCTTACTCATAGAAGAGTCCCCTTTCTCTTATATCTTACTCCTTTTCCATAATTTTCCTTCTTTGTAGTGCTTCCGGCAAAGCGCCACATAGCTTTCATTGGAGCCAAGCATGATCTGCGCACCCTCCCGTACAATTTCTCCATTTGCATATCGGGTATTACACTGTGCACGTTTTCCACACCAGCAGACAGTCGGTACTTCCTCAATGACATCTGCAATCTCCATCAGACGTCTGGAGCCAGGAAATAAGCGGTTGCGGAAATCGGTGCGCAGTCCATAGCAGATCACTGGAATATTATAGAAATCCACAATGTCGGACAAAATGTCTATTTCCTCTTCCGAAAGGAACTGTGCTTCATCTACCAGAACTGCATCCACTTTCTTTCCCTGAAATCTGTATTCTGTATTTTCTTTTTTCCAGATCGTAGAGATCTCTTTTAAAAATTCATCCACGTATTCTGCTGAAGCAGATAATCCCATACGGGACTGGATCTTGCGTTCTCCATCCCGGCTGTCTGTTCTTGGCTTTAACAAAACTGCATACTGACCGCGCTCTTCATAGTTATAACGGACCATTAGTATGTTTGCTGATTTCGAGCTTCCCATTGCTCCGTAGCGGAAATATAATTTTGCCATTTTCAAATTCTCCTCATGATCTGTGTGCTTTTGGAAACGTAAATATTTATCACCCTTTTGTATGCTCCTTAAAATACGCTTTCAGTACTTCCAGACTTTCTTCCCGCAAAATCCCGGCAGTAACCTGTGGTTTCCAAAAAGAATGGTCAAACACGATTTTTGAACAATTGCATCCTTCATTACCAAGAATGTTTTCAAGATCCATATTGCCTGCACCATAGACCAGTCTTCCTAATTTTACCCAGACCATAGCACCACTGCACATGAAGCATGGTTCACAGCTTGAATAGAACGTATATTCATGCAGGTCTGTGATAGACGTCTGTGCACAGAACTCCCGGATCAGCCCCGCCTCCCCATGGAAAGTGGGATCATGTTTCGTATAAATCTGATTTTCATTTGTAAATACAATCTCGCCATCTTTGACAAGCACTGCGCCAAATGGTTCATTGCCATGTGCAACTGCCAGTCGGGAGAGTTCAATTGCTTTTTTCATAAATGCTTCATCATTTAATCTATCTGTATTTTCCATATGGACTCCCTTTCCCTCTTTCTTAATTTTTCAGCTCATTATTATTGCATAAGGTAAACTCCATTTTTTCATCTGTATAGACTACCTTTTGCCCTTTCTCCTGAAAATATTTATCGATTACCTCATACATCTTATCATAACGCCTTTCGCAGGCACAGATTCCAAGCGGTTCGATCCAGATTGCCTGTCCATTGGAAACATTTCGTAAATGTACCCGGAAATTCAACTGGTTATCGGATAACGCTTCGTTTAAAAGAATCACATCATTAAAACTTATTTTTTCCATAATTCTCTCTCGTTCTCTGCAAATCGGTCATCTGATACATCAGGGCACTGGCCGAACGCTTCTTTCTCTTGCAAAATCACTTCTATAAGGATAACAATCCCAGGAAAATAGTGCAAGTAGTATTCTTTTTGCAAATAAAGAATTTTCCAATATTTTTCAATTGAAAAGGGACTGTTTCCAGCCCCTTTGATTTCTTTAAGTTTATAAATTCTTTATTTTTTCCGTGTCACAGAGTATCCGTTTCTTTTTGAAAACTGCACGCAAAATATATTTTAATCTTTTGTGCTTACTACTTGTTTTCTATATAAAAACGGTTGCTCTTATAGCTTTCTGAACTGCTGATGTCCGCAGTTCCGCCAAGGCTGTCCAGATATTGTCTCTCCTTCATAGGAACCTTTGGTAAGGCGAAGAATTGCCCGGAATACCGTTTCCCCGTTTTTTTCAATAAAAAGAAGTTTTTTGTTGGAATCAAAACAGGAAAGCAGTAGTAATGTCTATCAAAAGGCTTTTACATATTAGATAAAAGCATGTAAAATTTCTTTTACATAGCTTAATTGCG
>CAKRVL010000141.1 GCA_934408705.1 uncultured Blautia sp. | reverse complement strand
GCGGCAATACTGGACAAAGCCTCACCACGAAATCCCAGTGAGGCTATGTTTTCCAGATCTTCTACTTTTTCAATTTTACTGGTGGCATGGCTTAGAAATGCAGTGGGAACCTGGGAGGCTTCGATACCGCCTCCATTATCCGTAATACGGATCAGCTTTTTTCCTCCGTCTGCAATTTCTACGGTTATTGCTGTAGCACCAGCGTCAATGGAGTTTTCTACAAGCTCCTTTACAACAGAGGAAGGGCGCTCTACGACTTCACCTGCTGCAATTTTATCAATGGTATGTTTATCTAAAACTGCTATTTTTCTCAAAATTTTTCTCCTGTAAAAGCAAGTCTTTTGTTACCATCTGTTTTTTATTTTATTCTGAAGATTGTATAATGTATTTAAGGCTTCCATAGGAGTCAGGTTTCCAATGTCAATGCTCTTTAATTCTTCAATTATATCATTATCCTGAACTGTGTCAAATAGTGACATCTGTGCCATATCCATCTCGACCTTCGGTTTCTTTTTGGGGGAAGTCAGGTCTTTTACGGCAGCAGTAATGTCTGCATCGCTTAGCTCCTCAACCAGCTCCTTTGCCCTGGTAATTACTGTATCCGGTACACCGGCAAGCTTGGCAACCTGGATTCCATAGCTCTTGTCTGCGCCGCCCTGTACAATTTTACGAAGGAAAACAATATCGTCGCCTTTTTCCTTGACTGCAATACAGTAATTGTTTACTCCGGAGAGCTTTCCCTCCAGTTCTGTCAGTTCATGGTAATGGGTAGCAAATAAGGTTTTCGCTCCGCAAAGCCTGGTGTTGCTGATATGTTCAATTACGGCCCATGCAATTGCAAGTCCATCGAAGGTACTGGTTCCCCGTCCGATCTCATCCAGGATCAGAAGGCTTTTTGCGGTGGCATTTCGAAGAATGTTTGCAACCTCAGTCATTTCTACCATAAAGGTACTTTGTCCGCTTGCAAGGTCATCTGAGGCACCAACACGTGTGAAAATCCTGTCAACGATTCCTACTGTTGCTTTATCAGCAGGAACAAAGCTTCCAATTTGTGCCATAAGAACGATCAGCGCAGTCTGTCGCATGTATGTGGATTTACCGGCCATATTTGGACCTGTGATAATGGAAATCCGTTTTTTATTGCTGTCAAGATATGTATCGTTGGCAATGAACATGTCATTGTCAATCATCTGCTCTACAACCGGATGCCGGCCACCCTTGATATCGATAACCCCGTTTTCGTTTACTTTTGGACGAACATAATGGTTTCTTTCTGCAACAAGTGCAAGAGACGCAAAGACATCAAGTCCTGCAATTGCTTTTGCTGTTCGCTGGATTCGTATTATTTCCTGTCCAACCTTATCTCGGACATCTGAAAAAAGCTGGTATTCCAAAGCATATAGCTTATCTTCTGCTCCAAGAATCATATTTTCAAGATTTTTCAGTTCTTCGGTAATATAGCGTTCTGCGTTGGTTAATGTTTGTTTACGGATATAGTCTTCCGGTACAAGATCCTTAAATGTATTAGTAACCTCAAGCGCATAGCCAAATACACGATTGTATTTGATCTTCAGGGATTTGATTCCGGTGCGTTCACGTTCCCTGGCTTCCAGTTCTGTAAGCCATTTTTTTCCATCTGTGCGCGCACTGCGAAATTTATCCACATCTTCGTTAAAACCTTCACGAATAATGCCACCGTCCTTCTGAGCGAGAGGCGGTTCATCTACGATGGCTCGTTTGATGAGATCCGTAATGTCCTCAAGGCTGTCCATGTCTTCATAAATTTCTTTCAGGATCGGGGCTTCAAAGTCATTTAAAATCTGTTTAATATAAGGAATCATTTCCAGAGATGAAGCGAAGGCTACCATATCCCTGGGGTTCGCAGATTTAAAACTGATACGGCTGACAAGACGCTCCAGATCATAGATCGGGTTCAGATATTCGCGAAGCTCATCACGAAGCATAGGTTTCTTATTAAGCTCTTCAAGAGCTTCCAGTCTGCGATTGATTTCCTTTGCATCAATCAGCGGTTGTTCTACAAAGGAACGAAGGGTACGGGCTCCCATAGCAGTTTTTGTCTTATCTAATACCCATAGCAGGGAACCTCTTTTCTGTTTTTCCCGGAGGGTTTCTACCAGTTCCAGATTTCGACGGCTGGAGCTGTCGATAAGCATATAGCGTTCAGCCGTATAAGGCCGGATGGTAGTCATCTGGGAAAGGGCTGTCTTCTGTGTTTCTTTTAGATACAGGAACAGTGCACCTGCTGCAATAATTCCGCTGTCATAGTCGGTAATACCAAGTCCTTCCAGATTAGTTACATGGAAGTGATCCTTTAATTCTTTCCGGCAGGTATCATCATCGAAATACCATGAATCCAGAGAAAAAATACAAATTCCAAGACGCTCTTTGAGGTCATCAGTGTCAATTCCGCTCATAAAAAAGGAGTCATTACATATAATCTCAGCCGGACTGAATTTATTAATCTCATCAATTAACTTCTGGCTTCCAGGTACTTCTGTAAGAAAACAGTCACCTGTAGTAATATCAGCAATTGCACAGCCAAAGCGGTCTGCTATGGAAACAATTGACATCAGATAGTTGTTTTTTGATTCATCCAGTGAAGTTGCATCTAAAGTAGTTCCGGGAGTAACCACACGGATAACAGCACGCTTTACAAGTCCTTTTGCTTTTTTCGGATCTTCTACCTGTTCGCAGATTGCAACTTTATGTCCCCGTTCAATAAGACGGTTAATATAGGTATCAGCTGCATGGAAGGGAATTCCACACATAGGAGCACGTTCTTCCAGACCACAGTCTTTACCGGTGAGCGTCAGTTCCAGCTCCTTGGATACCAGAAGTGCATCATCAAAAAACATCTCGTAGAAATCCCCGAGACGATAAAATAAGATGCAGTCTTTGTATTCTTCTTTGGTTTTGCAGTATTCTTGCATCATGGGTGACATCTTAATAGTATCTGCGGAAGCCCTTATTTTATGCGGGTTTGTGGCATTTTCCAAACTGTTTTGACCACCTTTTGACCACCTTTTGGTATTTTTTGTATTATCAGTGTTATTTTCCATAATTTTCCTTTGTTATTTTTTCTGGTATAGCCGGAACTTTTTCCTCTTCATATTTCTCCGAGAATTTATTAAATTCATCTGAAATATACTCCTGTTCCAAGTGTGTATAATATTCCGTCATGTTAACATGCGCGTGACCTACAATCTTGCGAACGGTAAATGGTGACATACCAGATTGATTCATTCTCGTGACAAAAGTATGCCGAAACTTATGTGGATGTACACTAAACAAATGTGGTTCCCGATTTTCTCGTTTGGCTAATTCTGTCTCTTTTTTTTTCAATAATTTTCAATATCCGTGAACATTCTGCCGAAGCATATTGTGGAAGGTATGCTCCTCCTGGTTTTGTAGTAAAAATAAGATCAGGATATTTTTCTATAAAGGAATTGTTCTTCTCCCATTCCGTTCCATATTTCTCTTTATCTACAAGTTGTTTTTGTTCCCAGGAGCGAAAAGCAGCTTCTACGCCTTCTGTCATAGGCACATAACGATAACTAGCTTTCTTTTTCGGCGTAGTAATCTGTTTCTTTGAGTATGTTTCTTCCAGGCGGTTCTTACTATCATCATAAAATACCGTCGTCTCATTTAAAGTTTTATAGACACGAATACGATGCTTTTCAAAATCAATATCAGACCACAAAAGTGCTGAAATTTCTCCTATGCGTAGCCACGTATTTAACAGGATATAAAATAACTCATAATATCTTGTATTTTTAGCCCCATTAAGAAATGCATCGACTTCCTCTTTTGATAAAACCTTTGACTCATCTTCCGTAATTGGATGAAACGTTATAGCTTCAGGCTGCGAGATAGAAATACCGATTCCAGGGTTCATTGGAATCAATCTGTTATCTACTGCGCTCTGTAATAACTGTTTTACAATACTCAAAGTATGGGTCACAGAAGATGGCGCGTAGCCATCTTCCTGCAACCTTTCAACCATATTATGAATATGAGCTGGAGTAAGACAATCCAGCCTTACAGATCCAATAAAGTCGGTTGCTCTTTCAAAGCCGTCTACATATCCTCGGACTGTATTCGTCTTAATGCGTCCAATTTTATAAAGTTTCATCCATTCATCAAACCATTCCGAAACTTTATATTTTTTTGCTTTATCGCTGTAACCCATAATATATTTTGCTTTTTCCTGATCACGCCGCTTTTTCAGTCTGGCCAAATTAGTATCATATAAATAAAGTGCTTTCGGGGAGCCTGGTATATAATACTTGGCCTGATAGCGCCCATCTTTTCGCTGCGTAAGTCCGCGTCCTAATTCCTTGCCTTTTAAAGATTTACCCATATTGCGTTCATCCTTTCCAGGCCAGATTTTAAGTACATCAGCATATTAACACGTTCAAAAAAAATATTCAAGTCTCCTGTTCCTCCAGCCACTGCTCAAATTTTTTTCTATGTACAAGCGTTCTTCGGCCGATTCGGACACAAAATTAGCTTGCCACAAAGCCTGTCCTGTTTTTACCCCCTTTTGCTTGGCAGTATAATTTGCTGTCAGAACAATCCCATGT
>CAKRVL010000140.1 GCA_934408705.1 uncultured Blautia sp. | reverse complement strand
TCTGACGAGTGCGTAAGCTGTGGAACATGCGAGAGCGAGTGCCCAGCAGGTGCTATTTCTCAGGGAGATGATCATTATGTAATCGACGCAGATTCCTGCATGGATTGCGGTACTTGTGCTGATGCCTGTCCTACAGGCGCTATCAGCGAGGGTTGATTTTCCCGTACATGTATTGATAGCATTAAAGGGAGCTTCCATGCGAAGCTCCCTTTTTTCTATGCCTTACCTTTCTTTTTTCCTTTTTTCTCAGAAGCAGCGGCAGCTTCTCTTCTTGCCATCTGCTGCCTTCTGATGGCAGCATCCAGAGTTCTCCACCTTTCTTCTCCCTCTTTTTTCGCATGAAGCTCCTGAGTGATCAGGCGCTCCAGTATCTCCTGAAATTCCAGAATTTTTGAATCCGTTTTTTTCTCGTTATTTACAATATTTTCCAAAAAATCTTCCTGATAATGCTCCTTGATTTTCTCCTCTTTTTCCATATCTTCGGACTCCAGTAACTGTATCTGATCCTGCCCCTGGGTGATGATCACCTCGGACTCCTCCTTTTTCATAAGCTTGGGAAGCAGATCATGTATTGCCCGCAGCTGCAGACCTCTGTTCTTAAGTTCTTTAATATTCAAAAACAATTGAATGTCATCCTGGGTGTAGCAACGATGCCCCAGCTCATTTCTGCGAATCGGAAGAGAAAGCTCGTCCTCCCAGTAGCGCAGGACATATGACTTTACTCCTGTCAGCTCCACAGTTTCTGCCACGGTATAGCATTTTTCCATACTACCCCTCCTCATAAAATTGCATCCATTCACTGCTTTTATTATAACAAAGGAGCATTTAATTGCAAGAAAAAAAGGTCGACATAACATGCCGGCCTTTTCATAAAAATGCCATAATTTCTCAGCATTTTCTATTTTTTCATATTTACAAACTGTGTATACTGAGGCAGCCATACCAGTTCAACAGTACCAATAGGACCGTTTCTCTGCTTGGCAATAATAATTTCAGCAATTCCCTTCTTCTCAGTATCCTTATGATAGTAATCATCACGGTAGATAAACATTACCATATCCGCATCCTGCTCAATAGCCCCGGACTCTCGAAGATCAGAAAGCATAGGTCTGTGATCCGGACGCTGCTCAACAGCTCGGCTAAGCTGGGAAAGTGCGATTACCGGAACACTTATCTCACGGGCAAGTGCCTTCAGAGAACGTGAAATATCAGAAATCTCCTGCTGTCTGGAATCAGAATGCCCGCTACCACTCATCAGCTGAAGATAATCGATCATAATGATTCCAAGATTATGCTCCAGCTTATATTTCCTGCACTTTGAACGAAGCTCCGAAATAGAAATACCAGGTGTATCATCAATGATCAGATTAGAACGGCCAATAATATCAGCACCCTCCACCAGCTTAGTCCAATCCTCATCCTTCAGATTACCGGTACGCATATTCTGTGAATCCACATGGGATTCCATTGCAAGAAGACGATTTACCAGCTGTTCCTTGGACATCTCCAGACTGAATATGGCCACTGTTACATCCTTACGAAATGCCATATACTGGGCAATATTCAGAACAAATGCAGTTTTTCCCATTGAAGGACGGGCAGCAATCAATACAAGGTCTGATGCATGCATTCCTGATGTTTTGTAATCTAGATCCACGAAACCGGTAGGAATTCCGGTTACGGTACCTTTCATCTTGGACGCCTTTTCAATATTGTTGACAGCATTCAGAACAACCTGCTGGATGGGCACAAATTCATCGCTGGAACGGCGCTGAAGCACATTAAAAAGCTTCTTCTCGGCCTCCTCCAGTATCATCTGGGTGCCTTCCTTCTCCAGATAACAGGCATTCTCAACTTCTTCATTTACCTTGATCAGCCTTCGAAGGACAGCCTTCTCGCTGACAATATTTGCATAGTATTTTACATTTGCAGAAGTAGGAACTGCTGAGATCAGATCCCTCACATATTCCATACTGCTGATATCCGGAGGAAGCTCCTTCTCCTTAAGCCGGTTCTGAAGAGTAATCAGATCTACCGGTTTTCCCTCATTACATAATTCTACCATGGCATCAAAAATAATACCATACTGGCTCTGATAGAAATCCTCACTGGTAAGGATCTCTGATGCTACAAGAATAGCATCACGGTCCAGAATCATAGAACCAATAACGGACTGTTCTGCCTCAATACTGTGAGGAAGTATCCTCTTGATCAATGCTTCTTCCATTTAGTGACAAACATCCTCTCTTGTACTTGCAGACCTTACGCCTCTTCCTTTACCCATACCTTCAGGCTTCCGGTTACCTTCGGGTGAAGCTTCACCGGTACATTCGTTACACCCAGATTCCGGATCGGATTTGGAAGAACCAGCTTCTTCTTCTCAATATCAAGGTTCAGCTGCTTCTTGGCAGCCTCAGAAATTTCTTTAGTAGAAACAGAACCAAATGTTCTTCCGCCCTCTCCCACCTTCAGGGTAAGGATAATCTCTTTGTCCTCAAGATCCTTGGCAAAAGCTCTGGCAGCCTCCAGATTTTCCTGGGCAACCTTCTCTTCATTTGCCTTCTGAAGCTTCAGGTCATTCAGGTTCTTAGGAGTTGCCTCCAGACCAAGCTTCTTCGGCAGAATCATATTTCTTGCATATCCATCACTGACATTTACAATCTCCCCTTTTTTTCCAAGAGATTTCACATCTTCTAATAAAATAACTTTCATTCTTTAAATTCCCCTTCCTGGTATAATTGATCTATAATATCTTTGATCATCTGCTCCGTTTCATCCTCTGTAGCTTTCACCTGGGCTCCGGCAATGTTCAGATGACCGCCACCGCCCATTCTCTCCATCATAACCTGTACGTTAACCTCGTCAATTGCACGGGCACTTACATATACTTCATTATTATATGGAGTCAGTACAAAGGAAGCCTTCACTCCTGCAATATTCAGAAGCTCATTGGCTGCCTGGGCCCCAACTACAGTAGGACTTTCAAGCCCCTCGCTTGGGCATCTTCCTATAGCAAAACAATTCCTGTAAATCTGGGCAGTCCGTACAACCTCTGCTCTTGCCTTGTACGCATCAATATTATCACGAAGCATCTTACGGACTCTGGTAATATCCGCACCATTTCTCCGAAGATAAGCAGCTGCCTCGAAGGTACGCACACCGGAACGTGTGGTAAAATTATTGGTATCGATGACCATGCCCGCATACAGGCAGTCCGCCTCCTGGCTGCGAAGCCTCAGATTCTCAGCAAAATACTGAAGGATCTCGGCAACCATCTCACATGTAGAGGATGCATAAGGTTCTACATAGGAAAGGACTGCATTCTGAATCACTTCACTGCCTCTTCTGTGATGGTCTAACACCACAATGGTTCTGGTCAGATAAAGAAGCTCCTGACACTCTGTATAGCTTGGTTTGTTAGTGTCTACCACTACCACAACTGTATTATTATCAACCAGCTCTCTGGCCTGGTTTCCGTCTACAAACATAGCTGGTTCATAGTCTGGATTATTAATATAACCAGCCATCAAAGGACGAATAGATGTTGTAGGATCGTTTACCACAATATGGACAGGCTTTCCCAGTGTCTTACCAGCCCGGTAAATACCAATAGCTGCGCCAAGGGCATCAACATCTGTGATCTTATGACCCATAACCACAACACGATCCTTGGTGCTCATAAATTCTTTCAGCGCCTGAGCCTTTACACGAGCCTTTACACGGGTATTCTTCTCCATCTGCTGAGACTTTCCACCGAAATAGCTGATGGAATCACCGCTCTTAATCACCGCCTGATCACCACCGCGCCCCAGTGCCATCTCAATGGCAATACGACAATACTCATAATTCTGAAGATAATTGGCACCGTTCAGTCCCACTCCAATACTTAAAGTAACTGCCATTTCGTTACCGATATTGACTGTCTTAATTTCCTCCAGAATGTGGAAACGCTGCTCTTCAAGAGCCTCCAGCGAGCTCTGGCGCATGATCAGGAAATACTTATCTCTCTCCAGCTTACGCACAAGGCCATCAAAATTGGAAAAATACTTGGTAATCTTTCTATCGATCAGAGCAAGAAGCAGGGAACGTCTTACCTCTTCCACGCCCTCTAATGCCTCTTCATAATTATCCAGATATGCCAGTGCTACTACCAGCTTGTCGTCCTCATTCTTCTGAATGTACTCCTGCAGCTCTGTCTCGTCATAGAAAAACATGGCGATCAGGCTCACATCTGTATCTACATTCTCCAGGATACGAGCCTCATTTACCACATCCTTCATGGTCACCAGCTGCATAGAAACACGATATATCCTGTCACCAAAGCTCATGCTCATCTCTGTGATTTCCTGTTTTTCCGGGACAGGGAGCCTGTCTGCTGTGATTTCCGGAAAAATGGTAGTAATGTGTTTATTATAAAGCTGATCTTTCCCAGTAAGCTCTGAAAACACCTTGTTAGACCAGATCATTCTTCCATTACCATCCATAATAGCATATGGAAGAGCCAGATCCTCCAGAAGCCTCTTCTCAAGGGATTCATACTGATTGGCAAATGCAATCAGATCATTCAGGATCAGGGGCCTGTGAAAACGTGTAAGCAGAAGAGCTGCCACAACATATACTGCAATTCCCAGTGTAACCAGAATTCCAGCTTTCACACTTATCATAAAAATAAGAACATCCAGCCATATCAGCAATATGGTCAGATACAGGGGCCATCTCATGAACTGCTTCATAGATCCCTTGAATTTCAATTTTTTATTCATAAGTTTATCCTCACTTACCAATCCTCAGGTAATTTACTTACACAACAACGGGTGAAAATTACGGCTTTTCCATATAGTATAACAGATTTCCGAGGATTTTTCCATAGGATTAGATAGAAAAAACCGCCATCCTGATGGATGGCGGCTGATACGTCCAAATTAGTCCTGGATGTATGGCATCATTGCAAGATGACGTGCTCTCTTAACAGCAACAGTCAGAGCTCTCTGATGTT
>CAKRVL010000139.1 GCA_934408705.1 uncultured Blautia sp. | reverse complement strand
GTATGCATCCTGATTATCCGGAGTCTCAATAGCCGCAATGAGGGCAGACGCAATCTGCTCATCTGTAGTATCCTGCAGAAATACGTGAATGCTGAAATCCTTTATCATATCTGACAAATGCACCTCCCAGGGCACTGTCAGCAGCGGAAGGTCATTTTCATCACAGTATGCTTTCAATTCTTCCGGCACATCATAAATATACTGCCCCACATTGATGATCAGACCTGATGCATGATACCGGTTCAGCTGCTGCGCCAAATGCATCCAGTCTTCTTTTTCCGGAAAACCAAGCCCTGTTGTCACTGCCAGCTCCTTTCCCCAGAAATTCTGTATAATCGTTGTATCTTCCAGAAGATGTACCCAGCTGATTGAATTAGACCAGCCATTTCGTCCTGCCAGAAACTTCATTTCATATCTTGTCTCTGCTATCAGCATCATATCCTGTATTGTAAAACTCATAAACCCTCCCTTTTTTGTTACCCAAACCTGTACTGTAAAGCGTTCAAATTTTACATCCTTATTATACCATATCTTTTGTGCTGTCAACACATATTTCTCCCTCGATTTTTAGAATCTGCCCCTATAGTTTTTCTTTATTTTTGTGCTACAATATAAATAACTTAAAAAAACAAAAACAAATTAAAGGAGGCGTGAATATGAAATTCGCAGAATATACCAGTTCCCTGGAGGCACTTCCAGTTCCAGAATGGATCAGAGCAGAACGTTATATGTATTGTGACAATTTTATAACTGACTACACGAAGTCTGAGCATCTTGGTCTTCTTGCCTTTGTCAGACGTCTGTTCCACAAATAATATTCGCTCCTTTTCATAAAAATGGACATCCTGGTTTTCAGGATGTCCTTTCTTTTACTTTCTTCCATAAATCCGAAGCATCAGAGGTGTTTCTACAAGCAGCATGGCGATCCATCCCGCCAGATAAGAATATGGCAATGCCTCAATACCAAAATTCCATAATAAAATCATCGGAGCCGCTGCAATGACTCGGACTGTCATATTGGTAAAGCTACTCATCAATGTCACCTTCAGATCGCCGATTCCACGGAAGAATCCCTGAATTGCGTTGGTTATCGCAGGAAGAATATACATTACTGCGATCAGATGGAGATAAACCACTCCATGTCCGATGACTTCCTCATCTTTTACAAACAACGCCATTAATGGTCTAGCAAAAACCAGACAGATCAACATAACAACTACTCCATAAACAATTTCCAGTATCATTCCGCAACGGAAGCCTTCCCTCATACGGTCATTTTTCCCGGCGCCTTTATTCTGAGCCATCAGTGCCGTCATAGCATGGGCAATATTCTGTTCCGGTGTGATTGCAAAATCATCAATACGGTTAACCACAGCAAAGGCAGCTGCTACTGATACTCCCATTGTATTAACCAGTGCCTGTATTGCAATTTTTCCCATTTGTACAGTTGCCTGCTGCATGGCTGACGCCCACCCATAGGCAATTGTTTTCTTCAGAAGGCCGGCATCAAATACCAGCCATTTCTTACCAAGCCGAAGGATCGGTACTTTTTTCTGTATGTAGATAATACAAAACAGACAGCAGAGTGCCTCACTGATTACTGTGGAAATGGCACATCCGTTGCTTCCCGCTTTTAACACGATAACAAAAAACAGGTCTCCGAAAATATTCAGGATCGCACTGATGATCAGAAAATACAAGGGGGATGCGCTGTCGCCCAATGCCCTTAATGTACTGGAAAAAAAGTTATATAAAAATGTAAACATTAATCCCAGAAAAATGATCCGCAAATATTGCACTGTCATATCCATAATGGATGGATCCACCTGCAATAACAACAGAATGGGCACAGCAAATATCACGCAAACCAGAGTCAGAAAAAATGAAAAGATTGCACCGGACAACATAGTTGTACTGATCTGTCTGTGCAAAGTTTCGTAATCTTTCGCCCCATACTGAATCCCCATCAGGATACTGGCTCCCATACACAATCCATTCAGAAATAGTATCATCAATGTACTTACCGGATTGCAGATCCCCACAGCTGCCAGAGCTTCTTTTCCTACAAAATGTCCTACAATAATGCTGTCAACTGCATTATAAGTCAGCTGAAACAGATTTCCCAAAACAAGCGGCACTGTAAAATTAACAAGAATGGGCATAATTTTCCCTGTAGTCAGATCTTTCGTCATATCATTATACTCCCAACCCAAAGTCTCAAATTTTATACAATGACATTTTAGCTTATAAAAAGTAATTTCACAATGCCATATCTTAATATTTTGTATAGCATATTCTAATCAGGTGTGTTAAACTACAATTTGTAAACTTCTAAGAACTAAGGAAAACTGTAACATGCTTAATAAAAAAGATTTCTTGAAATATGCATCAAAATTGGCATTTCCAATTATGATTCAAAATCTGATTTCAACATTGGTAAATATTGCTGATACTGTAATGCTTGGATATGTAAGCCAGACTGCCATGTCAGCTTCATCCCTTGCCAATCAATATACTTTTATTCTTTTTTGTATATATTACGGGATGGCCACAGGTACTTCAGTTTTATGTGCCCAGTACTGGGGAAAAGGTGATAAAAAGACCGTAGAAAGGATTCTCGGCTTAGCGGAGCGATGTACATTAATTATCTCTCTGGTATTTTTCCTTATCTCCTTTTCCATGCCAACTATGGTTATGAAGATTTTCACAAACAGTCCTGACACAATTGCTGCCGGCAGTGAATACTTGAGGGTACTTTCATTTTCACTTATGTTTATGGGATTCTCTCAGGTTTTTATGAGTGCCCTTCGAAGTATCGGAAAAATAATGCTGCCATCTGTTACATACATTGTTTCCCTTTGCGTCAATGTACTTTGCAATGCCACCTTCATTTTTGGTTTATTCGGGCTTCCGAAGCTTGGCGTTACCGGTGTTGCTCTTGGTACTGTGATTGCAAGAATCGCAGAGGTGTTGATTTGTCTTATCTACTCCCTGAACAAATCAAATGTGAGATTCCGAATAAAATACCTCTTTGCGAAATCGGGGATTCTGTTCCAGGATTTTATGAAAATTGCAACCCCGGCAGTAATAAATGACATTGTCTGGAGCTTTGCCAGTTCAGCTTTCGCAGCAATTCTTGGTCATATTGGTAATGATATGGTCGCTGCAAATGCCGTCGCTGTTATGGGGGTAAATATTGGTGCTATCGCTTGTCGTGGTTTCGCCAATGCTACTACCATCATTATCAGTCAGGAGCTTGGTAAAAACCATATTGATACAGCCAGAGAATATGGGAAACGGATGCTCAGGATAACAATCATTGTAAGTCTGATCGGATGTGCTGTTATTCTGGCGATTCGTCCTTTGATACTGGATTTCTACCGAGATAAACTGACCGAAACAGCCATTTATTATCTTGGCGTTTTTATCATTATGACAACCTGGCGTCTTGTTGGAGAAGGTATTAATACCTGTCTTATATGCGGCTGCTTCAGAGGTGGAGGTGATTCCAGATTTGGAATGATCATCGATTCCATATTTATGTGGCTTGTTGCAGTTCCTCTCACATTCCTTGCTGCATATGTTTTAAAGCTGCCGCCTATCTGGGTATACTTCGTAATGTCTTTGGATGAACTTGAAAAAATGCCAGTAGTATTTATTCACTATTTCAGAGGTAAATGGCTTACAAATATTACCAGAGATTTTGATTGATCGTACTTATTTTCACATATAACACTTATAAGGAGGATTTCCTATGATTTGCATTAAGAATGGAATACTTCACACAGCAGTAACGAAGGAGGTATTTGTCGCTGACATTCTGATTGATAACGGAAAGATTGTAAAAATCGGAAAACATATCTCCTCTGAAAATGCTGAGGTAATCGATGCCACCGGACTTCACGTGTATCCAGGCTTCATAGACGCACACTGCCACACAGGTCTTGACGGCTATGGAATCGGATACGAAGGACAGGACTACAATGAGCTTAATGACCCTGTCACTCCACAAGTACAGGCTATCGATGGCCTCAACCCATTTGATCCCTGTATGAATATGGCTGCAAAGGCCGGTGTTACCTGCTTCGCAACCGGTCCTGGCAGCTCCAATCCAATTGGCGGAACCTTTGCAGCTATCAAACCTGTAGGTACCCGTATTGACAATATGATCGTAAAATTCCCAATTGCCATGAAATGTGCTTTCGGTGAAAATCCCAAGCGTTGCTACCAGAAACAGGGAATCTCCAGCCGTATGACAAATGCATCTAAAATCCGTGAGGCATTAAACACAGCCAAGCTTTATAAGGCGAAAAAAGAAGCGGCCGGTGACGATGTTTCCCAAATCCCGCCTTATGATCAGAAATCAGAAGCTCTGATTCCCGTATTGAATCACCAGATTCCCTTAAAGGCTCATGCACATCAGGCAAACGATATCTTCACTGCGATCCGTATTGCAAAAGAATTTGGTGTTGGTCTGACTCTGGAGCATGTAACAGAGGGACATATGATTACTGATGAACTTGCAAAAGAGAATCTTCCCCTTGCAGTCGGTCCTACCTTTGGTCATGCGACGAAATTTGAGCTTCAGAATAAGACCTGGGAGACCCCGGGAATTCTTGCCAAAGCCGGATGTCATGTTTCCATTATCACAGACGCGCCGGTAATTCCCCTCCACTATCTCCCACTCTGTGCAGGCTTTGCGATCAAAGCCGGAATGGATGAATTCGACGCTCTTCGCGCGGTAACGATCAACCCTGCTGAGCATATCGGTATCGCAGACCGTGTTGGCTCCCTTGAAGAGGGAAAAGACGCTGATATCGTTATCGTAGATGGCACTCCATTTGATGTGACCGGTGTTATCAGACATGTACTGATTGACGGTAAGGAAGTGGAATAATATCATTTTCTATTGAATTAAATAATTAATCTTAAAAGTAGCTGTCCGGATTTTCTATTATATGAGGAATATATGAAATTATCCGGACAGCTATAACTATTTCTATTACAAATCCCTTTCTGCAAGAA
>CAKRVL010000138.1 GCA_934408705.1 uncultured Blautia sp. | reverse complement strand
GGAATCATCAGCATGCCGATCATCGGAATTACATCAGCCCACAGTACAACTGGAATATAGAATGCAAAGCTCAGGACGATTGTCAGCCACATCCAACGGAAAGATCTATCATTATTTTCTTTTGCACTTTTATAGAATAAAACGATGATAATTAATCCCATCAGTGCAAACGGAATATTTCGGTAGATTCCCCAGGAAAGCGGAGCAGCAGCACTGAGCCAAGCATTCTGAGGCATCATACACAGAACAATTCTTAATCCTGCAAGACCATAGATAGCTGCTGTAGTTGTTTTATAGCCTTTAATCTGATAACGCTCACGCCATATATGATAGAGTACGACATAAAAAATAGTCATAGTGATAGAAGTAATCCACTTGCCTAACCCCAGCTGTACGGTAAAGTTCTCAAGACCAGTTGTACAAAGCGCTGTTGCACGAGGAACCAGATGGAATGCATCTCCACTTCCTAAAAGAACTGCCATAATTCCAAACATGGTAAACTGACGGTTTCCTTTGCTTTTGCGGATCATTAAAATTCCGATTGTGATTACCGAAAACAAATATACGGTATCAAATAAAGTTTCTACAATTGCCTGCATAATAAACATCCTTTCTTATTCTGAAATTTTATATTGAACTATGTCTTACTGCTAAAGCAGCTTTCACATAATTACAACCAAGTACATTTTCAGACACATAAGTGAACATTGTTCATTTTATCTTAAAAATTTTCCCACACTCAAATGTGGGAGAATTTTAATATAATGTTTTATTAATCAGCATCAATATCGAAGACGGATTATAATCCTGACGAATCATTGATACTAATATTAAAGAAAATAATATATCTGCAAACTGTTTTTCTGTGAATTGTTGATCAAATACATCTGAACGAATCTTAGGATCATTCTTTAATATATCACACAATCCATTAAGAATATGCCCCCATGTCTGCAACATTTTCTTCTTTCCATCCGTTTTTTCATCCTTCATAAATCCAAACGAATGCAGAGAAAAGAAGCCCGGAAACTGCTCATTTCCATATTCCAGTCTTTTATAAATCCATGAGATACAAGCAGCAACATCTTTAAAGACCTGTTCATCTTCAGGGTAAAAAAAGATTTCACGCCAAATACTCTCAATTGTATCCCCAAGCAAATCGGCCTTGGATTCATAGTAATTGTAGATTGTCCCAGCCGAAACAGAACATCGGGATGCAACAGCACGTATGCTTACAGCAGTCCATCCGTTTTCTTTGATTAGCTCTCTGCTTGCAGCTAATATGTCTTCTTTTGAAGTTGCAAGATGGTTCACGAATTTACTCCTCTCCAATGTATTGGCAATTAGTTATTCTACTAGATGAACACCGTTCATGTTGGAACTATACACCGTTCATTTTGACTTGTCAATACCTTTTTTTATATTTTTCACTGTGAAACATTTTGCATAAAGCGTTTACGAATACCGCTGGTTGTGCGGACTTGAAAAAAGTAGTTAGTTCATATAAAATTATTGTAGTAAATTTTTTATTAATTGAGGATTGGACTATGGATCGTTTAGCACTTATTTTTGATAAACCAGCAGAAGCCTGGAATGAAGCATTGCCCCTTGGAAATGGAACTATCGGGGCAATGTCTTATGGAAGATTTCAAAATGAAAAAATAGAATTAAATCTGGATTCACTCTGGTCTGGGAATGGCAGAGACAAGGAGAATCCAAACAAAAATGTCAATTGGGATTTTTTTAGAAAGCAGATTTTTGCGGGACATTACCAGGAAGCAGAGAATTATTGCAAAGAAAATGTGTTAGGAGACTGGACAGAAAGCTATCTGCCTGCAGGAACGCTTTGCATTGATGCGAAAGTACCCATGCAAAAAGAAAATAGCTTTTATAAAAGAGAATTGTCTTTAGCGAATGCAATTGAAAAAATAGAATATTGTCAGGATGACCTGGTTTATCAGAGAGAAGTCTTTGTAAGTATGGTAGAGCCAGTGATGGCAATTCATTATCATGCTCCCAGGAGCTGCAATCTTGAAATGACAATAAAGTTAGAAAGTAAAATACGGCACGAATATACTTTGTATAATGAAAATGGAATTGTATTAGAAGGAGAGGCACCTGTTTATGTAGCTCCGCCTTATTATTCCTGTGACAATCCTGTTGTTTATGAGAAGGGGCAGGGAATTCGTTTCGCGATTGGCCTATATGTACAGACGGATGGGGGAAGTGTATATCAGCAAGAGGATAAGCTTTTTGTAAATACTTCAAATGATGTGTATATTTACGTATCTGGAGTGACGGATTTTAACCAAAAAGAACTCTATCCGTTAAAGAAAGCCCAGATGTTGGAAAACATCCAGCACATTTGCTACGAAAATCAAAAAAAGGCACATATGGATGTGTATGCGAACTATTTTAACCGTATGCATCTTGATATTAACCATTCACTCGATAATGACCGCGTATTAAAAATGTTTTATTATGCCCGTTATCTGATGATCTGTTCATCCGCACCAGGTTCACAATGCACAAACCTTCAGGGAATCTGGAACCACCATATGCGGGCTCCCTGGAGCAGTAATTATACCGTGAATATAAATACGGAAATGAATTACTGGATGGCAGAAAAAGCTAATTTAGGTGATTGCCATATGCCTTTACTTGAACTGATAGAACGTACCTCAAAAAAAGGTGAAAAAACAGCGAAAAATGTTTATCATTTGTCTGGCTGGGTAAGCCACCACAATCTGGATATCTGGGGACACTCAAGTCCGGTCGGACAATTTGGACAGGATGAAAATCCCTGCACGTATTCTATGTGGCCGATGAGTTCAGGTTGGTTATGCTGTCACTTATGGGAACATTATTGCTATACATTGGATGAAACATTTTTTAAGAAGCAGGCTTTTCCGATTATACGGGGAGCCGTAGAATTTTATCTGGGCTATCTGGTACCTTATGAGGAATATTATGTAACTGCTCCTTCTACTTCACCTGAAAATACATTCCTTGCACCAGATCAGACAACACACAGCATCACGTTTGGTTCAACAATGGATATCAGCATATTAAAAGAGTTGTTTGGGCTGTATTTAAGGGCATGTGAAATTCTGAAAGTGGAAGATTTTACGGATGCTGTAAAAATTGCGCTTCAGAAACTTCCGCCTTATAAAATCGGAAAAGAAGGGCAGCTTCAGGAATGGTTTTATGATTATCCAGAAGCAGAAATCCATCACAGACATGTTTCACATCTGTTTGGCTTATATCCCGGAAACCAGATTCATAAAGAGGATGCACTTCTTATGGAAGCATGCAGAACATCCCTTGAAAGGCGAGGCGATGAGGGAACCGGCTGGTGTATGGCGTGGAAGGCCTGTTTGTGGGCAAGGTTAGGAGATGGAAACCATGCTCTGACGCTATTAAAAAATCAGCTTCGCATGACAAGAGAAGAAACCTGCAGTTTGGTAGGAGGCGGAATATATCCTAATATGCTTTGCGCCCATCCTCCGTTTCAGATTGATGGAAATTTTGGATTTGCAGCTGCTATTCTGGAAATGCTGGTTCAGTATGAAGAAAAGAAAATTGTTCTTCTTCCGGCTTTACCAGATGAATGGAAAGATGGAACAGCAGAGGGCGTGAAAGCGCCTGGTAATATCTCAGTTGGTTTCAAATGGAAAGAGAAGCAAATTACGGAAATAGAGCTGAAATCTCCAATTGATTCGGAACTGGTAATTTCATATAATGGCACAGAAGAAGAAATCTTTTTAAATGCTGGAGAATGTTATCGGAAGATACTTATATAAAGAAAATGTAATGGAACAATGAATTGAATTTATAATTTACAAACCTACTGATGAAATTTCTTCCCATATTCAGAGGGTGAGATTCCCATACATTTCTTGAACAATCGGCTAAAATACAGTTGGTCGTCAATTCCTACCATGGCAGAGATCTCTTTTAGGGAAAGATCTTGTTCCTTTATTAGTGTAGCTGCTTTTCGGATGCGAAGATTATTCAGGTAGCTGGTAATGCTGATCCCGACTTCAGATTTGAAAACACGGCACAGATAACTGGAACTGAGATTCACATTTGCGGAAATGGAAGCTAGTGTCAGACGATGCATATAGTTTTCCTCTATGTAGGCGATAGTCTTTGCTACATCATTTTTATAATGTCCTTCATTCTGATGAAAACTCTGATAGATTTTTCTTGCCTCTTCATAATTTTTCAGATTTTCCTGGTAAGGCATGTCCGGAGCGAAGGACTGGTACATGGTAAATCGGTTGTACAGTTTTTTTACCAGCTGTTCCACTTTGATCTGGCTTACAGTCAGTTCTTTCTGGGAAAATACCACCAGGGCGCTGTAATCATTCAGTACAAGAATATAAGGCTGCAGGGCTCCCTGCACAGCGTCCAGAATCATGTCCCGCAAAAGGTTTGCAGATATGGAAAAAGCATCATTTGATAAAAATTTCTCAAAGGTTACATAGCATATGGCACAGACTTTTTCCATAAAGCCCAGTTTGGTTTCACGATTCTCCTGGATAAAAGAAGCGAGGGAGCCATCTCCCTGAAAAAAGGAAAGCAGCAGCCGGTTTCTATTTTCAGAGATGGTTTCTTCTGGAACAGGTGATTTTTCTCCTGCTTTTTTCTGAAGCTTTTCAGTGGTTTTGTTCAGGCAGGCAAGAAGAGTATCTGCCTGTATTTTGATTTTTAGCAGATAATCGGCAGCACCCAGAAGGAGAGCACTTCGCACAGAATCAAAATCTTCGTAATTGCTAAGTACCAGAATTTCTCCGGGATATTTTTTTTCTTTCAAAGTGCGGATAAGTTCCAATCCGTCCATTCCCGGCATTTTCAGGTCTGTGATGATCACATCGGGATGCTGCTTTTCAACAAGGGAAAGGGCCTCTAAACCATTTCCAGCAGTCCCGCAGATGAAAAAGCCGTACTCTTCCCAGGGAAGGATAGAGCGAAGTGCGATTTTTACAATTGGTTCATCGTCTACAATAAGTATGTTGTACATTTGTTGTCCTTTCTTCA
>CAKRVL010000137.1 GCA_934408705.1 uncultured Blautia sp. | reverse complement strand
GTCTATTCTGTTGGTCAGGTAAACCGTTATGTGAAGAACATGTTTACCCAGGACTATTTTTTACAGAATATTTATGTTAAAGGAGAGGTATCTAACTGTAAATACCACTCCACTGGCCATATCTATTTTACCCTGAAGGATGAGGGTGGGACTCTGAAATGTGTCATGTTCGCCGGCTCCAGAAAAGGCCTTGCTTTCCGTATGAAGGATGGAGACAAGGTAGTTGCAGGGGGAAGAGTAGATGTTTATGAAAGAGACGGCGTTTATCAGTTCTATGCCCGTGAGATCACTCTGGAGGGTGCAGGCGCGCTTTATGAAAGGTATCTGGCGCTAAAGCAGGAGCTGGAGGATATGGGGATGTTTGCACCGGAGTACAAGCAGCCCATACCGGAGTTTGCCCATAGGGTAGGTATCGTTACCTCTCCTACAGGGGCTGCGATCAGAGACATTATCAATGTTTCCGGCAGAAGGAATCCTTTTATCCAGAGTATTCTTTTTCCTGCACTTGTACAGGGAGAGGGAGCTGCTGCAAGTATTGTGCAGGGAATCCGCATGCTGGACCAGGCTGGCGTGGATGTTATCATTGTAGGCCGAGGAGGTGGCTCCATTGAGGAATTGTGGGCTTTTAATGAGGAAGAGGTGGCAAGGGCGATTTTTGAATGCCGCACACCTGTGATCTCTGCAGTTGGACATGAGACAGATTTCACTATTGCTGATTTTGTAGCAGATCTTCGTGCGCCTACGCCGTCGGCAGCTGCAGAGCTGGCTTATTTTGACTGCAAGAGTATTCTGGATTCCATGCGAGGCTATGAAGAAAGACTTGCGCGTGCAGTACAGAATAAAATTGATGTAAACCGGATAAAGCTGGAAAGATATCACACCCGGCTTTCTTATCTGAATCCGGAGAGCAGACTGCGGGATCGTCAGCAATATGTAACAGATATTAAGGAGCGTATCCAGTCTGCCATGGAACAAAAGATAAAAGACAAAAGATACAGGCTGTCCCTTTATCTGGAACGGTTCAATGGTCTTTCTCCCCTTCGTAAGCTGAACCAGGGTTACTCCTATGTAGCAGATAAAGAAGGAAAGACATTGACAAGCGTTTCACAGGTGAAACAAGGGGATAGTCTGCTGATTTATGTGACAGACGGCACCATAGAGACCGTTGTACAGAATATAAAAGAGGAGGTGCGGGATGATGACTGAGGACAAAAAAGAAGGAAAAACTCTGGAAGAGGCTTTTTTGGAACTGGATGTTCTGGCTGACAAGCTTGAGAACCGAGAAACATCCCTTGAAGACTCCTTTCGTCTGTATAAGCAGGGAATGGAGCTTTTGAAATATTGTAATGACAAGCTTGATACTGTAGAGAAGAAAATGCTGCAGATAAATGAGGATGGTAGCCTTGGTGAATTTTCAAGATGAATTAAACAAAAGAACGGAAGAAATTGAGAAACTGCTTATGTCTTACCTTCCCCAGGAGGAAGGCTTTGCGAAGACTATGGCACAGGCAATGAATTACAGTGTTATGGCAGGCGGCAAGCGTCTTCGCCCGATGCTGGTGCTGGAGACCTTGAGAATGTTTGGCGGTGAGGAGAAGCTGGCATATCCTTTTATGGCAGCCATGGAAATGATCCATACCCATTCACTGGTTCATGATGATCTGCCGGCCATTGATAATGATGATTACAGAAGAGGCCGTCTTACTACTCATAAGGTTTACGGAGAGGCTATGGGCGTACTTAGCGGCGTGGCACTTCTAAATTATGCCTATGAGGTAATGCTTACTGCTTTTGACATAGCTGATATGCCGGAAAAGCAGGTTCGTGTGATCCAGGCCATGAAAGTAATGTCACATAAGACAGGACTTTACGGAATGCTTGGAGGACAAAGCGTTGATGTGGAGAATGACGGTAAGCCTATGAGCCGTCAGATGCTGGATTATATTTATGAGAATAAGACCTCTGCTCTTATAGAAGCTTCTATGATGACAGGAGCAATTCTTGGCGGAGCTTCAGCAGAAGAGATTGCAGCTGTGGAAAAGGCAGCGAAAAATGTGGGACTTGCTTTCCAGATCCAGGACGATATCCTGGATGTGACCAGCACCAAAGAGGAGCTTGGAAAGCCGATTCACAGTGATGAGAAGAATAATAAGACTACCTATGTGACGATTATGGGAATTGAGAAAGCATCACAACAGGTAAAGGAGCTGTCTGCCGAAGCAGTTGAGCTGCTGGAAGGACTGAACAAGAAAAATGAATTTCTGTTTACCCTGGTGAAAGAACTGGTGGGACGCAGGAAGTGAAAGAAGGATACAAATGATTCTGGACAAAATAAAAAAGCCCAACGATATTCACAAAATCCCTCTGGCTGAATTCCCTCAGCTGGCAGATGAAATACGAAGCTTTTTGATTGAATCCGTCAGCAGGACAGGAGGACATCTGGCATCCAATCTTGGAGTGGTGGAGCTTACACTGGCGCTGCATAATGTACTGGAGTTTCCAGATGATAAGCTGATCTGGGATGTGGGCCATCAGGCGTACACCCATAAGATCCTCACGGGGAGAAAGGAAGAGTTTGGCAGACTGCGTAAGGAGGGTGGCCTGAGCGGTTTCCCAAAAAGAGGGGAGAGCAGCTGCGACTCTTTTGATGCAGGCCACAGTTCAGACTCTATTTCCGCAGGCCTTGGCTATGTGCGGGCAAGAGACCTTCTGGGAGAGAAATATCACGTAGTTTCTGTGATTGGAGACGGGGCGCTTACAGGTGGTATGGCTTATGAAGCTCTGAATAATGCTGCAGAGCTGGATACCAATTTTATTATTGTTTTGAATGATAATAATATGTCAATCTCTCCGAATGTAGGAGGCATGTCCAATTATCTCAGTGCCCTTCGCACGGCAGAAGCATATACAGGAATGAAGCTGAGTCTGAATAAGGCGGTAAAAAAGATTCCTCATGTGGGAACAGCTATGGTAGATGCCATGAGAAGGACGAAAAGCAGCATTAAGCAGCTGTTTATTCCGGGAATGCTTTTTGAAAATATGGGGCTGACTTATCTTGGACCTGTGGACGGGCATAATATGCGTCAGATGATGCGGCTTTTTAATGAAGCCAAGCGTGTGAAGGGACCTGTCGTTGTTCATGTGCTTACCGAGAAGGGGCGTGGTTATGAGCCTGCAAGACGGAATCCGGATATGTTCCACGGAATCGGACCATTTGATGTAAAAACAGGTAAGCTTACCCAGACGAAGACCTGCCCCGGTTACACAGATGTTTTTTCAGATGTCTTATGCGAGACTGCTGCAGATGAGCCGAAGCTGGTAGCTATTACAGCGGCTATGCCTGATGGAACCGGGCTTAAGAAATTTTCCCAGAGATTTCCGGAAAGATTTTTTGATGTGGGAATCGCAGAGGAGCATGCAGTTTCCTTTGCTGCAGGACTTGCACTGGGAGGCGTGATCCCTGTAGTTGCTATTTACTCATCCTTTTTACAAAGGGCTGTAGATCAGATGCTTCACGATGTGTGCATGCAGAAGCTTCATGTTATCTTTGCAGTGGACAGGGCCGGACTGGTTGGTGCAGACGGAGAAACCCATCAGGGTAACTTTGACCTCTCTTATCTGGGCATGATGCCGGGGATGACGGTGATGGCACCGAAGAATGACTGGGAGTTAAAGGAAATGTTCCGCTTTGCAGTGGGAATAGAAGGTCCGGTAGCAATCCGTTACCCAAGAGGAAATGCATATCAGGGACTGGAGAAGTATACAGCACCTGTGGAGCTGGGGAAAAGTGAAGTGCTCCATATGGGAAGTAAGGTAGCTGTTCTGGCACTGGGTAGTATGGTAGAGATTTGCGAAGGTGTTTATGAAGAATTAAAAGAAGCAGGAATTGATCCGACTTTTGTAAATGTTCGATTTGTAAAACCATTAGACACAGCTTTGCTGGATCAGCTGGCAAAGGATCACAGTCTGATTGTGACAGTAGAAGAAAATGTACAAAATGGCGGTTTCGGACAGCATGTGTGTGGCTACATGGAGGAACAGCATTTTGGAGTCCAGGTGCTTCCGGTAGCAATTCCGGACTGCTTTGTAGCTCATGGAAGCGTAGACAGCCTTAGGGCAAAGCTGGAACTTAATGAGTCTGCTATTGCAGACAGGATAAAGAAAACGTTGGAAGGAATAAGAGAATGAAGAAACGATTGGATATGATGCTGGTGGAGCGCGCTCTTGCACCTTCCAGAGAAAAGGCAAAAGCATATATTATGGCCGGACAGGTTTATGTGGATGGCCAGAAGGAAGATAAAGCAGGCTCCATGTTTGCAGATACTGTTAAGGTAGAGGTAAGGGGAAATACACTTCCCTATGTAAGCCGTGGCGGATTGAAGCTTGAGAAGGCCATGAATGAATTTGATGTGAGCCTTTCCGGAAAGGTGTGTATGGATGTAGGTGCTTCTACGGGAGGCTTCACAGACTGTATGCTCCAGAATGGCGGAGTGAAGGTGTATTCCATCGATGTGGGCTATGGACAGCTGGACTGGAAGCTTCGTAACGATCCCAGAGTCGTATGTATGGAGAAAACGAATATCCGCTATGTAGTGCCGGAGGATATTCAGGAGCCACCTGCCTTTTCTTCTATTGATGTTTCTTTTATTTCTCTGACTAAGGTTCTTGGACCTGTGAGAAATCTTCTTACTGAGGATGGAGAAATTGTCTGCCTGATCAAGCCACAGTTTGAGGCTGGCAGAGAGAAGGTGGGAAAGAAGGGAGTTGTCCGTGATCCTGCTGTTCATGAGGAAGTCATTGAGAAGGTAAGGGATTTTGCCATGAGCATTGCTCTGGAGCCTTGTCATCTGTCTTTTTCTCCTATTAAGGGACCAGAAGGAAATATTGAATATCTGCTGCATCTGAAGAAAAGACCGGAAGGAACACAAGTTCCGGACAGTCTTACCGTAAAAGTGGAGGATGTGGTTGCCCAGGCTCACGGGGCTCTGGATAAACCGGCTGTAAAATAAAGGTAACTGTTCAGAGCCAACCTCCAAAATGCTACGCATTTCGTCGGTGTGGCGTATCCGCCAAATAAAATTTCAA
>CAKRVL010000136.1 GCA_934408705.1 uncultured Blautia sp. | reverse complement strand
GAAATGGCAAAAATCAGCGTAATGGGAACCGGAAGCTGGGGAACAGCACTTGCAATACTGCTTCACAACAATGGTCATCAGGTTATGTTGTGGTCTGCACATTCACAGAAGGCGGCTGCTCTGAATGAAACAAGAGAGGATCCGAAGAAACTTCCGGGAATCAGAATTCCGGAAGGAATTCTGATAACCGGTGATGAAAAGGCTGCGCTTGCATCACCAGATGTGGCCGTGTTTGCTTCGCCGTCTGCTTACATGAGAAAGATCAGCAGGAGACTTTCTCCCTTGGTGCGCCAGGGACAGATTATTGTAAATGTAGCAAAGGGTGTAGAAGAGAAAACTCTCATGCCAGTGTGTGATATTATTAAAGAGGAGATTCCTCAAGCTGATGTGTGTGTGCTTTCAGGACCAAGCCATGCTGAAGAGGTAAGCCGTGGACTGCCTACAACCTGCGTGGTTAGTGCCAGGAAAAAGGAAACTGCTGAGTATTTGCAGGGACTTTTTATGAGTCCTGTTTTTCGCGTTTATACGACACCAGATATGCTTGGAGTAGAGCTTGGCGGGGCCCTAAAGAATGTGATTGCATTGGCGGCAGGTACTGCTGACGGACTTGGCTATGGAGATAATACAAAAGCGGCATTGATCACCAGAGGAATTGCAGAAATGGCGAGGCTTGGTGCTAAGATGGGCGCTAAGCTGGAGACCTTTGCAGGACTTTCGGGAATCGGTGATCTGATCGTAACCTGTGCCAGCGTACACAGCAGAAACAGACGTGCTGGTTATCTGATGGGACAGGGCTATACAATGCAGCAGGCTATGGATGAGGTACAGATGGTTGTCGAGGGTGTCTATTCTGCAAAGGCAGCTAAAGCATTGGCTGAGAAATATAATGTGGAAATGCCTATTGTTATGGAGGTTAATAAGCTTTTGTTTGAAAATAAACCTGCATCTGAGACTGTGAAGGATCTTATGGAACGAGAAAAGCAGGGAGAAATCTCCTGGGAGTAAGCTGTACAGACAAAAAGAATAGAGAGTTTTTAGAGGATAAATAAACGTAAAACAGCCGGAATACTTCTCTGATAATGAGTGAGAAGCCTTCCGGCTGTTATTCTAATCTTTATTAAAAAATAACGTCTTTCAGATCATCTGGCACATGTGAGGTATGCAGATTCTCATTTAGGGTATCCATAATTGCCATATCCTCATCTTCGATATTAAAATCAAAAATTTGAGCATTAGATGCGATACGGTCTGGGTTAACGGACTTGGGGATTACGGAGATTCCCTTCTGAATAGCCCAACGCAAGCCTACCTGCGCCGGGGTGTGGGCGTATTTCGTACCAAGTACGCACATTACATCATTGTCAAGGTAAGCGCCTCGTGCCAGTGGAGCATAAGCTTGTACCTGAATTCCCTGTGACTGACAGTATTCAATTAATTCCTTGGGATAGCAGAGCGGATGGCATTCAATCTGATTGACAGCAGGGACAATACCTGAAATCTTTTTCAGCTCCTCCAGGTGATGAATCTGGAAATTACTGACTCCGATGGAGAGAACACGTCCGGTCTCAAGAAGCTTGGCCATCTCAAGCCAGGTTCCGGTATAACAGCCAGGCACCGGCCAGTGAATAAGATAGAGATCCAGATAATCCAGCTTCAGTCTCTCTAGACTTCTGTAAAAAGCACCATCCACATCTCCGAGACGCTGCGCATTATTCCAAATCTTGCTTGTGATAAAAAGCTCCTTGCGGGGGATGCCGCATTTGGCTATTGCTTTCCCTATACTTTCTTCGTTTTTATATGCGGAAGCTGTGTCAATCAGACGATAGCCTGCATTTACGGCTGCTGTGATAGCAGTCTCCGCTTCATTATCTGCTGTCTTATATACGCCAAGTCCTAAAAGGGGCATTTCTCTGTCGGTATTCAGGAATACGGTTTCTTTCAAAGCAAATTCCTCCTCGCAAAAAAATAAACTTTTATTATTATACCATATAATCACAGAATATTCACCTGTTTTTTACGTAAAAGACTGCTTGTTAATCTTTAGACAAAACGCGAGAAAGTTTGATAAAATTGTACGGAAATTAAAACATATATTCCCATGGTAAAGCGGTGAAATTTGGTAAAATTTTATAATTATTTCCTTGCGTAATAAGTGAAAAGGATGTATAATAAAATCAAAAATTGATAAATTTATGTCATAACTCTGTAGTTTTTAGGGTAGAAGAAGGGATTGTGTTATGCATGAAGAAAGAGATATGCGGAATCTCATTATTTCAATGATAAAGGATAAGAAATCTCATTATACGAATTCTTGCATGCCTCTCACGCTGCCAGCGTGAGCTTTTTTCGTGTCTGAAACAGAACAAGGTTGTGATTTATCTGCCGTATTTACGGTGAAAAGGAGTGTTAATATGCATTTGATCAAAGATGAAAATGGTAACTTGGTTCAGCACGGACATGAGCATACCCATGCGCATACTCATGCTGATGGTGTAAGCCATACCCATGCGCATACTCATGACGGCGCTGATAATCATGAACATACACATACTGAGGGACAGAACTGCGGTACAGAGTGTGGCGGCTGTCAGGGGGGAGATTGCAAAAATGAAACAATAGCTCTTCTTACCTATATGCTGCAGCACAATGAACATCATGCAGCAGAGCTTGACCAGATGGCAGATAATCTGGCGAAGATGGGAATGGACGCTGCTGCGAAGACCATTAAGGAAAGCGTTTCCGATTTTCAGAAAGGAAACATGCGCCTTGGCCTTGCTCTGACTCTTGTAAAAGAGGAAACGAAATAAGGAGGCATTATTATGTGTTTAGCAACGGTATATAAGGACAATGACGATTCTGTAATCTTTAAGAATGTAAGCCGGATTAATGTGGAAGGGAATAAACTTATTCTCCGTGACATTATGGGTGATGAAAGAGTTGTAGAGGGAACCATTCTTATGGTAGATCTGGCTAACAGTATCGTTAAGGTGAAATGTGACTAAAGAAAGCTTAGGACTTTCATGAAATCTTAAGGTGAAAGCCTTTAGAATAAATTACTTATACGTGGAGGTATGTAATTATGAAATTGTCAGAAGCGATGAGGGAAAAGATGCTCTTGTCTTTCGAACTTTTCCCGCCGAAGACAGAGAAAGGCATGGCGAACCTTCCTGGAACGATTGAGCATCTTATGAAGTACAAGCCAGAGTACATCTCCTGTACCTATGGTGCCGGAGGCGGAAATGTTGGTGCCAACAGAGAAGTGTGTCAGATGATCAGAAAGGCGGGAACGATTCCGGTTACTCATTTCACAGTGATCAAGAACACAAAGGATGGAATTAAAGAGCAGTTGGAACAGTATCTTGCAGAGGGCGTAGACCATATGCTTGCACTTCGTGGAGATATTCCACTTGGTGAGACAACAACCTGTGGTGATTTTAACTATGCTACAGATCTTGTGAAGTTTGTTCGCGATGAATTTGGTGACAAATTCGAAATTGCAGTTGCAGGCTCTCCGGAGGGACATATTTCATGCCGCAGTCTTGATGCAGATATTGCAGTTCTCAGACAGAAGCAGGACAATGGTGCAGATTACATCATGACGCAGCTTTGCTGGGATATGGAGCAGTTCAAATATTGGCTGGATGCAATTCGTGAGGCAGGAGTCACAATGCCTGTAGACGTTGGCGTAATGCCAATCCTTGATATGTCTGCTACAATTAACATGGCACTTTCCCGTAACGGATGCGTAATGGATCGTGAGCTTTGCAGGCTTATTTCCAGAAACTGGCTGTTTCCGAATCCGTTTACAGCTAAGGATGCTGACGGTAAACCATTTGATTTGTTCTATGATGATAAGATCAAGAGATTCAAAGAAGAGGGAATTGCGTACACGATCAAGCAGATTGATGAGTATCGTGCTCTTGGAGTAGATGGAATCCATCTGTATGCACTGAATAAATGGAAAGACGTATCCGAGATCATTGACAGATCCGGACTTCGAACTTTAATCTAATCGGTTTTAGACTTAAATTTTTGCAGGAGGCAATTGATTTATTATGGCACATGTAATTGCTGTCGCAGGTAAAGGCGGCGTTGGTAAAACCACATTATGCGGAATGCTGATCCAGTATCTTTGTGAAAAGGGCAAAGGTCCTATCCTTGCAGTAGATGCGGATGCAAATTCGAATCTGAACGAGGTTCTCGGCGTAGAAGTAGAGACTACACTTGGTGATGTCAGGGAAGAAATTGCCCGTGCAGAGCTTTCAAGTGAGAATCCTATTCCTGCTGGAATGTCCAAGGCTGATTATGCCGAGAGACGTTTCGAGGATGCTCTTGTAGAGGATGATGATTTTGATCTTCTTGTCATGGGCAGAACTCAGGGAAAGGGTTGCTATTGCTTTGTAAACGGACTTCTTCAGACACAGCTTGCGAAATACCAGAATAATTATCCTTACATTGTTGTTGATAACGAGGCTGGTATGGAACATATCAGCAGAGGTGTTCTTCCATCCATGCAGACAGCAATTCTGGTCAGTGACTGTTCCAGAAGAGGCGTACAGGCTGTTGGCCGTATTGCTGAGCTTATTAAGGAATGTGATATGCATCCTAATAAGGTAGGGCTTATTATCAACCGTGCTCCTGGCGGAAAGCTGAACGATGGTATTAAAGAAGAAATTAAAAATCAGGGACTTGATCTACTTGGGGTTGTACCACAGGATGAAACAGTTTACGAATATGACTGCGAAGGCAGACCAACCGTAGACCTTCCGGATGACAATCCGGTGAAGATTGCTCTTCATGAAATTGTAGACAAGCTTGATTTATAAATGAAATCCCCATTGCATCATAATATGATGATAACAGGGTCAAAAGGTCAAAAAGCCTTTTAATCCCAACATCATAATATGTAGCATGAAGATATAAACTGCATAAAGAAACCGCAGCAGGCGGGAATCCTGCTGCGATATTTTTAGCAGAGAATTATCCCATGGGAGGGGATGGGTTCCGATTATCGGAAAAACAAAAAACTATTTAAAGTAACACATACTTAGAGGAGGTCAATAATGAGTGAATTCAAATTAACTACAGTGGAAGAATTCGAAGCTGCCACAGCCCGTCTT
>CAKRVL010000135.1 GCA_934408705.1 uncultured Blautia sp. | reverse complement strand
TATACCAGAATGGACACCCTGAAAGTGACATGCGCAGATGCAGACCTGGATGTGTATGTGATTGAAGGTGAATCTGCCTATGATATTGTAAAGCAGTTTCGCCATGTGATCGGACGCAGCTATATTCCACCGAAGTTTGCGTTTGGTTTTGGACAGAGCAGATGGGGATATACCACCAAGGAGGATTTTCGTAAGGTGGCAGCAGGATACCGTGAGAATCACATTCCTTTGGATATGATCTACATGGACATTGATTATATGGATTCCTATAAGGACTTTACTTTGAATCCGGAGAATTTCCCTGACTTCCCGGATTTTGTAAAAGAGATGAAAGACCAGGAGCTTCGCCTGATCCCCATTATTGATGCCGGTGTAAAAGTGGAAAGCGGCTACGATGTTTACGAGGAAGGTGTGGAAAAAAGATACTTCTGCCAGCGAGAGGACGGAAGTGATTTCGTGGCGGCCGTATGGCCGGGAGACACTCATTTCCCGGATGTGCTGAATAAGGATGCCAGAAAGTGGTTTGGAGACAAATACAGTTTCCTTATCGACCAGGGAATCGAGGGCTTCTGGAATGATATGAATGAGCCTGCCATTTTCTATTCTTCAGAGGGAATGGAAGAGGCAAAGAAACTTGCCGGTGAATTTTCCCAGGACAAAGAAGGCAGAATCCATATCTGGAAAATGCAAGGTGAGTTAAATAGTATTGCAAACAATCCGGAGGATTACCGCAGATTTTATCACAATATAGATGGCAAAAAGATTCGTCACGACAAGGTACATAACCTGTTTGGCTACAATATGACAAGAGCGGCAGGTGAGGCTTTTGACCGCATTGACCCTAAGAAACGTTTCCTGATGTTTTCCCGTTCTTCCTACATTGGAATGCACCGTTATGGCGGAATCTGGATGGGAGACAATAAATCCTGGTGGTCACACATTCTTCTGAACCTGAAAATGCTGCCATCTCTGAATATGTGCGGATTCCTTTACACAGGAGCGGACCTTGGCGGATTTGGCGCGGATGCCACAAGAGACCTGGTGCTTCGCTATATGGCACTTGGGGTATTTACTCCTCTTATGCGAAATCATTCTGCAATCGGAACAAGAGAGCAGGAGTGTTATCAGTTTGAGAATGTTGAGGATTTCCGAAATGTGGTAAATACAAGGTACCGCCTTGTGCCATATCTGTACAGCGAATACATGAAGGCCGCTTTAAATGATGACATGTATTTCAAGCCCCTTGGATTCGTCTACCCGGAGGATAAGATGGCTGTTCGTGTGGAAGATCAGCTGATCCTTGGAAATGAGATCATGATCGCACCGGTTTACGAGCAGAACGCAAGAGGTCGTTATGTTTATCTGCCGGAAGAAATGAAGTTTGTGAAATTTCTGGCAAACGGAAGTATCTCTGAAGAGATTCTGGAAAAAGGTGTTCATTATGTAGATGTTGCGTTAAATGAAGTTCCGCTGTTTATCAGGAGCGGTAAGTGTATCCCGGTTGCAGAGGCTGCAAAGTGCGTGAAGGATATTGATACTTCCAGTCTTACCATGCTTGGATATGATGGCAGCAGTTATACTTTGTATGAGGATGATGGCGTTCATAAAAAATATGATGACAAAGAGAATTACAGAAAACTAGAAAAATAATAGAGTTAAAAGATCCCCTGAAAGTTTTTGAAACATATTTCGGCTTTTCAGGGGATTTTTTTCATATCATGTTTTTGATCTTTTGACCCTGGTATCATCATGCTATTACGGAAACCAATGTTTATAAAAATAATACAAAGACCCCAAAGTTTTTCCAAATGCCACTGTGATCATAACCCAGCGGATTCCATTGACCAGTTTGATCCTTCTGGAAAAGATGGGAAAAACATCTGCCATCTCAGCAAGTGCCATGATCCATCCGCCCAGGAAAATACCGGAAAAAAGCCCATAAAGGATAAGAATAAAGGTTCCGCCTGGAATGTGCCAGCCATAAAGGAAAAAAAGATTGCCACATACAATGCCTAGAAGAGTAATGTCTTCATACAATAATATATGTTTTCCTGTATGGGTGATACCGGCATAGCGGGGAACGATGGAAAGACCTATAAGCAGGCCAACTACACCACCTGCGATGATGGTTCCGGAGCAGAAACCAGCTATGGACAGGAAAATTTGCTGAAGCATGGGGCGAGATCTCCTTTCAGTTGAAATACGAAACCGTTTACGTTAGTATGGAAAGAATCTTGGAAAATATGCGTTTTTTCTGTACATTTTTGAAGTTAAATAGTATAATGAAAAAATGCGGCAATGGAAAGAATAGGATTGGCGCAGATATCGTTTCATATAAAAGTTTAGTATAGAAAGATAGAGGATGGAAATCTGTGAATGTAAATATAAAACAGCGCTTTCAGGAGATTCTGGGGACTGACCGGGTTCTGGAAGCTGAGCCGATGAGCAGGCATACTACATTCCGAATTGGTGGACCAGCTGACTTATTTGTAGCACCAGAGAATACAGATGAGATAAAGAAGCTTATAGCTATTTGCAAAGAAGAGAAGATGCCCTATTTCATTCTTGGAAATGGAAGTAATCTTCTTGTAAGCGATAAAGGCTATGAGGGTGTAGTGATACAGCTGTATCGAAGCTTTAGTGAGATTACCCTGGAAGGGAATGAGATTCATGCCCAGGCAGGTGCTCTTTTATCAGGAATTGCTGCTGTGGCCCGTGACGGGGCTTTGACAGGGTTTGAATTCGCCGGAGGAATTCCCGGGACACTGGGCGGTGCAGTTGTGATGAATGCAGGTGCCTATGGCGGGGAAATGAAGGATGTGCTTAAGAAAGTGACAGTGCTGACACCATCAGGCGAGATCCTGATCTTACAGGCTGAGGAGCTTCATATGGGATACCGTACCAGTGTGATAAAGGAAGCTGGGTACATTGTTCTTGAAGCTGTTATTTCCCTGGAAAAAGGTGATCCTGAGGCAATCAGAAGCCGTATGCAGGAATTATCAGGCATGAGGATCAGCAAGCAGCCTCTTTCCTATCCAAGTGCAGGAAGCACCTTCAAAAGGCCAGAGGGGTATTTTGCAGGAAAGCTGATCATGGACAGTGGACTTCGTGGATATCAGGTTGGCGGAGCCCAGGTTTCTGAGAAGCACTGTGGGTTCGTGATCAATACAGGGAATGCTACAGCTAAGGATGTGACTACACTTATGGCAGATGTCCAGAGGATCGTTATGGAGAAGTTTGGCGTGAAGCTGGAGCCTGAGGTGAAGTTTTTGGGAGAATTTTGAGGCAGGTGAGGTCATCTGCCAAGCAGGAGATAAAGTATGCGATTTGTAATTGTTACAGGTGTTTCCGGAGCAGGTAAATCCACTGTGCTTAAAATGCTGGAGGATGCTCATTATTTTTGTGTGGATAATCTTCCTATTCCGTTGGTGGAAAAATTTGCTTCACTGATGCTGGAGGTGCATGAAGAAGGTGTGCAGAATGCAGCTCTTGGGATTGATGCAAGAAGCGGACGATCTCTGGAAGAACTGGCGCAGGTGCTGGATCATATGAAAGAGTCCGGATATGATTTCGAGATCCTTTTTATGGATGCTGAGGATTCTGTGCTGGTGAAGCGCTATAAGGAAACCAGACGCAGTCACCCTCTCGCAAGTGAGGGAAGAGTGGATGACGGTATACGTCTGGAACGTCAGAAAATGGATTTTCTCCGCAAAAGAGCTGATTATATCATCGATACCAGCCATTTGCTTACAAGAGAGCTGAGACAGGAAATTGAGAAGATTTTTGTAAACAATGAGAAATTCTGCAATATGATGGTTACTGTTTTGTCTTTTGGATTCAAGTACGGAATTCCGGCAGATGCAGACCTGGTATTTGATGTGCGTTTTCTTCCTAATCCATATTATGAGGATGAACTGCGTCCTCTTACCGGTATGGAGGAGAGTGTTTTTAATTATGTAATGGATAATGAAACAGCCAGGATTTTTGCGAATAAGCTGGAGGATATGATTGATTTTCTGATTCCTAAATATGCCCAGGAGGGAAAAACAAGTCTTGTGATCGCCATTGGCTGTACTGGTGGAAAACACCGTTCAGTTACCATTGCCAGAGAATTGTACGGCAGAATCGCACGAAACGGCGAATACGGCTTCCGCCTGGAACACAGAGATGTGGAAAAAGACCGTTTGCTTAAGAAATAGAAAGGGAGAATGGAAAATGTCTTTTTCAGGGATGGTGAAAGAAGAACTTTCCAGGCATGTGGGTTCCGGAAGACATTGCAGGATTGCGGAGCTGGCAGCGATTTTTACTTTTTGCGGAAGTCTGTACACAGAGGCTGATGGAAAATATCTCCTTCGTATTCAGACAGAAAATGAGGCACTTTCAAGAAAAAGCTTTACATTATTGCAAAAAACATTTAATATAGAGACAGATGTATCAAATTCCCGAATCGACTGTTCCAGGAAGGGGAATCTTTTTAGTATTTCTATTATAGATCAGGATTTTATTAAGGAAATACTGGATTCAGTGAAACTGGAAGCTTCGGGGGTAAGCGGAGGAATGCCGCTGGTTTCTGATTCCATTGTTCATCAGAGGGATTGTTGCAAAAGGGCATTTGTACGCGGAGCTTTTCTCTCGGCAGGTTCTATCAGTGACCCACAGAAGGGATATCACTTTGAGATTGTATGTCCTAGCCAGGAGATCGGCATGCAGCTGCAGGAAATCATCCGTAGTTTTCACATTGATGCCAAGATTGTTCTTCGTAAGAAATCTTATGTGTTATATGTGAAGGAAGGGGCACAGATCGTGGATATGCTGGCTATCATGGAAGCGAACGTTGCTCTTATGGATCTGGAGAATATCCGTATTCTGAAAGAAATGCGTAATTCTGTGAATCGGAAGGTTAACTGTGAGACTGCAAATATAAACAAAACGGTTAATGCGGCAGTGAAGCAGATCGAGGATATCAGACTTCTTGAGGAAAGGGTGGGCCTGGAGAGCCTGAATGAAGGATTAGAAGAGATCGCCAGATTGCGGCTGCAATATCCGGAAGCAACACTTAAAGAACTAGGAATGATGTTGAACCCACAGGTTGGTAAGTCCGGGGTAAATCACCGGCTTCGTAAATTAAGCCTGCTCGCGGATGACCTGAGGGAAAACAAGGAGGAGTTATTATGATTAAAAAGCCAATCACCATTCACCTGTCCACAGGACTTGAAGCCAGACCCGTTGCACAGCTGGTACAGGTGGCAAGTCAGTTCAACAGTGAAATCTA
>CAKRVL010000134.1 GCA_934408705.1 uncultured Blautia sp. | reverse complement strand
TTCTTGTAAACCTTGTACTGTACGCCGGACTCTCTTAACTCTTTACGTAAAATAGTATCCTGCTCAACTGTAAGACCACTGTAGTCAACAAGTACAACAGCCTCTGCGTCTTTAATGGTATTAGCGATTTCTTCTACGATTGGTTGTTTCAGTTCTACTTTTGCCATGAAATGGTACACCTCCTTATAGAATTTGATATACCGCCAAAAAAAAGCCTTGCTGTAAGACAGCAAGGCTTAACGTAATTCTTACTTCAAGAATACTTAATCCTCGGTAGGCGTTTTGATCCTTATGCCTTACGGCACCTACTGTCTTCGGCAGCGTTCTGTAATAAAATACCACGTTCGTTTTTATTTGTCAATAGTTATTTTACATTTATTTTTACATTTGCTTTCTTACAACTCTGTACTCATCACCCATGCGAAAATATGGACAATCATGATAAGTTCCTGTTATAAATCGATACATCTCATCTTCATCCAGATTCATCTCACAGGTATAACATTCATAATCATCGTCATAAGAATAATTTACACAATATTCGCAGTTCGCCCCCTGCTTCTTTTTCATATTATATTGCCTGCCTTCCTACAGAATTTCCATAGTCCAGGAAACCTGACTCTCATCACCCGCTTCGAGAACCAGCAGATTCTCCTGTTTCTCCAGATCCTCTGTTACCCCTTGTCTCGATGGAAGGGAACACCATGGTTCAATACAGACATATGGCGCATCCGTACATGGCATATGCCAAAATCCCACATACGGCATATCCGGGTAAGAAACTTTCACTACTCTCTTCCCCTTTGCACTATGAATCGAAACCTCTCCGGAGGTTTTCTCCAGCACAATTGCATCTTTATCAAAAAGATTATGCCTAAGCGGAATACATCTGTCAGCTGTAAGCTGGTAAGGACTTTTCCCTTCTACAAAGCACTCATTTGAAAAAAGAATGCGCTGTGGTTTACAGGGTTCTGAAAACCTCAGTTCATAATCATCAAATGAAAGCCCCTCCTCCATAGGAACATTAAAGCCCGGATGTCCGCCAATTCCAAAATACATAGTCTTCACATCCTTATTCCTTACAGAATAGAGAACTTTCAATGCTTTTCCCAAAAGCAGATAACGGATCTCCAGTTGAAAATGAAAGGGATACTGTGCCAGAGTTTCTTCGCTGTCTTCTAAAGTAAACACCAGTTCATTTTCGCTTGCTTTTTCACAGGTAAATACGGAATCCTTGGCAAAACCGTGTATATCCATGTGATAGGATTTTCCTTGAAATATGTAGGTTTTTTCCCATAATCTGGCAATATATGGGAAAAGATTAGCGCCTCTTTCATTCCAATATCTCTCGTCGCCCTGCCAGATATACTCAAATCCATCCTTATCTGTTACAGACCACAAAACTGCGCCATTGGTATCAGCTTGTACTGTAAGAAATTCATTGCTTATCTCGTATCTCATTCCATCCCTCAACTTCCCGGCATCATATCCGGCCATGACAAAATTTCTTTTGCAATGACCTGCTCATAGTCGTCCTCAATATCCTGACTGCGTCCAGCTTCAAAAACATTCGTCTCAGCTCCCCAGACCCGATCCTCATATTCCCATACATGAAACTTCAGCCCACGAAACAGAAAATCTAAGCTTCCACAACCATCAATTTCTGTGTACTCGTATTTGATTTTTTTCTTATTAAGTGCATCCTGTACAATCTGTAACCGCATTTTGTCACCTTCCTTAGTCCTGTTTCTCTGTCACAGCAGTACCCGTGCCATCATCTACATGGATCCTGTTCTTGCCTGATTTCTTTGCCACATACATTGCTCTATCTGCTGCAAGATAAAGGCTCTCATAATCCTTTCCTGCAGCTGGATAAGCCGCCACACCAATGCTTACGGTAAAATGAGGAGTAATTTCAGAGTTTGCCAAAATATTCAGAATACCTTTTCCCTTTGCCTCTGCAACAGCAGCCCGCTCTGTATTCGTCATAAATACAATAAATTCATCCCCACCAAGACGCCCAATAATATCATCCTTTCGGAAATGTGTCTTCAGTATCTTCACCAGGGTACTTAGTGCAAGATCGCCTATAGCATGCCCCATGGTATCATTTACAGTCTTAAAATCATCAATATCAAGCAGGAACAAAAATCCATTAAAGTCCCTTTCCTGCATAAGCATATTGATTTTCTGTTCTGCGGATTTTCGATTCAAAGCACCTGTAAGCCCATCAATAGATGCCTTTTCCAGAAGATCCTGTTCCTTTGTCATCTCGTCCTGTACATCAGAAATTTTTCCCAAAAACACCTGAGGTATACCAAGACGACCACGTACCAGCCGGCCCATCCAGCGTACCCATCGATAATGACCATTCTTATCCTTAAACCGGATTACAAAGTCATTGATTTCATCTGATTCATCTCCGATGGTAGCAAGAAGATTCTTTACCTTCGGTACATCGTCCGGATGAATCATTGTAAAATCAGTATTTTTATCAAAGGGTCGAATCTGTCCGATTTCCTTTAATCCAAATAATGTGGTAATATTCGGAGTAAATACAAGTGTTTTTTCCATGCAATCATATTCAAAAAGAACCGTATCCGAGAACTCAGACAAAATATCGTATCTCGCCTGCCCCTTCATCACACGCTTCTGCTGTTTCATATACAGACTCGCCATAAGGAAAATTATCACAGCCCCACACGCCAGCAGCGTAAAGATCAGCATACGGTTTCCGTTAATAAGAACAGCCTTATAATTCTTCATATTAGCAGAACGATAACCTGAAATCAGGATACAATCTCGGTTTTCCAGCTTCGATGCCACTAAATATACATCTGATTTCTCAAGTTGTGAAAAAACATATGGCTGTCCGGAAGAAAGCTTATTAAGTGTATTCACCACCTCTGTAATCTGCTTGTCCTTTATGCGGATAGTACGTAATTCTGCGGCCACTGTATATTTAATATTAAAAATTCTCATGTCACCGGCCAGGATCTCACCTTCGGAATTACACACATAATGAGAAATATCATTCTCATCCTTAGCAAGTGCTTCCCATGCTTCTTCTACTCCCAAAGGATTCTTTGCATTATTCAGAAAACTCTCCATCTCCGTTAAAGCCTCTGAATGAGAAGAAAGAAGAGATTCTTCCACCAATTCTGCAAAAATGCACTCTGTCTTCTCCCGGTATCTTTTCATAAGGAACACTGTCAGGAATGTCATAGCGACAAAGCAGATCACTCCTACGATAATCCACTGCCGCTTCATTTTATTCTCCGGACTATCCTTCATACTTTTTTCCATAGTAATAACATCCATTCTATGATTTATCTGCTTATATTCGTCATTTTTAAGTATAGAGCCTGAGCTTTTCTCTGTCAAGTTGTGCTTTTTATTTATTCATGGGATTCCACTTTCCTCTTACATAGTGCACTGTAAACAAAACAAACAGAAGCATATTATGGCCTATCATACAGCCCCAGGCTGAAACCAATCCCATTCCCAGTAAATGAATACAGATAAAAGTTCCGATAATCCGCACTCCCCACATTCCTGCAACATTGAAAATAAAAGGAGTTACAGTCTTTCCTACTCCTTGCATCATACCTTCAATTACAATAGGTACTCCATAGAAAGGCTCTGAAACAGCTACCATGCGAAGGACAGTACTACCCAGTGCTATTACCTGAGGATCTGTGGAAAACAGGCAGATTAATATCGGCGCAAAAACAAACAAAAGGCCTCCCGAGAGTATCATTAAACTAACTTCCAAAGGGATGATTGCCTTCGCGAGGCTGTTCAGTCTCTTATTGTCATTAGCTCCAAGTGCATTTCCCGCAAGAGTAGCTGCTGCAGTCTGCATTCCGTATCCTGGAATATAAAAAGCAGACTCCACAGTATTGGCAATGGTATGAGCTGCTGTAGCAGTTTCCCCCAAGGAATTGATCATTGACGCAAAAGCTACATATCCCAAAGAAGTAGCAAAGCGTTGGAACATATTGGGTATTGCTACCTTCAGGCAGGGACGGAGCACTGTGAAATCAGGTTTTAAGCTCTGTCCTCTTGGTGAGATATCCACATGCTTCCATAGTTTAACTGTAATAGCAATTCCTCCTATGGTATAAGCAATAGCACTTGCTGCCGCAGCTCCCTGAACACCCCAGCCAGCACCTGGAATTACAAGCTGTTTTCCACAAATGTTCACTGTTCTTGTGGAATAAATCAGAAAAAAGTTCAATACGATGTTAATAATGTTAAATGCCACGCCCACCTGCATAGGTGTTCTTGTGTCTCCAACCGCCCGCAATACAGTTCCAAATATAATATTTGCTGTTCTGAAAAGCATTGGTGCATATAAGATCAGAAAATAACTGGATGCCAGCTTCTGAATAGAAGGATCAACCTGCATCCACACTGGAACCTTACTGCTTAGCCCTACCGTCAAAATCGTAAAAAGAATACCCACTACCAGAACTGCAAGCACCGCCTGACCTGATGCTTTACGGGCATATTCTCTTTTTCCGGCTCCCATCGACTGGGAAATATATGCAAGAAAGCCAATGCTAATAGCTGATATGGTACTTCCGATCAGCCAGTTCACAGTGCTTGTTGCACCTACAGCCGCAGTAGCACTTGTTCCAAGAACGCCCACCATGCCAGTATCCATATACTGCACAGCTGTCTGCATCAGCTGCTCCAGCATAGTTGGCCATGCAAGAGAAAAAATCACTGGCAGCATTTGCCTTGTTTCTTGGTCTGCCAGTTTATATTTATATGTATTTAATTTCATTTTATCTTTTCCTGTTCTGTTTAATGATAAAACTTTTGGTACTCATAATATTCTATTTTAACAAAATATTGTTCAAAAGGATAGAGGCGAAATGACAAGAACAAAACGCCAGATACCATCTGCCTTAACAGGTATATTCCTATTGTATAAAAAAAACGATAACCCATCGGCTACCGTTTAAGTTCTGTACCTTCAAAACTACATACATGTTACATCCTAATGGAATCATTTTACCTTGCGATTGCTCGAACGCGGTCACTTCGCAACTTCGTTGCTCAGTGTCATTTGCTTCGCAAATGTCTGTCTCCTCACGTTATCGTTCAGGAATGCAAGCATTCCTCACTCTACGTGCGGTGACAGCCGCTCGTCTCAGCTTTTTGGTCAAGCCCTCACCCGATTAGTAGCAGTCAGCTCCGTACATTACTGCACTTCCACCTCTGCCCTATCTACCTCGTCGTCTTCAAGGGGGTTTACTTCTTTCGAATGGGACATCTCATCTTGAGGGGGGCTTCA
>CAKRVL010000133.1 GCA_934408705.1 uncultured Blautia sp. | reverse complement strand
ACGAATTTGGTCTGAGGCATAGCGCCCTCGAAAGCGTCAACCAGAAGGATAACGCCGTCTACCATTTTCAGTACACGTTCAACCTCGCCGCCGAAGTCAGCATGTCCTGGTGTGTCGATAATGTTGATTTTTGTGTCTTTGTAATGAACTGCTGTATTTTTGGAGAGAATTGTGATTCCACGCTCTCTCTCAATATCATTAGAGTCCATGACACGTTCCTGAACCTCCTGATTGACACGGAAAACACCGCTCTGCTTCAGAAGCTGGTCTACCAGAGTGGTTTTACCATGGTCAACGTGGGCAATGATGGCTACGTTACGTACATCTTCGCGTTTCGTCTTCATAAAATTCGAAATCCTTTCTTTATCGCGGCAGAGGGAACCTGTCGCTTTCTTTCCATATTAATGTAGTTTTTTCTTTATCTTGTCCAATCTCCCAGTTTATCACATTTTTCGCAGATTACAAGGTGTTGAAAAAAATTTTTTTAATTTCTGGTTCTAAACAGGGTGATTTGCACATAGATATTATAGACCAACAAGTAAGACAGGTATTCAGGGACATACCCGGGATACAGCATAAGTCTGCAGAAAAAAGTGAAAAAGAGGAAGGAGAACTACATCATGGCAGATAAAATTATTGAAAACAATCAGGTTTCCATCATAGGGAAAATCGTTACCGGCTTCACATTCAGCCACCAGGTTTATGGAGAAGGTTTTTATACTATGGAGCTTCTGGTAAAACGGCTTAGTGATTCTGAGGACCGGATTCCTGTGATGGTATCTGAAAGGCTTGTAGATGTTACTCAGGATTATGTAGGACAGTATGTGGAAATACACGGACAGTTCCGTTCCTATAACCGTCATGAAGAGAAACACAACCGGCTGGTGCTCTCTGCATTTGCTAGGGAACTGAAATTCCTGGAGGAAGAGGATTCGCTGGCTCCGGTAAACCAGATCTTTCTGGATGGTTTTATTTGTAAACCTCCGGTCTACCGGAAAACGCCTCTTGGAAGAGAAATCGCAGATCTGCTTCTTGCAGTGAACCGGCCTTATGGAAAATCTGACTACATACCATGTATCTGCTGGGGAAGGAATGCCCGCTATGCTTCAGCCTTTGAAGTAGGAGGTCATGTACTGATATGGGGAAGGATACAGAGCCGTGAATACATGAAGCGTATCGGGGAAAATGAAACACAGAAGCGGATCGCTTATGAGGTATCGGTGAGCAAGCTGGAATATGTGTAAAAGGCAAGGAGCTCTGAAAACCACGAGAAAACCATGATTTTCCTTCAGGTTTCTTCTGCTTGCATTTCTTTGCATTTTGCGGTAATATAAGCATATTAAAAATGGCGCAATTTGCGAATAACTGCATTGCGAGATATGTTACCGGTTTTGTAATACGGTAATGGTATTTTTAACAATAAGAGGAATCAGTATGGAAAAAGAAATTGCAGAAGTATATTGCGGTAATGGAAAGGGTAAGACTACCCTGGCAATTGGTCAGGCTCTGCGGGCATCTTCCCAGGGCAAGAGTGTGATCATTATCCAGTTTCTTAAGGGAAATGAGAGACGCGAGCTGGATTTTCTGGAAGAGCTGGATCAGCTGGATATTAAGATCTTCCGTTTCGAAAAGATGGAGACTTGTTACGACCAACTGAATGAGGAAGAGCAGGCTGAGGAGAAGCGCAATATTCTTAATGGTTTGAATTTTGCCCGTAAGGTAATTGCTACCAGAGAATGTGATTTTCTGGTGCTGGATGAGATCCTGGGACTTATTGATAAGCATATTGCTACTGTTGATATGGTCACAGAGCTTTTGAAGCAGAAGGATGAATCCATGCACATTATTCTTACAGGAAACCGGGTAGATCCTGGCATTTTGGATTATGTGGACAGTGTGACTACGATTACCAGTCTTGGAAGAGAAGAGGCATTACTGGCAAATGAATAAAGTGAACTGCGGAAATGATACAGAAGGATGAATAGGAGGAAATAATATGGCAATTTTCAAAGGAGCAGCCGTTGCAATCGTAACCCCAATGCATGAAGACGGAAAGGTAAATTATGAGAAGCTGGAAGAGCTTCTGGAGTACCAGATTGCCAATAGCACAGATGCCATCGTTATCTGTGGAACTACAGGAGAGTCTTCTACAATGACACATGGAGAGCATCTTAAGACTATCAAGTTTACAGTTGATAAGGTTGCAGGAAGAGTTCCTGTTATTGCAGGTACCGGTTCCAATTGCACTGAGACTGCGGTTATGATGTCTAAGGAGGCAGCTTCTTACGGTGCGGATGCACTTCTGATCGTAACTCCATATTATAATAAGGCAAGCCAGAAGGGACTCATCCGTCATTATACAGAGATTGCTGAAGCGGTACCGGATACGCCGATCATTATGTACAATGTACCTAGCCGTACAGGCTGCAATATCCAGCCGGCTACAGCAGTTACCCTTGCTAAGAATGTGAAGAACATCGTGGGAATCAAGGCTGCAAGCGGAGATCTTTCCCAGATTGCCAAGATGATGTCTATGGCAGACGGAGCGCTTGAACTTTATTCAGGAAATGATGACCAGGTGCTTCCGGTTCTTTCTCTTGGCGGACTTGGTGTGATTTCTGTTTTATCCAACGTTGCCCCGAAGAATACACATGACATGGTTATGAAGTTTTTGGAGGGAGATCTTGCAGGTGCTGCTAAGCTCCAGCTTGATGCTGTTCCTCTTATCAATGCATTATTCTGTGAGGTAAACCCGATTCCGGTTAAGACTGCCCTGAATCTTATGGGATGGAATGTAGGACCGACTCGCATGCCTCTTTGTGAGATGGAGCCGGAGAACGAGGAGAAGCTGAAGAAGGCTCTTACAGATTATGGAATTAAGCTTGCATAAAGGATGATTATGAGATCCCGGACAGAGACTGTCAGTTCTGGTGTGCGGCAGCATGCTGTCTGACAATCGGCTGCCGGGATTTCTTTTATAATGACTGTAGAATTTTTACATAAGAAAAGAAAGGCGGAAATTAAAATGGTTAAAATTATTATGCATGGATGCAATGGACACATGGGACAGGTTATCTCCGGAATTGTTGAGAAGGATCCGAACGCTGAGATTGTAGCCGGAGTTGATATTACAGATCAGGGAAAAAACAATTATCCTGTATTCACGAATATTGATGACTGCCAGGTTGAGGCAGATGCTGTTATTGATTTTTCCTCACCTAAGGCTTTTGATAAGCTGATGGATTATTGCGAGAAGAGAAATCTGCCGGTAGTTCTGTGTACTACAGGTCTAACTGAGGATCAGCTTGCCAGAGTAGAAGAGAGCGGGAAAAAAATTCCGGTTCTGAAATCCGCCAACATGTCTCTGGGAATTAATACTCTTCTGAAGCTGGTTCAGGATGCTGCGAAAGTTCTGGCAACAGCCGGTTTCGATATGGAAATCGTTGAGAAGCATCATAACCTGAAAGTGGATGCTCCAAGTGGAACTGCCCTTGCCCTTGCTGACAGTCTGAATGAGGCGATGGATGAGCAGTATCATTACGTATATGACCGCAGCCAGAGAAGAGAGAAGCGCGATGCCAAGGAAATCGGTATTTCAGCAGTCCGCGGTGGTTCTATTGTTGGTGAGCATGAAGTGATCTTTGCAGGTCCGGATGAAGTGATCGAATTCAAGCATACTGCATATTCCAAGGCTGTGTTCGGTAAAGGTGCTGTAGAAGCCGCGAAATATCTTGCAGGTAAGCCTGCCGGAAGATACGATATGAGTGATGTGATCAACGGCTGATTTTTTTGTGTAACAGGAAATTGCTCTAAAATAAATTTTCCGGAATATTTTTCTTTCATTTGTGCATATTAGGAATACACAGCAGTATTTTCAGCTGAAAGTATTCTTAAGAAAAGGAGACAGATGAGATGAAAAAAATAAAACGTATGCTCATAGGTTCTTTGCTGGTATTTACATTATGTATACTCACTGCCTGTGGCAAGTCTAATAATGCCGCAGACGAGGTTCCTGACAACAAAAATCAGGATACTATGGACGATGTGAAGGATAATACAGCAGAAGATAAAATGACAGATGAGAGGGAAAATGGCGTAAATAATGAAACAGACACAGCAGTGCCGGATAATAACAATTCTGTTTCCGGAGCCATTGGTGAAGGAGTGGAGGACTTAGGAAACGGAGTTGCTGATGGTGTCCAGGATGTTGGTGAAGGTGTTGGTAATGCTGTGAAGGATATGGGAGATGCTGTAGACGCTCCATCAGATAACGCCGAAGATGAGGCCGCAGATGCTCCATCAGATAACGCTCGGCAGTGATAAGTTAGCGCTGAATGAATATGTATATTTCATTCGGCGCTTTTTTATGATATGATTTCAGTAAAAATGTGAACATAAATCAGAATAGTCCAGATAATCTGGCAGAGGAGGAACAGGATGAAATTTCGCCCGTGCATAGATATACATAATGGAAAAGTAAAGCAGATAGTAGGAGGAAGTCTTCGGGATACCGGAGATCGTGCAGAGGAAAATTTTGTTTCAGAACAGGACGGTGCCTTTTATGCCTCTTTATATAAGGAGAAAGGGTTAAAGGGAGGACATATTATCCTGCTGAACAGTGTGGATTCGGAGTATTATCAGGCTACAAAAGAGCAGGCATTTCTGGCACTTAACGCATATCCGGGCGGTCTGCAGCTTGGCGGCGGGGTAAATCCTGAGAATGCAGCAGATTATCTGGCTGCTGGAGCAAGTCATGTGATCGTTACCTCGTATGTATTTCGGGACGGACATATTTCCTGGGAGAATCTGGATAAAATGGTGAATGCAGTTGGAAGAGAACACCTTGTTCTCGACCTTAGCTGTCGGAAAAAAGGGGATGCCTATTACGTGGTCACAGATCGCTGGCAGAAGTTTACCGAAGAAAAAGTGACTCTGGAGCTGATGGAAAAGCTGGGTGGATATTGTGATGAATTTCTCATACATGCAGTGGATGTGGAAGGAAAAGCTAAAGGCGTGGAGGTTTCTCTGGCGAAGCTGCTGGGAGAGTATGAAGGACATCCCGTTACCTATGCTGGTGGTGTTGGCAGTATGGAGGATATCCGGATATTGAAGAAAGCCACCGGTGGAAGAGTTGATGTGACGGTGGGAAGTGCGCTGGATATCTTCGGGGGAAGTATACCTTTTGCAGAATTGACAGGTGAATTATAAAGAAAATCAATTCTCAATTTTTACATCAGATATCTGGAATTTTGTGAAAAAAATCGTAATTTTTTCAAAAAATGATATTATTTTTAAGAGTAATGTGTTATAATAAACCCATCAAACAGCAAAGGGGATGGAAGCATGAAATTCATTATCAGCGGAAAGAACATCACAGTGACAGACGGGCTTCG
>CAKRVL010000132.1 GCA_934408705.1 uncultured Blautia sp. | reverse complement strand
GAAAAGATAAATGAATACTTTAAAAGCTGAAAAAAGAAGCATGGATGTCAAAGCAAAGAAATTAAGAAGAGAAGGATTTGTAACAGGAAATCTGTTTGGCAGAGAAATTGAAGGCTCTATTCCCCTTAAGTTTACCAAGAAAGAAATTGAAACTCTTTTGAAGAATAACAATAAAGGAAGCCAGGTAATGCTGGAGCTTGAAGGAAAGACTTATGATGCACTGATTAAGGAAATTGATTACAATCCACTTGCACATGTTGTGGAAGAAGTGGATTTCCAGGCATTGGTAAGTAATGAAATGGTACATTCTACTGCTGAGATTATCCTGGAAAATGAAGATAAAGTTTTGTCCGGTGTTCTGCAGGATGAGTTGAAAGAGATTGCATATAAAGCCCTTCCGGCAGATCTGGTTGACAAGATCAAGGTTGATGTAGCCGGTATGAAGATTGGTGATACTCTTCGTGTGAAAGATCTTGAGATTGCTAAGAATAAGAATATTCATATCTCAACAGATCTGGAAGCTGTCATCGCAACAGTAACTCCTGTACACAATGTAGTTCCGGAGACTGAGACAGATACAGAAGCTGAGGGAACTGCTGAGGAGAAATAAGCTGGGGCAGTTTGTGAATGTCCGCTTTACTTGCAAATATCTGTTTTACTTTTGAATATGTGTAAACCCCAAAGGCTGAAATCCGAAAATTGGATTTCGGCCTTTTTGCTGTATTCGCCAATAAAACATTTACTGGTAAAAATTCTTTACAAATTTCAAAAACTGTTTTACATGTGGCTTCAGAATCCGGTTCTTGCTGTAAACAATATAAAAAGTACGGGTGGCATTTTCGTGGTTAAGCGGAAATGTAAGAATCTGGTGTGTATCAGCAAGATCTTTTGCGGAGCAGGCTGAGAGGATGGAAATACCAAGACCACCTGCTACAGATTTACGGATCGCTTCAAGGTCATTCATTCTTGCAACAATATGCAGGGATGTATCCGGGATATTATGCTCCTCCAGATAGCGGTCAATTTCCTTTTTGGTGCCCGATCCGGTTTCTCGCATGATAAAAGGCTCCTGCAGAAAATCTGAAAATTCAAGTGTACCTGCCATTGCTTTCTGTTCGTATTGGAGAAAATGTTCATTAACAGGTGTGGCAATTACAAGCTTATCCTGACGAAAAGGGATAAACTGGCAGTCTGACTCATCGAAGGTATTGCCAACAAGCGCCATATCCACGCTGCCATCCAGAACTCTTGCCACAGCACCAAGGCTGTCTGACTGCCAGGAATGGAAGTATACATCCTGGATCTGGCCGGTAAAGGCACTTAGGATTTCCGGTAAAATGTAGGATGAAGGAATGGTGGAAACTGCCAGGTCGATGATCTTTTTATTTTGTCCGGTAAATTCTTCTATAATATTGCTGCGCATGTTCAGCATATTGGAGGCGCAGTCATAAAGCTGAAACCCCCGCTGGGTGATAGTCAGCTTTTTGGTAGTGCGGATCAGAAGCCGTGAATTCAGCTCCTGTTCCAGAGACTGGATGTGGGCGCTGATGGTGGGCTGAGTCAGATTCAGCTGGCGGGCGGCTTCAGAAAAGCTTCTGTTTTCAACTACAGCAACGAAGGCCTCTAATTGTTTGAATTCCATAAGCATTTACAGTATTAAATACTGATTCCTTTCTCGAGAGTAAAATTAATGAGATAGCTTACAGACTCAAAATTTTTTTGAGTCCATGAATTGCCAGATCCAGCTCTTCCTTTGTATTTTCCGGTCCAAAGGAGAAACGGATGGTTCCGGCAGGGTAAGTGCCAAGTGTCTTATGCGCATTAGGGGCACAATGAAGACCTACTCTGGTCATTACACCATATTCGCTGTCCAATTGCCATGCAACCTGAGCCATATCGATTTCCGGCGTCTGAATGGAAATAACTGCATTCCGGTCCGTCAGATCTTTTTTTCCAATAATACGGATGTGTGTGCCGGTATCATCCAGTGCAAGAAGCTGTTCCAGAAAATAACCGGTAAGTGCCATCTCTTTTTCATAAAGAGAATGCATATGAGGATAAAATGGATTTCTATCTGTAGATAAATCTACATTTAAGGCTGAATCTCCTGAAACTGCATTTCTCAGGGATAAAAGTGCTGCGTGCAGTCCGTAAATCCCAGGCAGATTGGGGGTACCGGATTCAAAACGGTCCGGCAGGAAATCCGGGATTTCTTCAGTGTGAGACACACTTCCCGTTCCTCCGGAAATCAGCGGTTCTATTTGCTCTGCAAGCTCCTGGGATATAAGAAAGCCACCAGTGCCCTGTGGTCCCCGAAGTCCTTTGTGTCCGGTAAAAGCCAGTGCATCTATATGCATTTTTTCCATATCGATTGGTATGATTCCAGCTGTCTGTGCAGAATCCACAATAAAATAAAGCCGGTGTCGCTGACAGATTTCGCCAAGGGCGTCAAGAGGCATCCTGGTTCCACATACATTAGAGGCATGTAAAGTTACGATGGCCTTGGTTTCCGGTCTGATCAGCTCCTCGGCTTGTTCCGGAAGCATAGAGCCATCGCTTCTGCAGGGAATCCGGTCAAATGAAATGCCGTGGGATGCTAACTGCGTAATCGGCCGCATGACAGCATTATGCTCCATAGCAGAAACCAGAACGTGATCGCCTGGCTTCAGAAGTCCCTTTAATATAAAGTTCAGACTGGTAGTGACATTGGGTGTAAGGATAACATTTTTACATTTGGGAAAGTGGAAAAGCTGGGCCAAAAGCTGTCTGGTCTCGTATATAATTTCTTCCGCAGAGTAAGCGCTGGAATAACATCCACGGTTTACGTTGACTCCGTTCATAGTCATATAATCCATCATTGCCTGTGCAACGCCTGGCGCCTTGGGGAAAGAAGTGCTGGCCTGATCAAGATAAATCCGGTTCATAACAAGAGAATCCTTTCTGTGTATTTGTAGGTCTGATCATACTGCGTATTTATAAATCTAATCATATCACAATTTATCGAAAATATCTATAAATCATAAAAATAATCTTGTATAATCAATTAGAGTTATCTGATAAAAAATGATAAAATAAAGGAAAGATTTGACAGTTATCTAAGGAGGAAAAGAGTTATGAAAGAAACATTGTCAAAGAAAGAAACACCGGTGATCATTGGGGTGGGTGTCATCATCGGAATCATTGCAGTGGCCCTGGTATACTTCGGAAATCCTGCAAACATGGGATTTTGTATTGCCTGTTTCCTGCGTGATACTTCAGGCGCTCTGGGATTCCACAGTGCAGCTGCGGTTCAGTATATCCGCCCGGAAATTATAGGACTGGTACTTGGCTCCTGCATTTTGGCGCTTGTAAACAAAGAATTTAAGCCGAGAGGTGGTTCTGCACCTGTAACCCGTTTTGTGATCGGAATGTTCGTTATGATCGGCTGCCTGATGTTCCTTGGCTGCCCATTCCGTATGATTCTCCGTCTGGCAGGCGGTGATCTTAACGCAATTTTTGGCCTGATTGGATTCATTGCAGGAATCCTTGCAGGTGTATTTTTTCTGAAAAAAGGCTATACACTGAAGCGCTCTTATAAGATGCAGCCAGTGGAAGGCAGTATTTTCCCTGTGGCTGAAATAGGAATTCTGCTTCTTCTTATTGCTGCACCGGCATTTATCCATTTTACAGAAGCAGATGGAGGTCCGGGAGCCAAGCATGCAGCAATCGCTATTTCCCTGATCGCAGGACTGCTGGTAGGAGCTATGGCACAGAGAACACGCCTTTGTATGGTTGGCGGTATCCGTGACGTGGTTCTGTTCGGAGAATGGAAGCTGCTTCTGGGATTCATTGCAATTCTGGTAAGTGCACTGATCGGAAACCTGATTCTGGGATATTTTAATCCGGGATTTGCAGGTCAGCCTGTGGCACATACAGAAGGACTCTGGAATGCACTGGGAATGGCACTGGCAGGCTTTGGATGTGTTCTTCTTGGTGGCTGCCCGCTTCGTCAGCTGGTGCTTGCAGGTGAGGGGAATACAGACTCTGCTATTACTGTAATTGGCCTGATGGCTGGTGCGGCAGTGGCACACAACTTCGGACTTGCTTCTTCCGGAGAAGGACCTACTGCAAATGGTAAAATCGCTGTAGTTATTGGCTTTGTTGTGCTGATCGTAATCGCAATAGTGAATTCTGTAAGAAAGAACGAAGGGTAAAGTAAGTAATACCAGGAGAATATGAAGGGAGATCCAACTTATGAAAACAATAGATGCAAGAGGACTTTCATGTCCGGAACCAGTGATCCGTACCAAGAATGCCCTGGCTTCCGGTGAGAAGGCATACACTGTGATGGTGGATAACGTAACTGCAAAAGAAAATGTGTCCCGATTTGCAATGCACCAGGGATATCAGGTTTCTGTGAAAGAGGATGGTGAAGATTTCATCCTTACGCTGGAGAAATAATGGGTGATTATATAGCTACATTTTTTTCCCACTTTGGGGCAATGGCATTTAAGAAAAAATGCGATAAGGAAGGTTATCCGGCTGTGATCATGCCGGTACCAAGAAATTTAAGCTCATCCTGCGGTACCTGCGTGAAATTTTCAGGTGATGAAGAAAAGGCAAAAAGCTGGTATTCTGATGAGGTGGAACAGTTGGTAAAAATACTGGAAAACGGAGAGCTTCAGGGTATCTGGCATAGCTGAAAAATATATGCAGAATGAATTCTTGAACATGGGCACACAGAGTGTTACAATATGATAGCCTGAAAAATCTTTTTGAAGGATTTTCAGGCTATTTGCATGACTACATAAGAAACCGGAGGAAATCTTTCATGAAGAAGGAGAGCTTTAAGCGGGGAATTACAGATGGAATCCCTATTGCATTGGGATATCTGGCTGTTTCCTTTACATTTGGCATGATGGCAGTACAAAATGGGCTGACGATCTGGCAGGCTGTACTTATTTCACTGACCAATCTTACGTCAGCAGGACAGTTTGCAGGACTTGATATTATTATAGCAGGAGGCTCCTTACTGGAGATGGCGCTGACTCAGCTGATCATTAATCTGAGATATTGCCTGATGTCCTTTTCGCTTTCCCAGAAGCTGCGTAGAGATGAGCCTTGGGGACATCGTTATGCAGTGGCTTTTGGAGTGACTGATGAGATTTTTGGCGTCAGCGCAGCCAAAATAGGAAAGGTCAGTGCATTTTATAATTATGGTGTTATGAGTGTGGCAATTCCGGGATGGACTATTGGAACATTGCTGGGTGCTGTTTCAGGAAGTATTCTTCCGGATTTTATTATGAGTGCACTTGGCGTTGCCATTTATGGAATGTTTCTTGCGATTATCATTCCTCCATCTAAGAAAAATAAAGCAGTATTTCTGGTTGTTCTTGGATCAATGGCAGTAAGCGCAGTATTTGCCTGGGTTCCTTTGTTATCAAGGGTATCATCAGGCTTTGCAATTATCATTACTACACTTTTGACAGCCGGATTGGCAGCATGGCTTTGCCCGGTTGTGGAAGCAGATTCCAGGGAGGTTATTAACAGTTAAATATAAATTATAAAATCATATAAGTACATGTTGAGTTTTATAAAATATTAGAGTAGAATATTATTGGAAGTTGATGCTTTGAGTAAATATTATTCTATACATGAATTTTCAAAAATTATAGGCGTATCTGCCCAGACATTACGA
>CAKRVL010000131.1 GCA_934408705.1 uncultured Blautia sp. | reverse complement strand
TTTATCACAAACGGAACCTGGATGGAAAATGAGATGCAGGATGCGCCAAGAGAAGATGGATTTGAATTTGCAATGGCTCCGATCCCGACCGAGAATGCAGACGATGTGCATTATGTATTCGACAGCTGCGAGCAGTTCTCTATTCCGGCAGCTGCTAAGAACCCAGAGCTTGCAAAGGAATTCCTCCGTTTCCTGTACAGTGATGAATCCGTATCTGCTTTTGCAGAAGCTTCCGGTGCCCTCTATGCTACCAAGAGTGCCCGTGAAGTAGCAAAGGATAAGCTTTCTACAGCTATTTACAATATGTATGGAATCTACGAAGAGGCAAATGCTTCTTCCCTGATCATGAGTTTTGCAGCAGTTCCGGCTGACTGCAAGATCAACCCGAAAGATGAGATCTTCAACCCGATCACATCTGTTATGAATGACGAAATGACAGTGGAAGAGTGGGCACAGAGTGTGGAAGATGCTTTTGCACAGGTTCGTGCTGATATGGAAGCTGCCAATTAAACTTCATATGTCAGCCGGATGAAAACGGTAAAGCATGGAAAGGCTGCCGCACAGTGTATGCGGCGGCCTTTTGTAACCCTGAACAGATAGATTGTCAATTGGTGATGTCATCCACATTTATTAAATACTTTAAATTTAAAGAGGTGAGCAAGCGTGGTAAAAAAACCCAAATTATTTATAGCCCTATGTACGCTTCCTGCATTGATTTTAACCATTATTTTTATGATTGTTCCTATGGTAAATGCCATTTATCTGTCTTTTACCAGTTCCACTGCACTTAGCGTAGGCTTTAACAGCAAATTTGTATTTTTGAATAATTATAAGTATATGTTCCAGGATAAGGATTTTCTTCAGGCGCTGTTTAATACTCTTAAGCTGATGCTGGTAATCCCGGCTGTGACCATATTTTTAAGTCTTGTATTTGCGTTTATCCTTACTCAGGGACAGCTTAAGGAAAAGTCATTTTACCGGACCGTATTCTTTTTCCCAAGTATTGTTTCCATGACCGTAGTTGGTATTGTGTGGTCCTTTGTGTTTAATCCCACAAGAGGAATTCTGAATCATATGCTGGATCTTTTCCATCTCTCCACCTGGAAACACGCATGGCTTGGAGAGGGAAAAACAGCTCTCTGGTGTATTGGTGCAGCCTTGGTGTGGCAGGCCATTGGTTATTATATGGTTATGCATGTGGCTTCCATTGATGGGATTTCCCAGGAGGTTTATGAAGCTGCTTCCATTGACGGCGCAACAGGAGTGCAGAAGTTCTTTAAGATTACCATTCCCCTGCTTCGAAGATCCATTGGAACAACCTATATACTTTCCCTTTCTGGAACCATCAACTTAAGTTTTACCCTGTCCAATGTTATGACAGGTGGTGGACCAAATGGTGCTTCCAGTGTACTTTTACAGTATATGTATACCCAGGGTATGAGAAATGCCAACTTTGGATATGCCATGGCAATCGCCATGTTTACCCTTGTCCTTGCAATCGTCCTTGCAATGATTTCTAAAAAAGTATCATCTGAAAAAGAATAGGAGGGAGACTGATGAAAACTGTAAGAACCTGGTGTATCAGGATCCTGATGATTCTGTTTACCGTTATCTTTTTGTATCCGCTTTTCTGGAACCTGATGTCCGCGTTTAAGACAAATGCAGAATATCTGACAGATCCTTATGCATTGCCCGTTGCTTTGAATCTGGACAATTTTGTGACAGCGTGGCAGAAAGCAAATATCGCCGCTTATTTTGGGAATTCCATATTTGTGACAGTGCTTTCCACTGTATTGCTTCTGCTTTTGGTCACTCCCATCTCTTATGTACTGGCAAGATACCGTTTTGTGGGCAGCAGACTGATCTCTACGATCTACATGGCTTGTATTTTTCTGCAGGCTACTTACATTATGATTCCTTTGTTTCTGGAATTACAGGCTGTGAACGGATTAAATAACCTACCGGTACTATGTCTTGTTTATGCAGTTATGCAGTTCCCTTTTTGTATTTTTACTTTACAGGGCTTTATGTCTGCAGTACCCAGAGATTATGAGGAATCGGCAAGAATTGATGGTGCTACCAATATCCAGCTGTTATTAAGAGTTATGGTGCCTCTTGCAAAACCCGGAATTGCAACTATTACGATGTTAAGTGCCATGGGCTTCTGGAATGAATATCCACTGGCACTTGTTCTCCTCACGGAAGATGCAAAGAAAACACTTCCTATCGGAATGGCAAACCTGTTTGAGGTGCAGAAATATGCCACGGATTGGGGAGCACTGTTTGCAGGTCTTGTAATCGTTATGATTCCAACAATCATTATTTATCTGATTGGACAAAGATACCTGCTTCAGGGAATCGGTGCAGGTGGACTGAAAGGATGAAAATGAAAGGAGAAATCAAATGCCAACTGACCAGGAATTAATAAAAATAGTTCCCTCCAGTCGTCAGCTTTCCTATCAGGCAACAGAGTTTTATGCGTTTTTTCATTTTGGAATGAATACATATACCAATCGGGAATGGGGAGATGGAACGGAAAATCCACAAATTTTTAATCCTACAGAGTTTGACGCAGATCAGTGGGTGTCTGCAGCACAAAATGCAGGCATGAAAGGTGTAATCCTTACATGTAAGCACCATGATGGCTTCTGCCTGTGGCCGACCAGATATACCAGCCATAGTGTTGCTTCCAGTCCATGGAAAAACGGCAGGGGAGACGTGGTACAGGAAGTGTCCGAAGCATGCCGTCGTCATGGATTGAAATTTGGAATATACCTTTCCCCATGGGACCGCAACCAGCCTTGTTACGGAAGTGGAAAAGAATATGACGATTACTATCTGGCACAGCTGACTGAGCTTCTCACCAGCTATGGGGATATTTTCAGTGTCTGGCTGGATGGTGCCTGCGGGGAAGGACCCAATGGGAAAAAACAGGTATATGACTGGAAACGCTATTACGAATGTGTTCGAAAATATCAGCCGGGCGCATGTATCTGTGTGTGCGGGCCTGATATCAGGTGGTGCGGAAATGAAGCTGGCGATGTGAGAAAATCTGAGTGGAGTGTTGTCCCTGCACGTACAGCACTTGCAGAGAGTGTACAGGAAAGAAGCCAGCAGACTGATGATGAGGAATTTAGAATGCGCAGAATTACCAGTGACATGGAAGATCTTGGAAGCAGAAAAGCCCTTGAAGGTGAAACAGATCTGATCTGGTATCCGGCAGAAGTAAATACTTCTATAAGACCTGGATGGTTTTATCATCCAGAAGAAGATGATCAGGTGAAAAGTCTGGAGGAGCTGATTCATATCTATATTGGGGCTGTTGGAGGAAATGCAACCTTTTTGTTAAATATTCCACCTATGCCAAACGGGCTTCTTCATGAAAATGATGTTAAACGTCTGGAAGAATTTGGAAGCTGGAAAAGGAAATCTTTTGTCCATAACCTAATGGAAACAGCACATGTTTTTTCGGAAAATGAAGATCCGGCACATCTGGCTTCTAATTTGATAAGTAACACCTTGGAAAACTGGTATCAGCCTGAATGCAGTGAACTTCCAGTAGAGATAACCATCAGCCTGGATCATTTGTACAATTTAGGGTATCTGGTGTTAAAAGAGGCTGTCTGCTATAGCCAGAGGGTAGAAAAATTTGAGGTGTTTGTTAAAGAAAATGAAACATGGAATAGTATTTTCACCGGAACAGTAATTGGCTATCAGAAGATTATTTCTGTTAAGGGTAAAAAAGCCAGGGAAGTGAAAATTGTTTTACATGATTTTCGGGTACTTCCACTTCTCGCATTTGTGGGGATTTATCCAGAAAATCCCTGATAAATATTACAATCCTAGATTAGATAAAGTGAGGATAGAAAATGAAAAAAGGCAGAGCTGCTGAAGAAATTTGACGCTGTGATCAATGTTGGAGATGGAATTGTTGACAATCATATTGGCCTAGACTATACTTGGTTTATCAAGAATGGTTCGAAAATTCTGTATTGTCAAACTTATAAAATCATATAAGTAGATGTTGAGTTCAAGAAAGTAATACTTTTATGAAGAGGTGTTAGAATGGATAAAAAAACGACGTTGGAAATGATTGCAGCAATTTCAAATGCAAATGGTACATCCGGTTTCGAAGATGAAGTAGTTGCAGCGATTCGTCCTTATGCAGAAGGACTGGGAGAAATTACAGAAGATCGCATGCGCAACCTATATATCAGCCGTAAAGAAAATAACGGCAAACGTCCGGTTGTTCAGCTTGACGCACATAGTGATGAGGTTGGTTTTATGGTACAGGCTATCTGCCCGAATGGAACTCTCCGCATCATTCAGATCGGAGGTTGGGTTAACCACAATATTCCGGCTCATAAAGTATTGGTTCGCAATCGATTCGGAGAATATATTCCGGGTATTACTGCCAGCAAGCCTCCGCATTTCATGACAGAGCAGGAGCGTAAAGCACCTCTGGATATGAAAGATATCACGGTAGATGTTGGCGCTGTTTCTAAAGAAGAGGCGGTTGAAAAGTTCGGCATTCGTATCGGTGAACCGGTAGTGCCGGATGTGACATTTACATATTCAGAAACCACAGATCTGATGGTGGGCAAGAGCTTTGACTGTCGTCTGGGATGTGCGGCAATTCTTAAGACCATGCATACTCTGGCTGGTCAGGATTTGAATGTGGATATTGTTGGCGCTTGTGCAGCACAGGAAGAAGTTGGTGTACGTGGTGCCACTGTGACAGCACAGGTAATTAAGCCGGATATCGCAATTGTTTTTGAAGGCTGCCCGGCAGATGATACGTGTGTTGAGCAGTATATGGTTCAGACGGCTATTAAGCGTGGCCCGATGCTTCGTCACATTGATTCACGTATGATTACCAATCCGCGTTACCAGAGATATGCGCTTGATCTGGCAGAAAAGCTTGGCATCCCGGTTCAGGATGCAGTTCGCAGTGCTGGTTCAACCAATGGTGCAGTTATACATCTGACTGAAAAAGCAGTTCCGGTCATCGTTATTGGTGTTCCGGTTCGCTATGCGCATACACATTACGGAATTTCAGCTTATGCTGATTTTGATAATGCGGTTAAGTTGGCATGCGAAATTCTTAAAAGACTTGACGAAGAGCAGATTATGAGTTTTTAAACACTGAAGAAATGATATTATGAAAATTACTTACATTAACCACAGTGGATTTTTAATTGAAACCAGAGACTGCTACTATATTTTTGATTATTACAAGGGTGAATTACCGTGCCTTGACAAGGAAAAAGAAGTAATCGTCTTTTGCAGTCATTTCCATGAGGATCATTTTAATCCACAGATCTTTGGGATTCTTGATGATATGGGGATGACTTATCAGGCAGTCCTGGCGAATGATATACGAAAAAGGAATCATTTGTCGGATATGAAGATCACATATGTTTATCATGATCAAACTTATAATCTGGATAATGATACCAAAGTCGATACATTGCTATCTAACGATAGTGGTGTCGCATTTATTGTCAAAACAAAGGAAGGCACCATTTATCATGCCGGTGACTTAAACGACTGGTATTGGGATGGCGAGGCGAAAACTGATAACCAGAGACTTACTTCAGCATATCGTGCTGAAATCAGGAAAATCAAGGGTATGCATTTTGACGCTGCGTTTATTCCCTTAGATCCGAGACAGGGAAATCACTATGCCGACGGGCTTCTGTATTTCCTTAAAAATGTAGATTGCAATGTTATTTTTCCAATGCATTACTGGAATGATGCCAATGTAATTAAGCGGTTTATTACTGAATATCCGCAATATAAGTCAC
>CAKRVL010000130.1 GCA_934408705.1 uncultured Blautia sp. | reverse complement strand
ATTTGGCGTGTCCCAAGTTCAAAAGCCTTATCGTGCAAGCACGAACAGCTTTTTGACCTTTTGACACTGGTATCATAGAATAAGAAATGCTTTCAATTTACAGAAGAACAGAAGTTACGACTGAAAAATTGAAAGCATTTTTTTATAAGGAAAGTAATTCCCCGGTTCGGGTTATATCATATCCGGTCTGTCCCTGAAGGATGGTACGGAAGTCTTCAGACCGCACGATTTCAATAAGAGCAGAAAAACCAGGCTGTGACAGAGCTTCTGTTTCCATAACAAGATACATAGGCAGAGTCTTAAGTGGAATAAAATCCAGAAGTCCGGACTGGTGGGCTGCATATTCTTCTCCGATAGCTGCGTCAGCCTTGTGTGTAGCAACAGCAGCCGCTGTGGAAATATCAGATACCAGTTCTGTATGATAACCGGATATAGCTTCAGGCGAAAGCTTTTCGGAGAAAAGAAACTGATCCAGATAGATTCTCGGCGTGCTGCCCTTTTCGCGGTTAACAATTAGTATATCCTTTTGTGTGAAATCCTTCAGTCCTTTAATATTTAAAGGATTTCCTGAAGGAACATATATCCCAATAGAATACTCGTAGAGATACAGAAGAGAGAGCCTGGTTCCAGGGACAAGGTTGCATATCTGTTCTGGCTTGAGGCTTGCACAGGCAATATGAGCCTTTTTAAAATATAGAGAATAAAGGCTGTTATAGCTGTTCATAAAGGACTGAAGCACCGGAATTCCCTGAGGGTGAATGGACATCTGGCTTACCAGAAGCTCAAGGGCGGGGGAAAACTGACCGCAAAGAATCAGTCCACTGGAGTGAAGCAGATAATCGCGCTTCAAGAGGGAGCTTTCAGGAGGCAGCTCAGGAATCTGTAAATTCTCAGCGCAAGTATTGATACAAGCAGTTCTCAGGACAGATGAACTATTGCGGCTGCCGGAACGCTCCAGGTATTGCTTTAATTGTTGCTCGCTAATTCGCAACTGCTTACCTACTTTGGAAGAATATAGTTCTCCACGCTTAATAAGTTCATAGACTGTGGTCTTTTTAACCTGCAGCTTATCTGCAACCTCCTGGGCAGTATAAAGTTTATTCATCAATTCCTACCATAACATTGGTGGCTTTTATAACAGCATATGCGTCAGAGCCAACCTCGAGTCCAAGCTCGTCTACAGCAGCGCAGGAGATTGTAGCTGTAATAATATTGCCTCCACCGATATCCAGGGTGACGATAGAGTTTACAGCCCCTTTATTGATATTGATCACTTTTCCCTTTAACTGATTACGTGCACTTAATTTCATAGTAAGATCCTCTTTTCTATAGTAATAAATTGTTTTAATGATTGGTTTGCAATATATTTTATCATATCATGCAGAGGTAAAAATAACAAGCTGAGTTAGGAAAGAAGAAAGGAAAATCAAAGAATCAAAAAAATTGCAGACAAAATAAAGAAATTGTACAAATTGTATCTGAACGAATTGACATGAGAAAATAAAGTAAGTATAATGAATAAAACTAAACAAAACACAACGAAACATAACAATGCGGAGGAATACTAAATGAAAAAAAGAGTATTTGCAGCACTTATGGCTGGTATCATGGGAACTACAATGTTTGGAACTACTTTGGTTTCTGCTGAAGCCAAGACGCCAGAGCTTAAGGGTGAGGTTTATGCATTTATTGCAGCCAGCCTGAACAATGCTATGTTAGAGCTTCAGAAGAATTTTAATGAGACATATCCGGATGTTGAGATCCTTTATAATGCAGATAGCTCAGGTACACTGCAGACTCAGATCGAGGAAGGAGCCCGCTGTGACATTTTCTTTTCAGCAGCTACCAAGCAGATGGATGCACTTGTAGATGAGGGAATTGCTGATAAGGATTCAGTAGTTGATCTTCTTGAGAATAAGGTAGTTCTTATCAAACCAAAGGATGGTGAAACTAAGGTTACCGGATTTGAGAATATTACAGATGCGGCGAATCTTGCACTTGCAGGAGAAGATGTTCCGGTGGGACAGTATTCCCGTGAGATTTTTGACAATCTTGGAATTACAGATGAAGTAAACAAGATGGAGATTAATGAGGGTAAGAATGTTACAGAGGTACTTGCATCTGTAAGTGAAGGAAGTAATGAAGTTGGTATCGTTTATGCAACTGATGCAGCTTCTGTAGCAGATTCTGTGGATATTATCGCAGAAGCACCGGAAGGAAGTCTTAAGACACCTGTACTGTATCCTGTAGGTCTGATTGAGGATAAAGAAGCAAGTGATGATGATAAGGCTGCTGTTGAAGCTTTTTTCCAGTATCTGCAGTCTGATGAAGCGCTTGAAGTATTTGAAAAATATGGATTTGCTTCTTATGTAACAGATGAGAAATCTGCTGAGGAGTCAGAAGAGACAACAGAAGAGGCTGCTGAGGATACAGCAGAGTGAAATAATAAAGGGTAATAATATGAGAGAATTTCTCAGTGAAATAAACTGGAGTCCTTTATGGATTTCTTTAAAAACCGGAGTGGCAGCAACTATAATTGCTTTCTTTCTGGGTGTATTCTGCGCGAGGAAGATTATGAAGCTGAAACCTGGAGCCAGGGCAGTGCTGGATGGCATTCTGACAATGCCGCTTGTTCTTCCGCCTACAGTTGCCGGATTTTGTCTGCTTCTGCTGTTCAGCCTGAAAAGACCATTTGGAAGTTTTCTTTTAGACAATTTTGATATTAAAGTTGTTCAGACATGGACCGGTTGTGTGGTCGCGGCATCAGTGATTGCATTTCCCCTGATGTACCGGAATGCGAGAGCTGCTTTCGAGCAGGTGGATGTGAATCTGATTTATGCAGGAAGAACCTTGGGAATGAGTGAAAGTAAGATATTCTGGAAGGTGATCATGCCTGCTGCAGGACCGGGAATTGCATCGGGTACAGTGCTGGCATTTGCCCGTGCCATCGGAGAATATGGAGCCACATCTATGCTTGCCGGTAATATTCTTGGGAAAACAAGAACTGTTTCGGTGGCAATTGCTTCGGAGACAGCGGCTGGAAATTTTGATATGGCTGGTTTCTGGGTTGTGGTAATAATTTTGATCTCATTTTTGGTTGTTGCAGCGATCAATATTGTTTCCGGCAGAGGAATGCAGACCAGAAGGTGGATATAATGGCGATTGAACTTGATATTCAGAAAAATTTCAAAGGATTTTCCCTAAATGTGAAACTGAAGGGACGGGATGGCACCATGGGTATTCTGGGGGCTTCAGGAAGCGGAAAGAGCATGACACTTCGGTGTATTGCAGGAATCGAAGCTCCGGATTCGGGCAAGATTATCATTAATGGAAAAACTGTTTTTGATTCTGAAGCGAAGATTAATTTAAAACCACAGGAGAGAAGAGTTGGATATTTGTTTCAAAATTATGCCCTTTTTCCCACTATGACTGTGGAGAAGAATATTGCCTGTGGCTATCGTGGAAATAAGGAAGAGCTTTCCATAAGAGTGGCAGATTACATAAAGCGTTATCACCTGGAAGGGCTGGAGAAGCATTTGCCTTCCCAGCTTTCCGGAGGACAGCAACAGCGAGTGGCTCTTGCACGCATGATGATAGGGGAGCCGGAGGTAATCCTTCTGGACGAACCATTCTCAGCCTTAGATGGGTATCTGAAAGATATTCTGCAGCGGGATATGCAGAATTTTCTGAGGGATTATAAGGGAGATATGATCATGGTAACTCATAGCAGGGATGAGGCTTATAAGTTTTGCAGCCAGCTGACATTGCTGAAGGACGGGAATGATATCCTTACTGGTGAGACCAGGGAGATTTTTGAGAAGCCTCAGTACCTGGAGGCTGCCAGGCTGACCGGTTGTAAGAATTTTTCTGCAGCGCAGAAAATAGGCTGCCATGAGGTATATGCTCTTGATTGGGATTTAATGCTTCATACGAAGGAAGAAGTGAGAGAAGATATTACCCATGTGGGAATTCGTGGTCACTGGATGAGACCGTCAGATGTTGCAGGAGAAAATATTATGGAGGTACAGGTGGAGGAGTATATAGAGAATACTTTTGAACATCAGTATCTGATCCGGAATAAAGCGGCAGCGGAGAGTGTGACGTTGTGGTGGATGAGCCAGAAGAAAAATTTCCAGGAGACACCACAGGAGATCGTCCACAGGTATCTGTATTTTCCGCCAGAGCATGTGATGCTTTTGAAAAAATAAAAATATAGGGATATGAAGGCAGTTTATATAATGCTTTCATATCCCTATTTGACTAGGTAGGTGACCAGATTTAAAATCCCATGAAATAGAAAACGCCGGAAACCCAATAAAATCAAGGCTTCCGACGCTCAAGAAAACAGGGGATGAGAGAATCGAACTCCCACCAAAGGTTTTGGAGACCCCTATCATACCATTTGACCAATCCCCTATGTTTTGCTTCTGTTGCAATTATACATACAAAAGATACAGTTGTCAAGGTTTATTTAATAGAAATTACTAATCTCTTGTAAATTTTGCAAATATTAAACGGAGATGGAGGGATTTGAACCCTCGCACCGGTTGCCCGGCCTACCGCATTTCGAGTGCGGACCCTTCAGCCACTTGGGTACATCTCCACGACATTTCCCATTATATCGGGGGAGAGGATAAAGGTCAATCCCTTTTTTTCTTATTGACGTAAAAAGGATAGTGTAATAATATGAAATAAAAGGCAAAGTATGAGGAGACTAGTTATGAGTGACAAGAAGACGTCTATAGAGAGTGCAGTAGCCCGTCTGACTGCTAATTACCGTAAGGAAGAATTGTTTCTGACGAAGAGTGGAAGGCATATGCCGGTTCGAGCAGCCATTATTGATATTGTGAAAGAAATGAGATCAGTAATTTTTCCGGGATATTTTGATATTGACTCCGGTGCAGCTGTTTTTCCTGAGCATTATACCGGATATTTGCTCAATGATCTGTTTGACCGTATGCAGGCACAGATAGAGATCGCATTTCTGTATGTGGGAGAGGATGCTACCAGTGCCTGTGGAAAGGCCGCACAGGTGACAGCCAGATTTTTTGAGCAGCTTCCGCAAGTGCAGGAAATGCTCCTGAAGGATGTGCAGGCTGGTTTTGACGGAGATCCGGCAGCGAAGAGCAGGGAGGAGATCATTTTCTCTTATCCGGGATTTCTGGCTATTTATGTGTATCGCCTGGCTCATATTCTTTATCTGGAAAAAGTTCCGTTTATTCCCAGAATTATGACAGAGTACGCTCATGACCATACTGGAATTGATATTAACCCAGGCGCTACCATTGGGGAATACTTTTTCATTGACCATGGTACTGGTGTGGTTATCGGCGAGACTACAATTATCGGAAATAATGTGAAGCTGTATCAGGGCGTTACTCTGGGTGCGCTTTCCACAAGAAAAGGGCAGCAGCTTTCCGGTGTGAAGCGTCATCCTACTATTGAGGATAATGTGACTATCTATTCTAATTCTTCAGTGCTTGGTGGTGCGACCGTGATTGGGGAAAATACCATCATTGGCGGTAATACTTTTATTACAGAGTCTATTCCGGCCAATTCCAAGGTAAGTGCCAAGAGTCCGGAGCTTGTGATCAAGAAGCCACGTAACCATGTGGAAGCGACCAATGTATGGGAGTGGGAGAACTGATAAGAAGATTTGGTTTGTATCAGAACGATTGAAGTTATGCCCGGCAGCAAACAGCTTGCCGGGCACTGTATTTTCACAAACTTGGAAACAATAGAAAAAAATTATAAAAAATTTCAAAAAAGTTCAAAAAAGTTGTTGACAAATCTTCCTGTATCAGATATACTAAGCTTCGTTGTGACGGACAAGCACAGTTGTGCGGGTGTAGTTCAATGGTAGAACACCAGCCTTCCAAGCTGGATACGTGGGTTCGATTCCCATCACCCGCTTA
>CAKRVL010000129.1 GCA_934408705.1 uncultured Blautia sp. | reverse complement strand
CGCCTTGAGACGCTGGCCTAGCATTAAAGGCTTATAGCCATCCTACGAGCCACCCGTTTCACGGGTGGGGGCGACTGTAATAGTATACTATATGGGAAAAACTGGATAGAGGAAAATACAACCCAGACTATCAATTGTGGTAAGATTCTTGTATAATATTATGAAAAGTCAGAACTGCGATTAGTAATGCACCACTCTATAGGGGAGGAGGAACATACAGATATGGATAAAGATGTTCCGGTTTCCGTCTGGCCAGAATGGAAACTTGTAGAGAAAATAGGGGAAGGCTCTTTTGGAAAAGTATATAAGGCGAAGAGGACTGAGCGAGGACGTTCTTTTTATTCTGCAATCAAGATTATAACGATTCCAGAAAATAAAGGGGAATTGGACAGCGTAAGGTCTGAATTGAATAATGAACAATCTACCAGAGAATATTTTCGAAATCTGGTAGAGGATTGTGTTCAGGAAATATATACTATGGAGCATTTTTGCGGAAATTCTCATGTGGTTTCATTTGAGGATTTTAAGATTGTGGAATATTTGGATGAAATTGGTTGGGATATTTATATAAGAATGGAATATCTGACCAGTTTTATGGACTACTGCACAGGTAAGGAGCTTACAGAGAAGGAAGTAATCAAGCTTGGTTGTGATCTTACCATGGCGCTTCATTATTGCCGGAAGCTGAATATCATTCACAGAGATGTGAAGCCGGAGAATATTTTTGTATCTCGCTTCGGTGATTTTAAGCTGGGAGATTTTGGAATTGCCAGGGAACAGGCACGTACAATGGGCAGTATGTCAAAGAAAGGCACTTATTCTTATATGGCACCGGAGATATATAAGGGAGAGAAGTATGATAGCAGTGTAGATATTTATTCTCTTGGAATCGTGTTGTATAAGCTGATGAATCAGAATAGATTGCCGTTTCTTTCTCTGGATAAGCAGTTGATCACATACAGAGATAAGGAGAATGCACTGGCAAGAAGAATGGCAGGAGAGAAAATGCCTGCTCCGGCAAAGACCAGTCCCGCTTTTTCACATATTATACTGAAGGCTTGTGCATATGATCCGGAAAAGCGTTATAAGTGTCCGGAGGATATGCTCCGTGATCTGGAAAGCCTGAGATTGGGACCTGTGAGTGCCGAGAAGGAGTGGGAGAAGTCTCAGTGGGCATTGACGAATTCCAGTGAGCTTGAACGGGATCAGAGAAGATATGCACCACAGGCATCTGAGGATGACCAGATGGAGAGAACTCATGTTGCAGCAGAACCACAGATAGAGAAGGCTGTCAGAGAGGAAGTAGAAAATATTAAATCTGCGGCTTCAGCTTCATCGAAATTTAAGAATCCCAATGGAAAAGTAATACATACAGATGGAAAATCCAGGAATAGACAGTGGAGTCAGGAGCGGAGAATCTCACCATGGACGGTTTCTCTTTTTGTCGTGGCGTTGGCAGCATGTATTATTATCGGTGTATATGTGAAGCTGATTCGTGATGAGGAACGTAAGGCGTTGAATGCAGAGAGTATTATGGATGTGTTGGAGGCAAATGATAACAGTACGGCACAGATTGATGATTTTTCAACTGCTATTCAGATAATTAAAGAACAGGCAAATACTATTGTAAGTGAGCTTCCTGATTGCAAGGAGGTTGGCAAAGAAGGAGACCGTCTTCGCTATTATGATAGTAACGATAAATTGGTGTCAGCTATAATCTATCCGGAAACATCTGAGGATGGAGTTTATGAAGAATACTATTACTGGGATGAGCGGTTGTTTTTTGCATATGTCTGGACAAGCAATAAGAAAGAATTGTATTACTACGACAAGCGGGGAAAACTGATTCGTTGGATTGATACAGATGGGATTGTTCATGACAAGGAGAATGACAGCACAGAATATATTAAGCGCGGTGAGAAATATTGGAAAAATGCGCTGGAGCAGCTGGATGAATAATGATATAAGTAATATTCGGCAAAGAGGATGAGAATGACATATCACATTAACTATGCTTACACCTGCAATGCGGGGAAAGTGCGGGTAAATAATGAAGATAATTTCTGGTGCTGTGGGGAGTTTTTGCCTGCGCAGAATCAGGGAATAGAAGAAATACGTACCGGTGTACGGTTGCGGGAAAGCCTTCCTGCAATGGCTGTTTTTGACGGCATGGGAGGTGAATGCCAGGGAGAAATGGCAGCATGGCTGGCTTCAGAGGCTATGGATCACTTTTATCATAAAAACAAAAGCATGCTTCGCAAGGAACCGGAGCATTTTCTGGCAGAAGTGAGCCAGGCGATGAATCAGGCAGTCTGCGGTTATAGCCGGAAGAACAGGATTAGCACTATGGGAACTACGCTGGCTATGGTTACATTCGGAAGACGACAGGTACATATTTGTAATCTGGGTGATAGCCGGATATACCAGCTGACAGAGAGAGGCTTTTCCCAGATTTCCAGAGATCATGTGTTGAAGAATTATATGTTTGGAAAACCACCGCTGACTCAGTTTCTGGGAGTTGAGGAAGCTGAGATGAAGCTTGAACCTGCAGTAGAGACGTTTTCTTATGAAAATGGTGACAGGTATCTGATCTGCTCCGATGGCGTGACGGATATGCTATCGGATTCTGAAATTGAGGAGATTGTCAGACTGGATATTTCAGTAGAAGATGCTGTCAGGATACTTAAGGAGAGCGTATTGGAAAAAGGCGCAAGAGATAATACGACTATCATTCTGTGTGAAGTAGAAGAGGATGAAAGTCCTCTTAGAACCTGGCTTTTACAAGGAAAAAAGAAGGTAAACAGAGAATGAGTGCAGTTAATTAGTAGAAAATGAAGGTGATTTATGATGAAAAACCGTATGCAGGATCTTGATTTTGAACAGACAGTGGCCTTTGATTCTGTAAAGGACTTTGAGTTTACAAGAAGGGCGGCCCAGAGATTTCGTCAGGTCGTCAGTCTGGAGGAATTTGAGGATGAAGACGCGGATGTTATTTTTCACTATTTATATAAAGAAATGGAGTTGGTTTCTTTTGGAGACCATCTGAAGCGCTACATTTACGAACGTGCCGGTTTGGAGGAGCCTTTTGGGGAAGTGCCTCAGGAAGTTTATCGGGATATTGCAGTGGAATCCTTTAAGGAGACCTACACACCTAAATCCATGAATCCTACATCTACCAAACTTCCGGCTCTGGTGAATAACTGGCTGACACAGGCATCTGTGAAAAGGGAGACTGTGTTTTTGTTAGGCTTCGGACTTCGCATGAGTGCTGAAGATGTATCGGATTTTCTTACCAGGGTATTAAAAGAACAGGATTTTGATTTTCATAACCCGGAGGAAGTGATTTATTGGTATTGTTACAGTAAGCAGCTGCCATACAGTAAAGCAGAAGAGTATAAAGAAGAATATAAGTCTATGACACCGGCAGCAGATAAGGATAAGGTGGGAAACGTGCTCAGCGGTGATATGATTATTGATACAGAAGAGAAACTTCTTCAGTATCTGGCATGTCTGAAAGCTGGGTGGGATGATCCGATGAATGAGAAAAGCCAGGCTTTTCAGGAATTTCTTATGCTGATTGAGCATGCGAAGAAGATTATTGCAGCTATGTATCAGAAGGACGAGTCAGAGAAGGGAAGAGATAAGATATGGAAACCAGAGAATATTACCCCTTCTGATCTTGAAAAGGTAATTTGCAATGGGATTCCAATTAACCAGATGGGAAATCTGAAGAAAATGTCCGCTTCTATTCTGGCAAAGCATTTCAGCCAGAAAAGATTTAGCAGACAGAGGATCACTAATATTCTGAATCATAAATTTCCGGTGGAACGATTTGATCTTCTTACTCTGGAGTTTTTTATTGTATCTCAGGAGATGGAAGATGATGATCCATACGATCGTTACCATCATTTTATAGAAGAAGCACAGAGTATTTTAAAAAAATGCGGGATGAGCGAGATATACATTGTGAATCCTTACGAATGTTTCCTTTTAATGTGTCTTTTAACAGATTGTCCCCTGGCTGTTTTCTCGGAAATATGGGAAATGTCCTATGAAGAGAATAGCGAAGAAGAGTAATAAAATCGGTTAAACAAATGCGCAATGTTGATTTTGGATCAGCACTGCGCATTTATTATAGTTAAAAATAATATATACACCCAGCTTTTATGCTTATATTGGGCCCTGGTACCATCTAATTATTATAGTACAAATAAATCGTCCGGCTAAGCTGTGCAATGGTATTTTGTGCTTCACCTGCACTGGAAAGATTTTGAGAGAGGAAAACGATAACAATATCATGTCCTCCTGGAGTATTGTAAATGATTCCGGCATCGTTTTCCACATCAGAAAGCTCACCGGTTTTGTTGGCAACGCAGACGCCTTCCGGCAGTGCTGCAGGAATCTTGTTGGTACGTTGCTGCTGCTTCAGAAGCGCATACATATCCGCTGCATGGGAAAGACTTGGTGTCTGGGTAGTTCCTGCACAAATCTGATAGATTTCTTTCAGAAATTTCCCACAGTCGTATGCAGAAGTATAGTTGTCACCGAATTCCTTGCTTGCCAGAAGAAGACGTCCCATGGAAGTATTAGTGTATCCATGAGTCTGACAGAAGCTGTTAACTTTCTGCATACCAGCGGTACTGTCTCCCCCGCCAAGACAGGTCACCAGACTGTTTGCTGCGTCATTGTCACTAACAGTGATCATAGGGGTTAAGTAGGAATCTAGTGTGGAAGAGCCATATTGCTGAGAAAGAGAATCATAATTCTCATACACAGCACCCATAATAAAAAGCTTTATCAGACTGGCTGCCTGCATAGGTGTATTGTTAATACTGGCCTCAGAACCGCCTGCGAGATCACATATATAAGCACTCCAGGAGCCGTTAGCTGTAGGAAGCTGTGAACTAATCTGGGTAACCAGAGTGTCCATTTTTTCATCAGATTTGTTATCAAAGGCAGAACCCCCATGGGATGGTGAAATGCTTCCCTCGTTATTGGAAGGCTTAGAAGTGGCTGCAGGTGTCTGATAAGGAACTGTCACTTCTTCAGGAACAGGGGATGCCTGTGTCGGCCCGGCACTATCCTGCTGAGAGGAACCTTGCAGGGCTGCCTCATCACTGGAAATAAAACCCTCATCGGCAGCAGAGGCAGAATCCGCATCACCGGAGGTGAATCCCTCTGTTTCATCGTCGGCAAATCCCTGAGACGCTGTAGAATTATTTTTCGCCAGATAAGTGCTGTTAAGGCTGCTTTTACGGAAAAAAGAAAGATAAAGGATGATTACAAGCAGCAGAACAGCTATAATACTGAAAAAAATCAGTAGATAAGAAGATGTGCGTTTCTTTTTCTTATTACTCATAAATTTTCCTTTCTGTTCTGAAATCTAATAGAGAATCAAGTTAACTGAGGCTCTGGTAGGTAGTGCTTTTTCTTATTATAATAATGAGGTGGAGGGAATGCAATGTAAAAATGAGTTTTCATATTAGATGATATGAGTGTCAAAAGGTCTTTTGACACTCATTTGATACCCGGATTGCTACGCAGCTACGCAGCTCCCGCAATCCTCCAAATATTCGAAATCCGCTGATTTACTGCGTAAATCGCTACTTTCTCATATTTGACGTGTCCCAAGTTCAAAAGCCTTATCGTGCAAGCACGAACAGCTTTTCGACCTTTTGACACTGGTATCATTAGATAAGAAAGTAGAGTATTTTTTAATGTAAAAACCTTGAAAAAATAAGGAAAAATTGCAGAAAAATACCTTGACAGAGATATGCAGACAGGATATAATCAAAAAGCGTGCGAAATAAGGCATTTATTTCCGCGTTTAATAAGATAATAGCAACCGCAAGGAAACCCCATAGAAAACTATGGAGAAATAAATCGGGAGGTGAAATGGAATGCCAACATTCAACCAGTTAGTAAGAAAAGGACGTCAGACATCC
>CAKRVL010000128.1 GCA_934408705.1 uncultured Blautia sp. | reverse complement strand
ATTTGTATATGCTTTCATGGAAACGCTGCTGTTCATCCTGGGATTCCAGATTCAGAAAACTTCTTGAAAAACTGGAAGCCAGACTTTCTTCATACTGTACTACTGCGATCTGTTCTGCTGCACCTTCCCGTTCACACCAGCGGATCAGCTGTCTAAGCAGCTCTGTTTTCCCAATTCCACCAAGGCCGCAGACCAGATATTTCCCGCCCCTAAGCAGCAATTCCTTCAAATCATACATTTCTTCCTCTCTTCCGAAGAAATGCTCCGATGGAAGTGGAGCTGTACATAATTCACTATTTCTTAAGGTAAGATAAAGAGGACTGTTATCCCTCTTTGCACCGTGTACACGGTTCCATATCGCCTCAAGCTCCAGGTCACTGCGGTTCCGCAGATTTTCCATAATTTTTCCGGACATTTCTTTCCCAGACATTGCATGGAGACTTAGCATAGTCAAAAACCAGGCCGCGATAAACGACTCCGATATTTTCTTCCTGTTCGCTTCTGCCCCGTCCATCCAGGAAAGGAATTTGTCTGCACATTCTTTTGACATCCAAGGATCTGTCTTGCCTGCCATATGCAGAAAAGTCCTTATTTTCATCATAAATACAGTATGGTCGTATTCCTTTTCATTCAGAAATTTCTCAAAAAGATCGATCTGATTTCCAAAAGACTCCGTTCCCATTCCGTTCATGATTTCCTGCATATAAATCGTATATAAAGGAAAATTTTCTCTGCGGTTACAGAACTCAGAGTGATACCGGTTCTTACTTCCGCTTGTTCTCCAGATCATGCGTCCATGCTCTGTATTTCTCCACTCATATAACAGATACTCATTCCAGAAACGCCCCAGAGTCAGTCCTTTTTTATTTTTCCCAATAAGTATTCCGGTGGAGTACACCGGATAATCTTTCACAGTGAGCAAACGATACAGATTCTTCAAAGATAACTGTACATTTGTTGTGTCTTCCGTTCTCATTCTGCCTCTCTCCTGTTTCCGATAGTGTCAAAAAACTACCAACTAACGTTCATGTTTTATACTAGCATAACCATAATTTTTCAACAACCAAAAGAGAACAGTTTGCCGTTTTTGTGCACGAAATTACATTTTTTGTACACAAATTATACAACATTTCTTTCCTTTGCACAAAAATTTATTTCGTTCGGCATTGGTTCTGAACGGTCACTTTTTTTCTATTATTGACATTTTTTCTCACTGTCACTATAATGAAAAGGTCAACAGGGGAGCTTGTATACAGGCTGAGAGGAAATTGCGAATTTCGACCCTTTACCTGATGCGGATAATGCCGCCGTAGGAAGTCATCATAGGTTTGATTTTTTTCGGAGACACCACATGCGGGTGTCTCTTTTCTTTTGTGGAAGTCCTGTACAGCAGCCAGGAATCCAGCATGCTTGCATGATGGACTCCTGGATATCGCACAGGCCAGACCATATAGCAGGCAGCAATGCAGCGTTCGACCGGGGGCACCACTTTCGGACGCTATATAAAATTAATGCATAAATAACAACAGCGCCTGTCCGGTATTTCCCCAGACAGGACAAGAGAAAGGAAGAAAATTATGAGAACAGCATTAACAATCGCTGGAAGTGACTCCAGCGGAGGCGCCGGTATCCAGGCTGATATCAAGACAATGATCAGCAATGGAGTATATGCTATGAGTGCAATTACCGCACTTACCGCACAGAATACTACCGGTGTCACAAGTATTATGGAAGCAACGCCAGAATTTCTGGCAGATCAGCTGGATAATATTTTCACAGATATTTATCCGGATGCAGTGAAGATCGGAATGGTATCTTCCAGCGCATTAATTGAGACTATTGCCGGAAAGCTTCGTCAGTATAAGGCAAAGAACATTGTAGTAGATCCGGTTATGGTAGCTACAAGCGGAGCCAGACTGATCAATGATGAAGCAATCGACGCGCTGAAAACACAGCTGCTTCCAATGGCAACCGTACTTACCCCAAATATTCCTGAGGCAGAGGTTCTATCCGGACTAAAGATTGAAACTGCCGATGACATGATCAAGGCCGCTGCTGCCATCGGTGAGAAATACCACTGCGCAGTGCTTTGCAAGGGAGGCCATCAGTTAAATGATGCCAACGACCTTCTGTGGCGTAATGGCGAGCACAAATGGTTCCATGGAAAACGGATTGACAATCCAAACACTCACGGAACTGGATGTACGTTATCCAGCGCTATTGCTTCTAATCTGGCAAAAGGCTTTGACCTGGATACTTCCGTAGAGAGGGCAAAGAAATATATTTCCGGAGCACTGGCTGCCATGCTGGATCTGGGAAAAGGAAGCGGTCCTATGAATCACGGATTTGCCATCTGCAATGAGTTTACACAGATTGATAAGGAGGCGAAATAACATGACTGAAAAGCGTACTTCTATCTTTGAAAATGGCTTGATCTGGTTCGGCGCCGGTGTTTCCCTGGCGGAAATCCTCACCGGAACCTATTTCGCCTCACTTGGCTTTGGCAAAGGCCTTCTTGCCATTATTATCGGACATATTATCGGCTGTACCATGCTTTTCCTCGCCGGAGTGATTGGTGGCAAAACACGCCGCAGTGCCATGGAAACTGTAAAAATGAGCTTTGGGGAAAAGGGCGGAATCTTCTTCTCCTTCCTAAATGTGCTTCAGTTGGTTGGCTGGACTGCTATTATGATCTATGATGGCGCTCTGGCTGCAAATGGCGTTCTGGATACCGGAAACTGGGTATGGTGTCTGGTAATCGGTGCGCTGATCGTTCTGTGGATTTTCATTGGTATCACCAACCTTGGCAAGATCAATACCATTGCCATGGCAGCACTTTTCATCCTTACGCTGGTTCTTTCCAAGCTGATTTTCTTCGACGGAGGAGCAGCTCTTGCCATCGGTGAAGAAGCTATGTCCTTCGGCGCAGCAGTTGAGCTTTCTGTTGCGATGCCACTGTCATGGCTGCCATTGATCAGCGACTATACCCGCGAAGCAAAGGAGCCGGTAAAAGCAACTGCTGTCAGCTCTGTTGTTTATGGTCTTGTAAGCTGCTGGATGTATGTGATCGGTATGGGCGCTGCAATTTACACAGGCGAATCTGATATTGCCCAGATCATGGTAAAAGCAGGACTTGGAATCGCAGGTCTTCTGATCATTGTATTTTCCACTGTTACCACCACCTTCCTGGACGCTTACTCCGCCGGAATTTCATCTGAATCTGTATTTTCCAAAATAAACGGAAAATATGCCGCAATTGCCGTAACCATCATCGGAACAATTGCTGCAATTGTGTATCCAATGGATAATATTACCGATTTCCTGTATCTTATCGGATCTGTATTTGCACCGATGATTGCTATCCAGATTGCTGATTTCTTCCTTCTGAAGCGCATTGACAGCCTGGGCGAAGCGGTTGACATAACAAATGCGGTGATCTGGGTAATTGGATTTGTACTCTATAGACTTTTAATGAGGATTGATATTCCGGTTGGAAATACACTGCCGGACATGGTGATTACCATACTCATCTGTATGGTAGTAAGAAGTATTTTTAAGAATAAAAAATAGAAGTGTATAGAAGGATGGTGAAACTTTCCACTTCTATGGAAAAAGAGGGATGCCTTTGATTTTTGGCATCCCTCTTTTTTGCAAATGTATATTTTTTACTATTTTAATGCATTCCACATTACGCTTCTGTCTCTTCCAGAATTACTTCCACAACTGTATCTCTCTCATCAGGAAGCGGATAACAGTCGCAGGTAACCGGATTCAGGAAGAAGAACTGGTTCTGGGAATATTCCTTCAGATTCCAGTAATCAGTCAGCTTCACCTCGGAGTTGTCACTGACACGGCGCAGCTTTTTGATCTTGCCATGGATTCCGGTAAGCGGGATTGCGCCTGCCTGGGCTTCCATTACATGAGCATAGATCTTATTTCCATTACGGGTATAACGTCCCCATTCTGGTTTCTCGATTCCGGCATAACCACAGCCGTAGATACTTCTGGAATTCTCATCCATCCACTCTCCTACTTCCTCCAGAATCTTTACAGATTCCTTAGGAATACGCCCCTTCGCATCCGGTCCTACGTTCAGGAGGAGATTTCCACCCTTACTTACGCACTCAACCAGCATTCGGATAACCATCTGTGCTGATTTGTAATGGTGGTCACTGGAGCAGTAGCCCCAGTTATTATTCAATGTGATACAAGCTTCCCACGGCACCGGATCTCCCAGTACATTGCGGATTCCAGCCGGTGGGATCATCTGCTCCGGTGAAGCAAAATCGCCGGAATATTCTGTCGGCTCTGCAGTAAGGATAGAACCTGAATCCTCAGCACTTCCTTCCAGACGATTGTCAATGATCAGCCACGGCTGAATAGAACGTACCATGGAAATAAGCTCCTGGGCTTTCCACTTATCACACTTCATATCTCCGTAGGAGAAATCAAACCACATTAAATCCAGTTTACCATAATTTGTCAGAAGTTCTTTTATCTGACCAAACATGAATTCCAGATAGCGGTCAAAATCACGATTCTCATTAGAGCATTCCGGATGATTACGCATTGGATGATGCATATCCCCATAATGAGGGAAATCCGGATGACGCCAGTCAATAATGGAGAAATACAGACCAACCTTAATTCCTTCCTCACGGAATGCCTCCAGAAATTCTTTTACAAGATCTCTGTGACATGCAGCATTCATGGAATTATAATCTGTAAGCTTTGTGTCATACAGACAGAACCCATCATGATGCTTAGCAGTAAGTACCGCATATTTCATGCCGGCCTTTTTCGCCAGGCGGGCCCATTCCCTTGGGTTATAATTCTCCGCTGAAAATTCTTCTGTAAGATAGCAGTAATCCTCATGAGGAATCTGTTCTACGCTTCTCACCCATTCTCCACGGGATGGGATTGCATAAAGTCCCCAGTGAATAAACATTCCGAAACGGGCATTCTGATACCATTCGGTACGTTTTGTTCTTTCTTCGATCACTTTATTCATAAGTTTTGTTCTCCTTTTTAGAGAAATTTTCAGTTATATCAACCCTTTACAGCACCAATCATAACACCTTTTACCAGATGCTTCTGTACAAACGGATATAACAGCATAACAGGCAGACAAGCTACAACGATTGTAGAATACTTCAGAAGCTCAGACATACCCTGAAGCTTCGCCAGGTTGGATGCATCTCCGATCTGAGTCATATCTACCTGGTTCTGGATCAGAATCTGCTTCATAATAATTGTCAGAGGCTGCAGAGTATCCTTTCTGAGGTAAAGCATAGCATCAAAGTAGTTGTTCCACTTGGCGACACCATAATACAGTGTCATAACAGCCATGATTGGTTTACACAGAGGAATAATGATACTTATAAAGTATTTCCATGGTGTACATCCATCAATCTGGGCCGCTTCATACATTTCATCCGGGATACTGTTTACAATATAGGTACGACAGATGATCATGTTATATGTAGACATTGCAGTAGGAATGATCATTGCCCAACGTGTATCTGTAAGTCCCAGACTGTTTACCAGAATGTAGTTCGGTACAAGACCGCCACTGAAGTACATGGTAAAGATGAAGAAAAATGCAAAGAAGTTTCTTGCTTTAAATTCTTTTCTGGAAAGTGGGTATGCACAGAGCATAGTCATAATCAGGTTCACTGCTGTTCCCACAAACAGATAGAAGAAAGAGTTCAAAAATCCGATAAGGATCTTTTTGTTCTTAAATACTGCTTCGTAACCTTTTAAAGTCGGGCGAACCGGGAAAATATAAACCTGTCCGCTGATAACAGCCTGAGGATCAGAAAAGGATGCAGCAACGATATAAAGTACAGGATAAAGTACAATGATGAGTATCAATGTAAGTACCGTGTAGTTAACAATATCAAAGATTTTATCCTCAGGACGCATATTTCTGAATTTAACTTTCTT
>CAKRVL010000127.1 GCA_934408705.1 uncultured Blautia sp. | reverse complement strand
GAAATATTCTATAATATGTGTACCATTTTTTCAACCATTTTTTTCAGATGAATGGAAATTTTCCATATTTTTTCATATAAAAGGGGCTTTTTCACCTGATTTTCTTATTTTTAAACAAAAAAATCCGTTATAGCTTCGATTTCCGCTGCAAAAATGGTTCTGTTTTAATTAAGCTGTGCTTCGATTTCCTTGATCAGTTCCTCAAAAGGCTTCACACCTGTCACAACTTCTATATCCGCGAATTTGTGATAAATCGGATCTCTCTGCTTCAGAAGCTTTTTAATTTTCTCTTCCTGATTATCCCCTTCCAGGAGAGGATTGTTATTACCCTCCAGTCTCTTGCGGAAGGTCTCTGCGGAACCCTTCAGATACACAACTGTACCTAATTCCTTGATGTACTTCTCATTCTGCTCCTGAATGGGAAGACCGGCACCAAGAGAAATCACCTTTCTCTCCTTGTCTTCAATAAGAGCCTTCACTGTCATAGTTTCAAGTGCACGGTAATAAGGTTCTCCAAATCTCTGGAAAATTTCCTTCACGGACATGTTCATTTTCTTTACGATTACTTTGTCTACATCTACAAATGTCAGTCCCAGGTCACTGGACAGACGTTTCCCCACTCTTGTCTTACCAGAACCCATAAATCCGATAACCACAATATGGTTCATGAATTCTTCTCCTCCTTGGTATAAAAATGTAATACAATTCTCTCCAGATAGCGCTTCAGCACGATCTGAATTTCCTCCTTGGGATTAATAGGCTTTACCAGAATATTGCGAAGGCCAGCCTTCTTAGCCCCCCATATATCAGTAAAAAGCTGGTCTCCGATAAAGACCGTATTCCCTGTATTTGTGCCAAGCCTCTCCATAGCTCTGATATAGCCTCTTCTGGACGGCTTCGCCGCCATTTCAATAAAGCGGGCGCCTACTGAAACAGCAAAAGGTTCTACCCTTTTTTTCTTATTGTTCGACACCAGACAGCAGGAAAAACCAATGTCCCGAAGTCTCTCAAACAAACGGATAGCTTCCGGATCTGCCGGTGCCCCATGAGAAACCAGGGTATTGTCAATATCAAACAAAATTCCTCTGTATCCCTCTTGGTATAGTTTTTCATAGTTCACTACATATGCTGAATCCAGATATTCATCCGGAAAAAAGCGTTCAAACATCCTGTTACATCCTTTAGTTCTTTTTATTTGTTCCTACAGCCTTCTCTTCGAGCAGGTCAACTATTCAGATAAGCCTGCAACTCCTCATAATGTTCCTTCATTATGTCGTAGCCATGCTGATAGAACACCAGCAGCTTCTCCTTATTTGACTCTGCACGTCCCACTATAGGCATCTCCGGACGAATAACAAAAATATGTCCCTCACGCTCCCATTTCTCCAGAAGCTCCAGTGTCCGGTTATAGTTACGATAGCGATTATATAAGGTATTCAGAAATTCCGGATAATGGCGGAATGCTGCTACGTAGAGAGGCGTACTCTTTCCTGGTTTGTTCTTGCGATAACCTTTATTTCTGGTAAGTATCACAACATTCTTCCGATACCCCTGCTCCATGGCATGAATCAACGGAATAGAATCTGCAATACCCCCATCCAGATAAGGTACACCGTCAATTTCCACCATATGACTGACAACGGGAATACTGGAGGACGCCCTTCCAATATCCATCAGACGCTGTCTGTCCTGCTTCTCTGTCAGATACTCTGCATCTCCGGTCTGACAGTTCGTTACTACCATCTCACACCTGACATCAGACTGAAAAAAGGTATCAAAATCAAATGGAAACAATTCATTAGGATATTTATCAAACAGCATGTCCATATCAAAAAGCTCATGCTTCTTAATAGCCGCTCTGGTGGCGATATAGCTGTTTGCTTTGTCTTCTATGATCATGCAATCTCTGGTCCTTCCAGGCTGCCAGGACACATAATCAAGAGCATTACAGGAGCCTGCTGAAACGCCCACTACGTAGGGAAATCTCACATTCTTTTCCATAAGGAAATCCAGCACTCCTGCGGTAAATACACCTCTGCTTCCACCGCCCTCCAGGACCAGGGAAGAGGTATTCTTTTTTTCCATTATTATTCACGCTCCTCAAGCGGTACATATACAGCCGGAGCCAGAACATTCTTGTATGCCGGACGGATGATCTTGTCTGTATTGATCAACTCCTCCATTCGGTGTGCACTCCAACCAACAATACGTGCCACTGCAAAAATCGGTGTGTACAGCTCAAGTGGAAGATCCAGCATACTGTAAACAAAGCCGCTGTAAAAGTCCACGTTTGCGCTGACACCTTTATAAATATGACGCTCCTCAGCAATTACCTCAGGAGCCATTTTCTCTACCATAGCGTAAAGATTATATTCCTTCATACGGCCCTTCTCTTTAGCCAGTGTCTCCACAAATCCCTTAAGAACCTGGGCACGAGGATCTGATACAGAATAAATAGCGTGTCCCATACCATAGATGAGACCTCTCTTATCGAAGGCTTCCTTGTGAAGAAGCTTCTTCAGGTATACTCTTACTTCCTCCTCATCAGAAATATCCTTCACATTCTTCTTCAGATCCTGGAACATACTCACAACCTTAATGTTGGCACCACCATGCTTCGGTCCCTTCAAAGAACCAAGAGCAGCCGCAATTGCGGAATAGGTGTCAGTTCCTGATGAAGATACAACGTGTGTAGTAAAAGTAGAGTTATTACCACCGCCATGCTCCATGTGGAGAATCAGGGCCAGATCCAGGATCTTCGCCTCCAGATGAGAATACTTCTTATCCGGGCGGAGCATACGAAGGATATTCTCCGCAGTGGAAAGTTCCCTCTTAGGATTATGAATATAAAGACTCTTGCCACATACATAGTGATTGTAAGCCTGATATCCATAAACAGACAACAGTGGGAATACACTGATCAGATTCAGGCACTGTCTCAGTACATTGGGAAGGGAAATATCATCCGGTTCCTTATCATAGCAGTAAAGTGTAAGTACACTTCTGGACAGGGCATTCATAATGTCCTTAGACGGAGCCTTCATAATAACGTCTCTTACAAAGTTAGTAGGAAGGGAGCGCTGGTTGGCCAGCAGCTTGGTGAACTCCGCCAGTTCCTGATGATTCGGAAGCTTACCAAACAATAAAAGATAGGTAGTTTCTTCGAAGCCGTATCTGTCATCTTCAATAAATCCCCTGGTTAACTCTTTAATGTCATATCCCCTGTAGGAAAGACTGCCCGCACAGGGCACTTCCTTGCCGTCAACCACTTTCGTGGCACATACATTGGAAATCTGCGTCAGACCTGCCAGAACTCCTTTACCATTAATATCACGAAGTCCTCGCTTTACATCATATTTCTGATAAAGAGACAGGTCCAGACTGGAATGATCTTTACAGATCTCCGTCAGGTTCTCTATTTCCGGTGTTACTTTCATCTTAAATCCTGTCATTCAAAAAAACTCCTTTCTTTTTAATCCGTCCGATAATCCGTTCCTCCCTCAATTATTAATGCTGTCAAAGTCAGAAAGCTAACACTTCTGCTCCGGCATTGTAAATGGATAATCTGTGACTGCCATCGTTTCATCATCACTTAACTGTGATCGTAAAAAAAGTATAGCACCTTAATCAAATCTAAGCTATAGACAAATGTCTATCGCTGTTTATATGTGGACAGGAAATCTTTCATCTTGTCCATGGCTTTCTCCAGCTGACGCACATTCGGAAGATATACTACACGGAAGTGGTCCGGAGAATTCCAGTTAAAGCCCTTACCAGGTACCAGAAGCACCTGCTTCTCATGAAGAAAATCAAGAGCAAACTGTTCATCATTGTAAATATTAAATTTCTCTGTATCGATCTTCGGGAAAATGTAGAAAGCTGCTTTCGGCTTCACTGCAGTGATTCCCGGTATGTCATTAAGCGCCTTATAAATAAAGTCTCTCTGCTCATACACTCTTCCGCCCGGCTGAATGTATTCATTCACACTCTGATATCCCCCAAGAGCGGTCTGAACAATAGACTGAGCCGGTACATTAGAACAAAGACGCATGGAAGAAAGCATATTGATTCCTTCAATATATCCCTTTGCTTTATTCTTGGCACCGCTTAAGATCATCCATCCAATACGGAAACCTGCGATCATATGGGACTTGGAAAGTCCTGAGAAGGTAACACAGAATACATCCTGACCTGCAAGTGAAGCAATAGATGTATGCTTGTATCCATCCATGATCAGACGATCATAAATCTCATCTGAGAATATGATCAGCTCATGCTCTCTTGCAATCTGCACGATCTGCTCAAGTATCTCCTTCGGATAAACTGCACCGGTAGGATTATTCGGGTTGATAATAACGATTGCCTTAGTCTTATCTGTGATCTTACTTCTGATATCATCAATATCAGGATACCACTCAGACTGCTCATCGCAGATATAATGAACAACATTTCCGCCAGCAAGAGTGGCTGTAGCTGTCCATAAAGGATAATCTGGTGCAGGAATCAGTATCTCATCTCCATTATCCAGAAGTGCCTGCATGGAAAGATTGATCAGCTCACTTACACCATTGCCTGTATAAATATCACTCATGGTAACCCCTGGGATACCGCGAAGCTGAGCATACTGCATAATTGCCTTTCTTGCGGAAAATATTCCCTTGGAATCGGAATAGCCCTGAGAGGTACGGATATTACTCAGCATATCCAGAATAACTTCCTGCGGTGCTGAAAAACCAAACGGATAAGGATTACCGATATTCAGCTTCAGGATCTCCATTCCATCCTCTTCCATTCTGGCAGCTTCATCCACTACCGGACCTCGTACATCATAAAGTACGTTATCCAGCTTACTGGATTTCTCAAATGTTTTCATATTAACTTCACTCCTCACCTTACTATGCATACCTGTAATGTCTGCTGCTTACGCTTCATTCCAACCACACGGCATAACATATTTATCTGGCATATCAATTTTCCTGTTATCTATCTTCTCATATTTTGGTCATTTTCGCAACCCTTAATGAAATTTTTGAAAATATGAAAAAAACTCTTTTCATTTTTAGCACTTTAGTGTATAATAGCGTCGTTAAAAAATTTTACATCTATCTGGATGAGGAGGAATTACAATGTCTTACACAGAAGAAGTATACGAAAGAGTCGTAGCACAGAATCCAGGTGAGCCGGAGTTTCATCAGGCAGTAAAGGAAGTTCTGGATTCCCTGAAGGTCGTAATTGACAAAAATGAAGAAGAATACCGCAGCATGTCACTTTTGGAGCGTCTTGTTGAGCCGGAAAGAATCATTTCCTTCCGCGTTCCGTGGGTAGATGACAAGGGCGTTGTTCAGGTAAACAAGGGATATCGTGTACAGTTTAACAGCGCTATCGGACCTTATAAGGGTGGTCTTCGTTTCCATCCATCAGTAAACCAGGGTATCTTAAAATTCCTTGGATTTGAGCAGACATTTAAGAACTCCCTTACCGGACTTCCAATCGGTGGTGGTAAAGGTGGTTCCAACTTTGACCCGAAAGGCAAATCTGACAGAGAGGTTATGGCATTCTGCCAGAGCTTTATGACAGAGCTTTCCAAATATATCGGAGCTGATACTGATGTTCCTGCTGGTGATATCGGTGTTGGCGGACGTGAAATTGGTTATTTATTCGGACAGTACAAGAGAATCCGTGGATTATATGAGGGTGTTCTCACAGGTAAAGGACTTACCTACGGCGGTTCTTTAATCCGTACACAGGCAACCGGATATGGTGTTGTTTATATGCTTGACGAAATCATGAAAGCACACAATGATTCTATCCAGGGAAAAACATTTATCGTAACCGGATCCGGAAATGTTGCGATCTACGCAGTTGAAAAAGCTCAGCAGCTTGGCGGCAAGGTTGTTGCTATGTGCGACTCTAACGGATATATCTATGATCCGGAAGGAATCAAGCTTGACATCGTAAAAGATATCAAAGAAGTAAAACGTGGACGTATCAAAGAGTACGC
>CAKRVL010000126.1 GCA_934408705.1 uncultured Blautia sp. | reverse complement strand
ATCAGCTCCGGAACATGGTCACTGATGGGTATTGAAAGAGAGAAAGCTGACTGCTCCAAGAAGAGCTGTGAGATGAACTTCACTAATGAAGGCGGTTATGCAGGAAGATTCCGTTATCTGAAAAACATCATGGGACTTTGGATGATCCAGTCTGTTCGTCATGAATATGATGATAAATACGGATTTGCAGAAATCTGTCAGATGGCAGAGGAAGCAAAGGATTTCCCATCCAGAGTAGATGCAAATGATGAATGCTTCCTTTCCCCGGAGAGTATGATCGAAGAGGTTAAGGATTACTGCCGCAGAACCGGTCAGAAGGTTCCGGAGACATTAGGTGAGATTGCAACTGTTATTTACACCAGTCTTGCTGAGTGCTATGCAAAGACAGCAAAAGAACTGGAAGAGATGACAGGAAGAACCTTCAGCCGTATCCATGTAGTTGGTGGTGGCTCCAATGCGGGCTACCTTAACGAGCTGACTGCAAAGGCTACAGGTAAAGAGGTTCATGCAGGTCCTGGAGAGGCAACTGCAATTGGTAACATTACAGCTCAGATGCTGAAAGCAGAAGAGTTTAAATCAATCGAAGAGGCTCGTACAACCATTCATGAGTCCTTCGGAATTAAAGTATATAAGGCTTGATGAAATAGATCTTTTGAGCATTCAGTACAGCCGGAATATACGTGAATCAAATTAAACAGGAGGTACTACAAATGTTAGTAAACACAAAAGCAAAAGTTGGTGTATTTTCTATTGCGTTAGGAGCATATCTGCCTCAGTTCCCGTCACTGGTGCCTGAGTTTGAGGCTCAGTATGAGGCTTTTAAGAAAACGATTCCAGATACGGTAGAAATTATTGACGGAGGTATGGTAACAACAAAGGAACAGTCCATGGCTGCAGGAGATAAATTCCGTGCTGCAGATGTTGACCTTGTTTTCCTTCAGATGTTAACCTATGCTACTTCCTACAATATGCTTCCTGCAATTCGTGACCTTAATGTTCCGGTTGTTCTGGTAAATGTTCAGAAGCTGAAAGCGCTGGATTACGATCACACAGATATTGCTACATGGCTTGGTGAAGGCTATGCCTGCGGTGCTGTAGGAGAAGCAGTTGCAGACCTTGAGAGAGCCGGAAAGAGACATGCTGTTATTACAGGTGTTGTAGAAGGCGGAGATCCAGGAGTTCAGGCTGAGATCGAAGACTGGTGTAAAGCGGCTCAGGTAAGAAGAAGATTCCGTGATACAAATATTGCACAGATTGGAAGACCTTATCCGGGTATGATGGATCTTTATATTGATGAGACAAACCTGTATAACAGAATGTTCCTCTATACCAAGCAGTTTGACTGGGAGAAAATGTGGGCAATCGCTGATGACATTACAGATGAAGATGCTATCCGTGCAAAAGCTCAGGATATTCTGGATACCTTTGATATTGAAGGCGGCGGAACAATTGAAAAAGTATGGGATATGGCAAAATACGTTGTAGCATTTGAAAAGTGGGTAAAAGAGGAACATCTTGGAATGATCGCTTCCCACTATGACGGATTTGCACAGGGCAAGGCTGGCGTACTTGACAGTATGCTGATTCCGGCATTTTCCATGCTGATCAAGCAGGGTACTGCATGTGCTGTTGAGGGTGACATGAAGGTTGCTATGGCAATGAGTATTCTGAAGACAATTTCCGGTACAGGTCAGCTTTCTGAGATGTACTCCATTGATTTTAATGATGATATCTGCATTATCGGTCATTCCGGAAGTGGTGATGCGGATATTTCCGATAAGAAGCCTACAATGAAGATCGTTCCTGTATTCCATGGTAAAACAGGCGGCGGATATCTGACACAGTTTTATCCATATACAGGTCCTGTTACTTATCTTGCAATTACACAGGATGCTGACGGACGTTTCAAATTCGTTGTTGCTGAGGGTATTAACGAGGAAGGACCGATCCTTTCCTTCGGCGATACCAACATGAGAACACGCTTCACATGCGGAGCAAGAGAATTTGTAAATCGTTGGAGCGAGGCAGGCCCGACACATCATATGGCAGCTGCAACAGGCAGACATATTGATACAATTCTCAAGGTAGCCAAGATCTTTAACGTGCCGGTTGATATCGTAACCAGATAATTTATATAATCAAAGAAATAAGGAGCCCCGTGGCGAATGTCATTTAACCAGACATTTGCTTCGAGGCTCTTTTTGGTTCATAGATCGTTATTTAGCTGATGTCTCATCTTTTTTTGCAGGAATCCGGATCTGAACTTCGGTTCCTTTTCCTACAGCACTGGAGTACGTTAATCCATAATCTGTGCCATAGAGCACCTGAAGCCTTCGATGAGTGTTGTAGATTGCAATATTAGTTCCACCGGAAATGCTGGTTCCTTCACCGGATAAGATCATGGGCAGCTTGTCAGGAGCAATACCCACACCATCATCAGAAATCAAAAGCACAATATCCTCATCCTCCATCCATCCGGTAAGAACAATAGTTCCGGACTTGGAGGGCTTCTCCAGTATACCGTGTAGTATGGAATTTTCCACAACCGGCTGCAGAGTCAGCTTCGGAATCTGGTATTCCATCAGTTCATCCGGAATATCGGAAATGAAGGAGATGCTGTCGTGGTAGCGCATATTTTGCAGATGGACATAGATGGAAACATGTTCCTCTTCTTTTGCAATGGTGCTGATTCCTTTTTTGCGGCTGAGAGTCAGCTTGTAGAAACGGGAAAGGCTCTGTACCGCGTTGCAAATTTCAGAGGTTCGCCCCTGCTGTGCCATCCAGTTGATCATATCCATAGTATTATATAAAAAATGAGGATTGATCTGTGCCTGGAGGGAATTGAACTCTGCAATACGAAGATCCTCCGCAGCCTGTGCCTGTTTCTCCATCAGCTGATTCATTTTCCTGGTCATATAGTTATAAGTATCAATGAGATCGCCAATCTCATCGTGTGCACTGGGACTTTCCATAGGAGTAGGTGGTCCGTGGCGGACAGTGCGCATCTGGCTGATAACTGAGGAAATTCGCTTTGTAATAGAGTTTGACAATGTATTGGCAAGCAAAAATGCAAGAACCAGCACTGCAATATAAATGGACAAAAACTGAAGCATCAGTATATTACTCTGCCTGATAAGAGGCCGGGATGGGAGTACAGTTACCATAAACCAGCCTGGCTGTTTGATCCTGTAGAAGCCAACGTAAACAGTCTGCCCCAGAATATCCTGTTCTATAAAACTGTTGGAGGACATATAAGATTCCATGATCTTATCATAATCCAGCCAGTAAATACCGGCAAGAGAATTGCTGGATGCAGAAACCAGGTTGTTTCGTTCATTCATGATGTAAGAAACACTGCCATCCTGAGTGAGATTTTTGGATAAAATCTGCTGGAACTCCTGTCCGGAATAGTAGACTGCCATATATGCATCATAGGTTCCGTTGTCGAAGATCACAGAAGCATGAGTGATATACGCCTGATCTCCGTATGTACTCTGCTCCTTTGTACCAAGATAAAAGGAAGGACAGAATAACTGGGAAACACGGCTTCCACGGAAAATTCCATACCAGTAGGTTCCACGGGCCTGATCAAGAGGAAGAAAAGTATCCTTCAGATTTTCATTTTCCAGCAACGCATTTATATCAGAAGAATCCTTAGGAATCTCCAGGTAAATCTTTACATTGGTCACAGGAGTATCTGCAATCATTTTCTGGATCTTTTTAGTAAATGTGGCTGCATCAGAGGAAGCAGCCAGCTCCGAAAATGATCCGGTTATAGTATTTTTAAAGAGCGTCTGGTAGAAATCAAGGGAAGAAATCTCTTCGCTTACGTCCAGCACCTTCTGGATGGATTCTTCGATAAGCGGTGCTGTTTCCAAGGAACGGTCCTGCTCCTGGCGGATAGTATAGGAAACCACCATGTCATAGGCTTTTCCATAGAAAAAAAGGAAAATGGCAATTGCAGGAATTGCTACGATCATCAGAAGCACCAGGGTGAACTTGGATTGCAGATTCAGGTCCTGATACCATTGCTTAAGCTTCTTCAAATGATCTCACCTTCCTTTTTATCTCTGTACTCAGAGGGGGACAATCCGGTATATTTCTTAAAGCTCTTGCCGAAATAATTACCATCACTGTATCCCACGCGAGAAGAAATATCGGAAATCTTATATCTGGGATCTGCCAGCAGCTGCTTGGCCTTTTCCATTCTGTATTCTGTCAGATATTGATTCAAGGTCTGTCCTGTCTCATTCTTAAAGAAGGTACACACATAGGAGGTGGAAAGAAATACATGCTCGCTGATATCCTTTACAGATAGGGTTTCATTCATATATTTCTGTCCAATGTAATCCTTTATAAGAAAAATTGTAGAATTTTCTTCTTCTGTGTTGACAGCAGTCTGGAAAAAATCATCTGTCTTTTGGGAAAGCTTCTGGTGTAATTCATTGAAGGAAAATGTTTTCTCCAATGCATCTATCAGATTCTCCTGGGCATTATATTGAGTTAGTTTCAACTGACGAGCTGCTTCGTCCAATGCACGGAATAATTTGTAATACAAATCTTTGGCCTGATTCGGCAAAATCCTTTGATTCTGGTAATGATACTGAAACAGCTTATCCAGGAACAGCTCTGATTTTTCTTTGTTTTTATTTGTAAGAATGGTAAGAAATTCATTTTCAGGGCTGGCCGGAAGCTCTGCTGTCTTTCCTGAAAAACTCTCGTTAAATGGAGATAAAAATGTACCTGCAGGGAAAAAGAAGCTGTTCTGTAAAAGAATAACAGCAGAAGTATAGGACTGGTAAGCCCTTGAAATCCCTGTAAGTGTGTCTCCCGCAGCAATGCAGAATCTGGTGTATCGGGAATAAAGATTGCAAAAAAAATCTTCTATGCTTTTTCTCACAGCAGGGCCGGGTACAGGACCAAGTAAAAAATAAACCATATATTGTACATGCTTTTCCACAAAGATACAATCCATATGGAAGGCCTTCAGAAATTCCCGAACAGACATATACATAGCATTTGCCTCTGAAAGAGGAAAATCCTCTTCGGTATCTGTTTTGAGAACAATAGCAGTAAAGGCTGTGGAAGAGCTTATGGGAAGAGAAAGCTCCTGAATCAGCTGTTCAATATTCTCCTTCGTGTGGGCGTATGGCTGAGTAAGCAGAAGTGCCAGACGTGAAGCACTCTCCATGGAATGAATGGACTGGTTATGTCTGGCACGTTTTTTCTCAAGGCACAGATCCCTGGCTTCAATAATGGCTTCCCGGATCTCATCAGGATTCAGAGGCTTTTCAATGTAATTCACAGCCTTAAGCTTGATGGCTGCCTTCAGGTACTCCTTGTCTGAATATCCACTCATAAAAACAGGAACAATATCAGGTAGAATATCCTCGAGACGCTCCAGCATGGCAATTCCATCCATACGGGGCATACGCACGTCACATAATACTATGTCCGGCTGGTGTGTCCGGGCCACTTCAATCCCATTCAAACCATCATCAGCCTGAAGCACCTCTTCAATCCCAATGGATTGCCAGTCGATTGAAGAAATCACGCCGGTACGTGTAAGCTCCTCATCATCTACGATCAGTAATTTCATAATGAATCTCCGTTATCTCTTATCCGGGAAAATCCCGGAGTTCACAATTAATAGATTACAAAATATTAAACACATCATAACACAATAATATCAAAAATACGATACCAAACCCCATTTGATTTGTGGAAAATTCAAAAATAAGTGGAAAATTTTACCCATTAAGTGGAAAATATTTTACCCTGTTTCAAAATATTTTCCCATTTCCAAACAAAGTGACCAATGATAGAATAAAGTCAGATCAAGAAAGGGAGGAGAAAAAGCCGTGTCTGAATATGTTCTTGAGTTAAAAGGCATTACAAAAATTTTTCCCGGCGTTAAAGCACTGAACAATGTACAGTTCCAGTTAAAGCCTGGCGAAGTTCATGCACTGATGGGCGAAAACGGTGCAGGTAAATCTACCTTCATTAAAGTAATTACCGGTGTACATAAAGCAGAAGAAGGCGAAATGTACCTGTT
>CAKRVL010000125.1 GCA_934408705.1 uncultured Blautia sp. | reverse complement strand
ACAGAGAACCGTTATGTATTCGAGAAGAAACCGAACTGGCCATGGCCTGCAAATCAGAACATCGGACTGGAAAGACCGCTTGATCTGATTCCGGGAAAGAAATATAACATTCGTATGATCGTGGATGATACAATTGCTACTATTTATGTTGACGGTGTGGCATTGAATGCACGAGCATACAAGAGACCAGGGGAAAGCTTATCTTTATTTGCGTCAGAGGGAAGCATGAAGGTTACAAATTGTAAGGTGACTACTGGGTTGAAGAAATAAGAGGTAGTTCAGCGGTTATTAAGGCTGCATTAAATTTATAAAAGAAGATGTAAGGTATCATAAGAAACATGGTATAAGTGCCAAATCTTATGATACCTTTTGCTATAGAAAGTATAAGTGTCTTTTGGGGATAAGAATAAAATTTTGACGAAATATGTCGAGAGCCTTTTCTTGTATTCGATATATTAAAATGGTATTATATATATAATATAAGAAAATATGTGCGCTAAAGATTAAGGAAAAAGTCTGAGAAAGGAAATGGCGATGAATCATTTTATAACAGAAATAAGAATTAAAAAAGTGCGTCATCTATCAAATATTAATATAAAATTGGATTCAAGAAACAGACAGCATTTAATGCTCACAGGAAAAAATGGCTCAGGAAAAACATCTCTGCTACTATCAATACAAGAGCACTTTAACAGAAACGACATAGATAATGGAACTATCATGCGTATGGCTGAATATTGGCTGCAATTGAAGATGCTTGCGGAAAGGAATAATGTGAAGCCCCCGGAATGGGGAGTCCTGAATAAATTGATGGAGGATTATAAACGCAGTTCAGATATTATAATTAGCGTTACTCAATGGCAGGAATTAAGAAATCTTTATAAACAGGGAGAATTTATTGTGGCATATTTTCCTGCGGATCGTAAATTTAATGTTCTTCCTGCAAAAGGTGTAGACGAAATTAAGTTTGAAGAATTTTATGAGAGCAGTAATGGACCAGGGAAGTTGCTTCAGAAGTATATGGTTCATTTGAAAACACAGCAGGCATATGCGAGAAATGAAGGAGATACTGACGTTGTTGAAAAAATTCAAAAGTGGTTTGAACGTTTTACCAACGCTCTTAGAATTTTACTGGATGATTCAGAATTGATGCTGGAATATGATTACAAAGAATATGATTTTAAAATTCATCAAAAAGGTAGAAAGCCATTTGGTCTTAATCAATTATCAGATGGCTATTCTTCTGTAATATATATTGTTTCAGATCTTATTTTACGAATGGATCATAATTGGTTTCTTAAGGGTGAAATTGGTGGATATGATGAAGAGGGAATTGTTCTGATCGATGAGTTAGAGACACATCTTCACATTGAATTACAGAAGAAAATAATGCCATTTTTAACTAAATTTTTTCCTGGAATTCAATTTATTGTTACCACTCATTCGCCTTATATTCTAAATTCTATTTCAAATGCCAAGATATATGATCTGGAACGGCGTATAGAATTGGAAAATCTTTCAGCATATTCATCAGATAGCCTGGCAGAAGGCTATTTTGGAGCAGATGAATATTCTGATGAATTGAAAAGTAAACTGGATCGTTATCAAGTTTTGAAGGAGGAGACGGAACTTACAGATGACGAGCGAGCAGAACGAGCAGAGCTACGAATTGAACTAAAAAATATTCCTAAGATTTTGTCACCAGAAGCATGGAATCGATTTGAGGAGATTGAAGGTGGAAAACGTGGTAAAATTTAAGAGAAACCAGACAAAAAAATCACAAAAGGCAATTGAATCTTTACAAGAGCAAAAAGCGAAAGGAAAAAGTGGAACATACAATACTCCAGAAGTAAATGCGGCCTTGCAGGAAATGTTTTATGGAAAGTGTTATATTTGTGAAAGAAAAGGAATAGAATCAATGGAAATCGAGCACTTGGTTCCGCATAAAGAAGATATAAATTTAAAATATGATTGGAATAATTTGTTTCTTGTATGTCATCATTGCAATAACATTAAAGGTGCAAAATATAATCCTATTCTGAATTGTACGGAAGAAGAGATTGATAAGAAAATTGCTTTTCGAAAAGAAGGCTATTTTGGAAAGAATGAGAAATTTGTATTTGATATACTGGATCAAACAGAAAAAACTGTAAATACACAAAACCTTTTGAAAGAAGTTTTTTACGGTTCAACACCTCAAAAAGAAATGGAGGCTAAAGTATTACGGAAAATATTACGAAAAGAGATGTCAAAATTCAAGAACGAGGTTAGAGAATATGAAGAAGCTGAAGAGTGGGAAAAAGAGGATTTAATATGTTTGATGAAGAAGGAATTATCTGCAAAGTCAGAATTTGCAGCTTTCAAACGCTGGCTCATCCGTGACAATAAGGAGAGCTATCCGGAATTAAATGCTTATATTGAATAAGGCAAATAAAGAATATTTTTACAAAAAAGAGCTATTGCACCAATCTTGAACTGCTCCCCGTCAAGTAGACAATTGAAAAAATATAAATTTTTCCTGCCAGTAGAAATTTATCTGCTGGCAGTTTTTATGCAGCTCAATCAATCTTCAGAATCAGCTCCAGCACCCGTCTTGCACAGTGCTCTAATTCCGGGCGGCCAAGCTGTCCCATTTCCATGGCCCTTTTTACACGCTCGGGGAAACCGGTTCCCATTTTTACGTCATTTCCGGCTTTGATTTCTTTATAATGTTCGGCTCTTGTCCACCAGTCGGTTGTAACCATGCCCTTGAAGCCCCACTCGCCGCGGAGAACATCTTCCAGAAGCTCGCGATTCTCAGAAGCGCGGTGACCATTGATTGCATTGTAGGAGGACATGATGGTCCATGGCTGTGCCTCTTTTACAATGATCTCGAAACCTTTCAGATAGATCTCACGAAGTGCACGCTCGGAAACACGGGAGTCGCTGTGTTTTCTGTTGGTTTCTTTGTTGTTAGCTGCAAAATGTTTTACAGAAGCAGCTATGTGCTGAGATTGGATACCTTTTACCATAGCTGCACCCATTTTTCCGGTAATCAGTGGATCCTCAGAGTAGTATTCAAAGTTTCTTCCGCAAAGAGGATTCCTGTGGATATTTACTGCTGGCGTAAGCCATACAGCAAGATTGTTCTCCTTCACTTCTTCGGCACCAGCCTGTCCAACCTGCTGAACAAGAGCCGGGTTCCAGGTGCATGCAAGAAGTGTCGCGCAAGGCCATGCTGTTGTGTTCATGCTGCATTCTCCGCTGATACGAAGTCCGGCAGGACCATCTGCTGTCATAATGGATGGAACACCATAATCCGGAAGATTTCCAAAGCCGAAGGTATTGGAAACACCTACGTTTGGCTGTCCTCCAAGAAGATGAATCAGATCGTCATCGCTTAACTGTGCCATAAAATCATCCAGGGAAAGCCTGCCTTCTGCTACATCAATAAACTGCTTTCTGCCAAAGTTGTCGAAAAGTGTGCCACGTGTACAGCAGCGGACTGCAGGGGTAATACCTTCCTCAGTGCCCGGCTCCATTTTCTCAAATACGCATTCGTTCATGTCATTGCATGCAGACTGTGGAAGCTCCTCAAAACTGCCGTCAGAGAGCATACGCTCTTTCAGGCTGGTTGGAACAAGATGAGCTGTCAGTTGCTTTGTGATCACATTTTCAGCCAGTTCCATTGTCAGGATGCTCTCCTTAGTGTCGCGCACAGAAGTTCCAATATAGAACTTATAAGTACCTTTTTCCAGAATATATGCGGATTTCTTGATTTTTCCAAGGTCATCGTAGGAAGCCATGTCAGCCTTTGTAAAGGAAAGGCGGATCTGCTGTGTCTCGCCTGGCTGAAGAAGACGGGTTTTTGCAAAAGCGGCAAGCTGGCGGGTTGGTTTCTTCAGAAGTCCCTGTGGAGCTTCGAAATAAATCTGCACAACTTCTTTTCCAGCCAGGTTACCGGTGTTGGTCACCTGAACTTCAGCAAAAATCTGATTCTCTGTTTCCCACATAGCGATGGTGTCCAGGACAAAGGTGGTGTAGGAAAGTCCATATCCAAATGGATAGATTACTTTTTCCTGTGCTCCTGGAATGGTTTCAAAATAACGGTAGCCTACATAAATATCTTCCGTATAGTTTACATAATCAAAAGACTCATGGAAGTTGGCAGTGGATGGATAATCATTTACGTCTGCGGCAAAAGTGTCTGCCAGCTTACCGGAGGGGGTTCCTTTTCCTGTGAGAAGCTCAGCCATGGCAAGTCCACCTTCCATGCCACCCTGCCAGCCAAGGAGAGCAGAGGAAATCAGGTCATCATTTTTTACCCAGGAAAGATCCATGATTCCGCCGATGTTGAGAACTACCACGATATCATCAAAGCGCTCTTTTACCATGGAAAGCATTGCTTTCTCACGGGCAGTGAGATAGAAGTCGCCATCCGGGAAAATTTCGCTGGAAATTTTCGGCATGCTGGTTTCGTTGTCCCATGGATTAAATTCGTTATTGCATTCAATGCTGGAACGATCCCAGCCTTCACCGGAGAAACGGCTGATCACAACTATGGCAACGTCAGCAAATGCTTTTGCACCGTCAGCAAGTTCCGGGGAAAGCTTTGGCTCTACTGTCATTCCTGGTGCGGCACCTTTTTCATACTGGTGCTGGATATCGGTGTGGTAAAATGCGGATAATGGCTCATAGATCTGAACGGCGCCTTCTTGCATTTTCAGCCCGTCGTAAAGGTTGTGTACATAAGAAACCATAACATCACCGCTTCCACCGCCACCCTTTACATAATCGAAGCTGCCCTTGCCAAAAAGAGCGATGCGTGTGCCCTCCGGAAGGGGAAGCAGATTTTTTTCATTTTTTAAAAGCACCATACCTTCCTTTGCTGCTTCCGTGGAGAGCTGGATATGTTCCTTGCTTGCTGTAACGCGGCCGCTTTCCTTAAGGGGAAGATTAGGTTGGAATCTTACTCTGGTCCATTTGTTCATTGTGGAATGTCCTCCTGTTTACTTTTTATGTGAAATATATGCTGATACCAGTGTCAAAAGGTCAAAAAGCTGTTCGTGCTTGCACGATAAGGCTTTTGAACTTGGGACACGCCAAATATGAGAAAGTAGCGATTTACGCAGTAAATCAGCGGATTTCGAATATTTGGAGGATTGCGGGAGTAGCGTAGCTACGTAGCAATCCGGGGATCAAATGAGTGTCAAAAGACTTTTTGACACAGGTATCATATGATTAATCTCTTGTTGAAAATATTGTAATGGAAAACAGGAGTAAGTAATAGATGAAATATTGCTTCTTTTATAGGTCTTTCTTGATATTTCTAGTGAAATATTATATATTATCATAAAGAATAAATGGTGTATTTTGATTTCAAACCTGTAATATAGTGTTGTGTATTTTTGATGAGGATGGAAGTCGGGGAATTTGAGTAAAAAAAGAAGGTGAGGCATACTATGAGAGCGGAATATGAAAACGTACTGGACGATCATCTGGGGAAAATTCATTTTACATATGTAAATACCTGGGATGAACTGTTACCGGCGCACTGGCATGAGCATTTGGAAATTATTTATGTGCTTGGTGGCAATATTACTGCATCTATCAACGATACGAGTTATGAACTGAAAAAAGAGGACATTTTTCTGGTAAACTCCAATGATATCCATTATACCTACACACATGAGGATGCCAGGTATTATCTGTTGCAAATTCCGCCGATCCATCTGGAAAAAATTTCAGGGAAGTGGAAAGGTTTGAAATTTCAGGAACTTATAATGGGAAAAGATAGCGAGAATCAAAAGTCCGCAGCTCAGTATGATAGTTTAAATAATCAGTTGGGTGAAATATTTCGGGAGATCGCAGATCTTTATAAAGAAAAAAAAGAAGGCTATCATCTTCTGGTGCTATCATCTGTTTATCACTTACTTTATATTCTTTATACAGAAGGAATCAGGGCAGAGGAAACAGCTGAGGATGATAATGGTACATTGCGTGATCTGGATCGGATGAAGTTGTGCATGGAATTTGTCCGGGAACATTATGGGGAAAGGATTGCCCTTGCCGATGCTGCAGGGCTTTTGTCCATCACACCAGAGCATTTCTGTCGTCTTTTTCGCAAATACACAGGACAGACCTTCCTGGCTTATGTGAATCAGATCCGCATGGAGCATTTCCACACAGATCTTCTGGAGACAGATAAAAATATAACATTTCTTCTGGATAAAAACGGGATTACCAATTACAAAGGTTTTCTGCGAAAATT
>CAKRVL010000124.1 GCA_934408705.1 uncultured Blautia sp. | reverse complement strand
GCAGTCAGTGTCTCTTCTGTCATTTCTTCAATCTTTCTATTCTCTCACACAAACATCTCATACATTCCCACCATCACCGGCATGGTCACAATTGACAGCAGTGTTGTAAGTACATACAATGAGCTCGCATATGCAGCATCTTTATCATATAGCTGCGCCATGGATGTCACGGTCGCACAGGCAGGTGTTATGGATGCAATATACACAGTCAGGAGAATCTGTTTGGAATCATTTAGTCCCACAAATGTATAAATCAGTTTCATTAAAATCAATACAAATATTGGATAAATAATCAATCTCAATACTGTCGAAACATAGTTTCTTTTTTTAGTAAACACAGTCTTAGTAGGTACATCCGCAATAACCATTCCGGCAAGTAGCATACCGATCGGACCAATCATATTGTTCATCATATCCAGGACATCCTGCATGCCTGAAGGCAACTGGATTTTGCAGATAAACAATATCACTCCTACTATGATTGAAATAATATTTACGTTCAGAAATACTTTTTTCAACTCTAATCTATCTTCTTCACAAAGCATATTTTTGCAGTGCGTCCAGATCAGAATCAGCTGTACTGCAATATAAGCACTGGAGTAAATAACGTACTCCTGTCCAAGCAGCTCCTGTACCAGCGGAATTACCAGTATACCTGCATTTGAATAAATAACAGTTGCACGCTCAATTGCATCCAGCTGCAATATTTGTTTTAATATCGCAGTAAGTAACAAAAATAAAACATGTACCAAAACAGCTGCTACACAAGCCAGAAGCAGCCCTTTTTGTACATCTGGTGTATAGTCCACCTGAAATGCGTTGATGATCACGCAGGGAATAACCAGATAAACCATGACTACAGATATGCTTTTACTCTCCGACGACTTCATAAGTCCAGCTTTTACAACCGCATACCCCATAAGCATAATCACAAAAAGCTTTGCGATTTCTTCCATTAGTAATAAACTGATCTGCATATTTTGTCCCTTCTTTTCTGATGTCTACTGTCAGTAATTATAGCACACTGTCTACATTATTTTTTATCATTTTTTCTTTTACTTTTGTTATTCCCTTCACTTATATGAGATTTTTTATTATTTTTATAAGGGCTTACAATGCCAAAAACAAATATTCCTGTCTCTATGAGATTCTTCCATTCTCCATCTCATACACCACATCTGCCACATTCATTGTGGATACTCTGTGGGATACCAGGACAACCGTTTTTTTCTCAGCTGATTCTTTCAATGATTTTAAGATAATACCCTCGTTCAACGAATCCAGATTCGAAGTCGGTTCATCCAGCAGAATCATCTCTGCATCATGCAAAAATGCTCTTGCGATTCCGATTCTCTGCTTCTCACCGCCAGATAACGTATCTCCCAGTTCTCCTACTTCTGTGTCGTAGCCTTTCGGAAGTGTCATGATAAAGCCATGAATAGAAGCTTTCTTTGCCGCTTCCATAATCTCTTCCCTCGTTGCTCCCGGTTTGGCAATGGCGATATTATTGGCAATACTGTCATGGAACAGGTGTGTTTCCTGCGTCACGTAAGACTCCATATCTCTTAGATGCTTTGTCGGGATCTCCCTAACATCCGCACCATCTACCGACACACTTCCTTCCTGCACATCCCAGAAACGCATCAGCAGTTTCAAAAGTGTGGACTTACCAGATCCACTTGCCCCATGAATGCCTGTGATCTGTCCCGGCTGTAAGGTAAGGGAATAATTATCCAGAATCGTATCTGTCTCCGTTTCACTCGTCTTGCGGTCCAGACCGTTCTCTATGTCGCCTTCCAAGCCTTCCACTTTATAGGCAAAAGTTACATTCTCTACTTTTGCCCCTGTAAAGGTATGACCTGTACTTTCTTCTGTCTCCACATCCCCCGGTATCTCTTCCACAAATGGTGTCTCTTCTAATAAAGAAAGAACACGCTCACCACTTGCCAGTGTCTGGTTCAGGTTGTTAGAAAGACTTGATAATGCTACTACCGGTCCGAAAGAACCCATCATTGCGATCGTACAGGTTAAGATTCCTTCAAATCCCATCTCGCCCTTTGCATAGAACCAGATGGTCAGTGCCAGCATTCCAAATGATGCAAGCAGGATGACCATGTTCGTAAATGAACGCTGTGAGCCTTCCATTTTGCTTAATGATTCCTGCATTCCGGCAAGCTTTTTGGATTGCCCTGTCATCTGCTCTTTTCTCTTCTCACCCTGTCCGTACTGGATGGTTTCATCTAATCCACGTAAGGAATCCAGAACAAAACTGTTCAGTTCTCCGAAGCTTGTTCTAAACTCCATTCCCTTCTGGCTGCCACGTTTTCCATTCCACATCGGGATGACTACACCGACAATCAAATAAGCTGCCAGTGCAAGCAGTCCCGCTAACCAGTGATACCTTCCAATAAAGATTACCATAATAATCGAGGTCAGTATTGCAATCGCAATCGGGGAAATGGTATGTGCATAGAACACTTCCAGAAGCTCGATATCTGTTGTAATGATTGAGATCAGATTTCCCTTGTCTCTGCCTTCCAGTTTCGCCGGGCAGAGCTTCCGCAGTGCCGCAAATACCTTATGGCGGATGATCGCCAACAGCTTAAACGCAATAAAATGATTACAATACTGTTCCACATAATGCAGGCTGCCACGAAGCACTGCAATCACAATCATCACTGCAAGAATCGTTTTTACCGGGGTAAATACCAACCACATATTTTCCACCAAGACAATCATTCCGGCTACCCCTGTCAGAAGTCCATGCACGATGACCTGTCCTGCCAGTATTGTCAGGAAGATTGCACACAAGTAACCTAGTGTTCCAAGGATAATTGCTGCCAGCATGATATGAAGCAGGGGTTTTACTAACCCGATCAGGCTTCCCATGATCTGAATGGCATTTCTGCGTTTTGTTGTATTTGTATGTTCACTCATTATGCCACGCCCCCTTTTCCATAGTTTTCCAAAGTCATCTGACTTTCATATAAATGCTGATATGCACCATTTGCCCTCATCAGTTCTTCGTGCTTTCCGCTTTCCTTGATTTCTCCATCCTTTAAGAAATATATCTGGTCAGACTTTACCACATTTGCCAGTCTGTGAGAAATCAGAAGCACCGTCTTTTTCTGGGCAATCTCATGGATCACATTCATGATTAATTCTTCGCTTTCGATATCGATATTCGAGGTCGCTTCGTCAAAAATGTATACAGCCGCATCCTTTAACAATGCTCTGGCAATCACCAGTCTTTGGCACTGACCGCCGGACAGGTTACTTGCTTTTTCTAATAACTGTGTCTGCAATCCATCCTGCGTCTGTAAGAAGCCTAACAGATTCACCTTCAACAGAACCGCTTCCATCTCTTCTGTAGTCGCATCCGGTTTTGCCATACGAAGATTTTCCTCTACTGTTCCCTTGAACAGATAACTGTTATGGCGCACCAGAACCACATGTTTCATTAGGTCAGCTTCATTGATCTCAGAAAGTGATTCACCGCCGATGGTGATTTCTCCGGTATATCCCCGGTTCTTTGCTGCAAGGATTCCTGCAATCGTACTCTTACCACATCCGGATTCACCAACCAGTGATACAAAACTTCCTACCGGGAGATTTAAGTTGATGCCTTTTAAAATCTCTCGGTCCACTTCGTAAGAAAAATGAACATCCTTCAAAGACACATCCAATGCGTCATCCGGCAGACATTTTTCTCCCACCTGTGGTTCCGGCAAATCCAAGATCTTAAAGATCTTGTCACTTGCTGCCATTCCATTCATTGCGATATGGAAAAAGGAACCGAGCAGGCGAAGCGGCAGGAAAAACTCGCTGGCAAGCAGGATGATGCAAAGTGTTCCACTTACTGAAATATTTCCTTTTAAAAACTCGGATACCGCTACTGCCATACCAATCGCCGCACCACCATACGCCACGATGTCCATCACACTTGTGGAATTGAGCTGCATGGTCAGTACCTTCATGGTGATCCTGCGGAAATTCTGGGATTCCACATCCATCTCGTCCGCTTTCTGCTGATCTGCCTGATAGATTTTCAGTGTCGTCAGTCCCTGCAGATTTTCAAGGAACGAATCACCCAGCCCAGTATAGATACTCCAATATTTGTTCAAAAGTTTCTTTGCAATCTTCTGTACCACAACGATTGAGATTGGAATCAGTGGCACACAGATCAACAGGATCACACTTGCCTTTACACTCACTCTGCAAAGAATAAGAAATAAGGTCAGTGGTGCGATCAGGCTGTAAAACAACTGCGGAAGGTATTTTCCAAAATACGTTTCCAACTGCTCCACACCTTCTGTCGAAACCTGTACCACCTCAGAAGAAGATACCTGCTCACTGTAGGATGCCCCCAGTTTCAACATCTTGTCATAAATCTTTTCTCTTAAAATTCTCTTTACATCTACACATGCAAGATACGAAGACCTTGCCCCCATCCGTTCGCATACAAATCGTATGATCACCACCAGTGCGAGGATCAGGATTGTCCTCTCAATCACCGGCACTGTCACCGCACGATAAACCACGCGCTCCAACAGGTCAGCAATCATAAATACTGCCAGCACCTGTGAGATCAATGCTGCCCACTGCCACAGGATGGTGTAGACAATATACTTTTTTGCGTGGGATAAAAGTCCCACCAGTCTTGTTTTAATCATTTGCTTTTACCAACTCACTTTATTTTATATGGGTTTTGTTTTTTTTATTTTTTTCTTTCACACTGCACACTAGATGCCATACCGCCAGCACCGGATGATACAGAAGCATCCTCGGTCCGGAAAACCTCATGACCACTCGAATCTTCTCCCTCATCTCCGGCTTGTAGCAATGCACTTTACAGTTTGCACAGAATGTTTTCTCTTCCATAAATGGACATTTCTGGCTTCTGAGTCTAGCATAATCCGAAAGTTCCTGACAGGAAGGACACATCTTTCCTGTCATTTTGTCATATTCTTTATGATTCTTCCGGCAGTACAGCCGGATCATCTCTTCCACGACATACTGTTCTTTCTGCCGCTTTTTTTCTACTTTATTCTTTTTATTCATACCAAAGCCGTTCTATTCCGCTTCCATTTCTCTCAGTTTTACTGTCTTTACCTTCAAGAAGAAGTTCATGCAGTTTCTTTGAACTCTTGGCAAAGCAGAACAGCGTTGCCATATAAAACGGAACAGTTGGCAGGATAGGAAGTACAATTCCTATCGTACCAAGTCCCAGACAAAGAAATCCAAGCACGATCCAGACTATTTTTAATGGATTTTTCATTTTACCTATAACCGCCTCTTCAGTGCACTACCATCAGCTTTTGTAAACTTGCAAGTAGTTGGTGTTGCTGCAAATGCTGTAACTCCCATTGCCAATAACATTGTTGCTGCTAACAGTGCAGCAACTAATTTCTTGATCTTTCTCATAACTGTAATCCTCCTTTTCTTGTCTTGGTATTAGCTTTTTGCTAATAAACCTTTAGTTATGATATTTAGAGTTCTACGAGAATATCCCTGGTTACCCATATCTAACTCCTTGTCTGAAAGATACTATAATTTGCCATCCAATGTCAATGCCATTTTCGTACAAGTTTGTTGCCTGAATTGCAACAAACAAGCCGTTATTTCCTTTGATTTTGTTGCTATTCAGACAACAACAGACGCAAAAATGCCGTTATTGATAGCATTTTATCAACAGCGGCATATTATTAAAAATTTCTTATTTTGTTACATAGTATGCGTAAATGATAATTTTTCTCATTTCTCCAACTGTTAAGGAAACAATCGGAGTTGGTGTAAACGAAAAAGCAGCCTTGAGTTCTGATAAAAACTGCCCTTTCGTTTACATCAATTTCGATTTTACCTTGGTGAACAAAGTCGCGTCCCTTTAGCCGATAGCTATGGGGATTCAATCGTTGCTCTTTTCAATTCCTCAGGAACTGTGAATACTACATGATAATAGGGTGCATCCAATACGTTCTCTTTTTGTGCATCAATCCATTTCTCTTTCGGAAACTCCTGGCACCTGGGACAGCATCTGCTTCTGCAGGAGTTGTTGTGAACACTGATACATCCGCATTCCTCACAAACACTGATGTTTACACCAAAAACTCCTGTTTTACAGTTTCTGATGTGATAAGCCGTTTTTCTGTGATGAGCAGGAGGGTTACTTGTAGGACTTGGTTTCCACTGCTTTTTATTAAGTTATAGAAAAACTGCGCCACAGCCTTGGTAGGCCATCGCGCAGCGATTTTGTTCAATTTGAATTGTTCGAGCTTTTCAAATACTAACGTACTTGATTCTGTTCAATAATTAATTTATAGTAGTTACCAAAGTCAGC
>CAKRVL010000123.1 GCA_934408705.1 uncultured Blautia sp. | reverse complement strand
ATTGACAATATTTTTATTATGGATCACCCGCTGATCCAGCATAAGATTTCCATTCTTCGTAATAAGGAGACCGGAACGAATGAATTCCGTAAGCTTATCGAAGAGATTGCTGTTCTTATGGGTTTTGAGGCTCTTCGCGATCTTCCACTGGAGGATGTTGAGGTTGAGACTCCTATTGAATCCTGCAAGACTCCTATGATTTCAGGTAAGAAGCTTGCTGTTGTTCCTGTTCTTCGTGCAGGTCTTGGTATGGTAAACGGTATCACCACCTTAGTTCCATCTGCTAAGATTGGTCACATCGGACTTTACCGTGATCCGGTTACCCATGAACCACATGAGTATTACTGTAAGCTTCCGGATCCTATTGAACAGCGTCTTATCGTTATGGTCGATCCTATGCTTGCCACCGGTGGATCCGCTATTTCTGCTGTTAACTTCATTAAGGAGCACGGCGGAAAGAGCATTAAATGTATGTTCGTGATCGCAGCTCCGGAAGGCCTGAAGCGGCTTCATGAGGCACACCCGGATGTGCAGATTTATGTAGGTCATCTGGACAGAGAGCTGAATGACCACGCTTACATCTGCCCGGGACTTGGAGATGCCGGAGACAGAATTTTCGGTACTAAATAATTTACTATGAAAGTCCCGGACGGTGACTGTCTATTTAAAAATAAAGGACTGTGAGCCAGAAGATATCTAATCTTAATATCTTCCGGACCACAGTCCTTTTCATTTATTACTGTACCTGATCCTGCTCCATTTTTGCCTTGTATTCCACGCAAAGCATGGTAATGTCATCAAACTGGGGCGCAGCTCCGGCAAAAGCATCAATATCTTTTTTCACTTCATGAAGAATTTCCGATGGTGTGGACTCCTTCACACGATTCAGGGCATTTCCGAGACGTTCCATTCCATAAAGCTTATTCTCCTCATTGATAGCCTCTGTAACACCATCCGTATACTGGAAAATCTTATCTCCTACATCCAGCATCATACTTCCAGCCTGGTAATCCATATCTTCGATTCCTGCAAGAACAAAGCCTGGACGGATCTTATACGGTTCAAAGCTGCCTCCTGCTTTACAGATAAACGGCTGCTCATGACCTGCATTTGCGAAGCGGAATTCTCCGGTAACGAGATCCAGAACTCCCTCGAAGGCGGTAATAAACAGGCCCTCACTATTCGCCTCACAAAGAAGATTGTTCACAGTAGAAAATACTTGTCCTAAATCTCTTTCCGCTGTGGTATGGTCCTTAATAAGTGTTTTTCCAATGACCATAAAGAGGGCGGCCGGAACTCCCTTTCCGGATACATCAGCCATGACAATTGCCAGATGTGTCTGATCTACCATGAAGAAATCATAGAAATCACCACCAACTTCCTTCGCCGGTGTCATGGTTGCATAAATATCAAATTCCTTTCTGTCCGGAAATGCAGGGAAAATACAGGGAAGCATAGATGCCTGGATATTTCGTGCAATATCAAGCTCTGTACCGATTCTCTCCTTCTCCGCTGTAACCTTGGACAGATTTGCAATATAATTTTCAAGCTCTTCCAGCATGAAATTGAAAGAATCACTGAGCTCCTCAATTTCATCTCCTGTTTTCATGGTGATCCGCTGCTCTTCAAACCTGCCACTGTCTGTGATCTCTTTGGTAAAAGCCGCAAGCTTACCGATCGGTCTGGTAATTGTCTTTCGTACAAACACAATATATACGATAATAGTTACACAGATAATCAGAAAAGAAATAAGCAGCATATTACTGAGGAATGAGTTCAGATACCTTCTGACTGCTTTCATATCCAGAATATACTGGATTTCTGCAATTGCCTTTCCATCCTCATCCAGAATAACAGAAACTCCGGTGTAATTATATCCATAGCTATTGTCCGTCACAAGCGGACGTTCCACACCTTTATTCTGCTTATACTGATTCCATATGGTAATGTATTTCTCCATGTCAGATGGATCATCCGGGTTGGCAGCATCTGTGTACAAAATATCACTGCCGTAGGCAATCTGATTCGCCGGATCATCTCCCATTTCCTCTACCAGAGCATCAATGTAGAAATGAACACTATCCTCATCCGGAACAACCAGAGACAAATATGTAACATTACCGTCCTTCTTCAGCTTATTAAAAAGGGCCGACATTTTCTCATATTCTTCTGTCCTATCCCCGCCTTCTGCCAGGATTTTCTTCACATCCGGAACTGAGATCATATCTGCAATACTGTTACAGTTAGTCATTACACGCTGCGCATACATATCCTCCAGCGAATCTTTGGAGCTTTCATAGCTGAAAAGTGAAATTGCAATTGTCAGAATGACACCCATCACGCCAAGTGAAATGATAAATTTGGGAAGAAGCTTGATTTTCATTTGTATTTCCTTTCGTAGTTACTCATTTTATCTTATTTGTCACAGTTTATACTGATTCTCTTATAATATATTTCTGCGTCGCATTTACAACGCCCTTTACAATAAGGGCAATAAAGCTCTTTCTTATCATACCATATCATTTTCGCTGTAGTGAGATGAGTAAAGCTGCACTCCTTGAGCACCTTTCCCAGAGGTACCTGACCTTCGATATTCCAGCAGATGATAAATGCTTCCCATGCGCCCATCCTCCCAAGCCTGTCCAGCGCAAATCGCACCAGCTGTCCTGCAAGCCCGCGGCCCCGGAATTCTTCTCTTATGCCTACAGACTGTATTTTTCCCACAGGCATCTCACTTCCATGCTTACATACCTCACTGATTTTCGTCTCTTTTAACCTGGCAGTCCTGGCTATCTGTTCTGTATCCGTAAGGTAATAATAAATATATCCGGCAATCTGACCCTCTTCTGTTTTCAGGATCTGGAACGTGCTGTTCTCATCCTCGATTGCCTGCATTAGTTCTTCTCTGGTGTACAGATTTTTCCCTACACACTGGTCACATAGCAAAAGAGCCTGTGCCAGATTCTCCGGCTCAAGCCGCACAAAGGAAAAGGTCTGTCCACCCGCTTCTATTTCATGTGTCATAGCTTATCCTTCATATACTCTTTTTGCACAGTGCTTTCTGCAGGACATTATCTGCATTCCCATGGTGATCTTTGAATCCTTCTGCAAAATCAACTGCCGCAGTCTTTCATAATTATGCTCGATCCAGTTCTGCCACAACTGGTATTTCCCGTTATCCGGCTCTTCAGAAAGCAGGATTTTCACATCTTCCGGCAAATAAGAGAAAAAGGTCTGAAAAATTTCTCTTTTCCGCTCATCCTCTTCCACTCCTGCCGAGATTCCGTCACACCACACCTGAATGTGATCATATCCACAATTTTTCAGCCAGCCTGACAGCTTAGCACCGGTGCCTCTTTTTCCGGCATATTTATCCTGCTTCAATATATCCAGAAACTCTTCAAGCAGTCCTCCCTCATCCGGGATCAGCCTGGAGGAGCTGTCATTACTTTCCGTAATAAAGATCACTCCGTCCTTCTTCAGTAAACGCCTTAGCCGGCGAAGTAATTTTTCTCCCTCCTGCAGATGCATTAATACATATGACAGGCATATCAGATCAAATTTCCCCCGCCCTGCCCTGCCAGGCAGATTACTCAGATTTCTCGAGAGCAGTCCTTTTTCCACATCCATCTGATAAAAGAAAAATTTGGAATCTCCATATTTCCGTTCTGCCGTTTCCACAAGCTCCTGATTATATTCCAGACCAATCACTCTGGATATTCTGTCATCTGAAAAGCGGCTGAAGGTTCTGCTGCCATCGTTACACCCAATATCCAGAACAGATAGTTCTGTCCCTCCTTCGAGAAAGTGCTCCAGCGCTGGCTGTTCAGCCTGTGACAAAAGACGATTCTGTATGAGGAGACGCTCCCGCTCCTTTTTTTCCTGAAAAACAACTTGACTTTGCAACCTGATTCTCCTTCTGGTAACCTGCCTGATTTCGTTAAAACAACAGCTTCTTTGCATTCTCTTCCGTAGCTGCAATTACTTCTTCTGCTGTAATTCCCTTTATCTGTGCCAAAGCTTCCGCCACATAGGACAGATTCAGGGATGAATTCCTCTTTCCTCTGTATGGCTCCGGTGACATGTATGGACAGTCTGTTTCCAGAACGATCTGGGACAACGGAGCAATGGCAGCTACCTCTTTCAGCTTCTTCGCATTTTTGAAGGTAAGCACACCACCGATTCCAAGATAAAGGCCCATTTTCAGATATTCTGCCGCAATCTCCTTACTGTAGGAAAAGCAATGGATGATTCCGCCGGACATATCCTTTTTCATATATTCTCTTACGATCTCCAAGGTATCCTCTGCCGCATCACGGCTGTGAACCATAAATGGCAGCCTCTCTTCCCTAGCAATATCCATCTGTGCACGAAACATCTCCTGCTGCCGCTTATGCTCCGCCTCTTCCTTATGCCAGTAATAATCCAGCCCGATTTCTCCGATGGCAACCATTTTCTCCATATGGGAAAGCTGCCGGATCTCATCCAGTGTATCCTGTGTCATAAGCTCTGCGTCATCAGGATGGACTCCAACCGCACCATATACAAAAGGATAGGCCTTCATCAGCTCCAAAGTGCCTCCAAATCCGCCCACAGATGCGCACACATTTACAATACAGCCCACACCGCCATCCTTCATGGAAGAAAGAAGCTGATCTCTATCGTCGTCAAATGCCTCATCATCATAATGTGCATGTGTATCAAATATCATTTTTCTGCCTCTTTTTCTTTTAAATGTAACAATTATAGCATACTAAAATCGTACCAGTAAAGCATTATCCCCCCTTTTTAGAAGTTCTATTTCAAAACAGAGCTTTAAAGATATAAAAGAGCAGCCGTAAACCGTCTTCGTCATCCTCCAAAATCAATAATCCCCTCACAAAAGCAGCTTATACTGCCAGGTGGGGGGATTCTTAGTTTCTATAAGGTTTTAGTTTCTATAAAGTGCATGGATATTTACTACCGTGCGCAATTTCCAGCTTCTCCGGTCAGAATCTCAATACCGTGTCCCAGAGCACCAATAATATAATCAAGGCTCTCCTTCACTGCTTTCGGGCTTCCCGGAAGATTGATAATTAAAGTCTTTTTTCGAATTCCGGCTGTAGCACGGCTAAGCATAGCACGGCTTGTGATAGTCATGCTATAGGCACGGATAGCTTCCGGAATCCCCGGAACTTTACGTTCTGTAACATCTTCCGTAGCCTCCGGCATAACATCCCGTGGGGAGAAGCCTGTTCCACCAGTAGTCAGGATCAGCTCTGCCTGGTTCTCATCTGCGATTTCTGCCATTCTCTTAGAAAGCATGGCTCGGTCATCTGGAAGAATATCCATAGATACTACCTGATAGCCTTCTCTTTCTACGATTTCCCGAATCGCCGGACCGCTTAAATCTTCCCGCTTACCCTGATATCCCATATCACTGGATGTGATAATTGCTACTCGCTTCATTTTCCTCCCCCTTCGTTTTCATTTCTTGAATAAAAAATCTCCACTCTTGCCGCCGGTTTTCTCTACCAGGTGAATATCCGTCATAACCATATGCTTGTCAATTGCCTTGCACATATCATAAATGGTAAGAAGTGTCACCTGCACACCGGTAAGTGCTTCCATCTCCACGCCGGTTTTACCGTCTGTCTTCACAGTGCAAAAAGTGCGGATAATTCCATTTTCTTTTTCGATTTCGAAATCAATGCTACATTTGGTAACCGGCAAAGGATGGCACATAGGTACCAGATCCGAGGTGTGCTTCACAGACATGATCCCGGCAACTCTGGCAACGCCAAGAACGTCTCCCTTTGCCACAGTGCCTGCAGTAAGATGCTCCATGATTTCTGCTCCAACCTGGATAGAACCTGTTGCAATTGCAGTTCTGTGGGTAATGGGTTTATCCGAGACATCCACCATAACAACATTACCATTTTTATCAAAATGGCTTAATTTATCACTCATAATTCGTTCCTTTTTATAACAATATTAACCTATTGTATTATATGATACCCGGATTGCTACGCAGCTACGCTGCTCCCGCAATCCTCCAAATATTCGAAATCCGCTGATTTACTGCGTAAATCGCTACTTTCTCATATTTGGCGTGTCCCAAGTTCAAAAGCCTTATCGTGCAAGCACGAACAGCTTTTTGACCTTTTGGCACTGGTATCATTATATTCCGGCTATATCAGATGGACGCATCCGGTCAAAATCAGCAGATTTCAGATCCTGCCGGCATATTTTTCTCAGGGCTGACTACGCATACGTTTCCGTCAGCATCCTCTGCACAAAGGATCATTCCCTCACTAAGGATTCCTGCAAGCTTAGCTGGTTTTAAGTTGGTTACTACCATAACCTTTTTACCAACCATTTCTTCTGGTGTATAGTAAGCCTTGATTCC
>CAKRVL010000122.1 GCA_934408705.1 uncultured Blautia sp. | reverse complement strand
TGAGGAAGTTTACTGCACATATCGATAAGGGTTCTGTCGGTGAAGACGATGTAGGGAGGGACAGATTCTTCCTTGGCAATCTGGAGCCGGAGCTGACGTAAGGCTTCAAAAAGGGCAGAATTGCGGCTGGAGTTTGTGGCGGTGGATTCAGTGGATGAGCTTTCAGGGGAAGCAGAAAAACTGTCTTTTTTAAATGGAGTTCTGTGTTTCTTTGTGGTTAATATTTTCTCTTTTTCTTTGAATTTTTTTATTATAATTTTTGAATTTTTATTTTGTAAATCTGCAATATTTCCTGCTTTTAAAACACTGTATTCTCCTTCTGTCTGGATGATATAACTCATACGAATCATCTGGCTTATAAGGAGCCGTAGGTCGGTTTCGGTGCGGTTCTCTAACTGACCATAGCAGTTGTAGGAGGTGGCGCCAATGTCCTTCAGACGGGCTTTTTTGGAGCCCAGGAGGGTGCCGATTACCAGAGCCTGGCCATAACGGCCGCGCATTTCGGTGATGCAGCCGACTACCCATTTGGCATCCAGGGTCATATCCAGTTCTTCAAATTCCTGGTGGCAGTTGCCGCAATTATTACAAGGCTGATGTGTGGCTTCTCCGAAGTATTCCAGGATGTAATTGCGCAGGCAGGAGGTGGTCATACAGTAGCTTTCCATAAGCTGGAGACGGCGGGAATCCTGGTGTTTTACCTGTTCCATTTCCTGGAAATCCATACCCTCAAAGTCTTTGCTTCCAAGAAGCAGCTTGCTGATCATCACATCCTGGGTGGAAAAGAGAAGGATACATTTTGCAGGTTCACCATCACGTCCGGCACGGCCAGCTTCCTGGTAATAGTTTTCCATGCTCTGAGGCATGTTGTAGTGGATGACGAAACGCACATTGGATTTGTCAATTCCCATGCCAAAAGCATTGGTGGCAATCACAACCTGAGCGCGGTCATAGATGAAATCATCCTGACTTTTTTTTCGGATATCGTTGTTCATTCCAGCGTGATAGCGGGTGACAGAGACGCCTTGCTTCAATAATTTCTCATACAAAGTATCCACGCTTTTTCTGGTGGCACAATAGATGATTCCACTTTCGTACGGATGGGTTTCTATGTAATTTTGGATAAATATATCCTTCTGTTTTCCAGTGAGATGCTCTACCTGATAGTATAGATTTTCTCTGTCAAAGCCAGTTACAACTATGTTGGGATTTTTCAGTTTCAGTATTCTTGCAATGTCATTTTTTACGACTTCTGTGGCAGTGGCGGTGAAAGCACTGATGATTGGATTTCCAGGCAGCTGTTCCACAAAATCTATGATTTTTAAGTAACTTGGACGGAAATCCTGTCCCCATTGTGAGATACAGTGGGCCTCGTCTACAGTTACCATGGAGATAGGAGTATGGAGCGCGAAGCTTAGAAATGAAGCTGTTTCCAGTCGCTCTGGTGCTACGTAAATGATCTTGTAAACTCCTCTTGCAGCAAAAGAAAGAGCCTTATTAATCTGTCCCTCAGTCAGTGAAGAATTAATATAAGCCGCGTGAATTCCTGCTTCATTCAGAGATTTCACCTGATCCTGCATAAGTGAGATCAGTGGTGAAACCACTAATGTAATCCCTGGCAAAAGCAGCGCCGGAACCTGATAACAAAGGGATTTTCCAGCCCCTGTCGGCATAATTGCCAGCGCATCTCTTCCACTTAAAATGGTATCTATAATTTCTCCTTGCCCCTCCCGGAAGGAGTCGTATCCGAAGTAAGTTTTTAGAACTTGTAAAGGCATTACTGGTGAAGTAACAGAATTAATTTCTCGTATATTCGAATTGTTTGTTGTCAATTTATTGACCTCCTGCGATGAAAATAGGTGACTGTTTAGTAGCTGCAAAGTTGCACACTTTGAGGTGCTTTTTATTTTTTTATCATATTTAATGCTGCCTGCGCTGTCTTGCCTGTAAGTTCTGTAATACTGGAAAGCACTGGCACATCTCCATATTTTCGGTTTTCATAAAACGCATAATAACATCCATATAGAATGTAAGTGAGCATAATATTAATGTCCTTGTCCTCCCGATATTGAGGGTAAGCTCCAAACACCAGCTCCTTTAAAGCTACTTCGATTTTCTGCACCAGGCATTTACTCCTGCTTCCCGAAAACAAAATTCCAATCAGTGAATCCTTTGCCAGAAACCCCATAAACAATTCCCTGGAAAAAAAAGCAGTATCCTCCAGTACTCTCTCCGGATGAGTTAGATTCTCCATAATTGATACCACAACTTCCGTTTCCAATGTATCCGAAAGATGATAAATATCCTGATAATGTGCATAAAATGTAGACTTATTAATCTGCGCTTTCTCACACAACTCCTTAATCGTAATCCTCTCCAGTTCCTTATGAGAACGCAGTTCTATAAAAGCATTTATAATATTCTGTCTGGTTTTTTCAATTCTGATATCCATATAGCGTTATCCTTTACGTTAATTTGCTGGTTAGCAACAAAGAAATCCAACACATTTCAGAAAACGTTGGAAATCCAACCAATGTCGTTTTTCGTCGGTAGCAATTTTTTATTTACACAATTATACTTATTATACAGAGAAAAACAACTACTGTCTAATATCTTTTTATAATGAATGGGAGAGCAAAAACATGGATTTTTACAACTTTTATACAGGAAAAGAATTTGAAGCATATCAGTACCTTGGTGCTCACGTATGGGATGGTGGAACTACCTTCCGTACATTTGCCCCGGCAGCACAGCGAGTATCTGTAATTGGTGAGTTCAATGGCTGGACAGAGACTCCTATGAACCGCGTTCATGATGGCAATTTCTGGGAATGTACCATAAATGATGTAGGCTCTGACCTGATGTATAAATACAGAATCTACCGTCAGGACGGCTCCTTTGTAGACCACGCAGACCCATATGCTTTTTATAGCGAGATGCGTCCAGGAACAGCATCTAAGACGTATGCTCTGGGTGGCTATGAATTTGGTGACAGCAAATGGCTGAAAAACCGTAAAGCAACCTACGATAAGCCGATAAATATTTACGAAATGCATTTTGGTTCCTGGAAAAAACGAGGAGAAGGTCAGGAGGACTGGTATACATATGAGGAGCTTGCTCCGATTTTGATCGCGTATCTGAAAGAGCATGGATACAATTATGTGGAAATCATGCCACTGTGCGAATATCCATGTGATGAATCCTGGGGCTATCAGGATACGGGATACTTCAGTCCAACTTCCCGTTATGGCAAGCCAGAAGAGCTGAAATCCTTTGTAGATCAGTGTCATCAGGCTGGAATCGGTGTGATCCTGGATTTTGTACCGGTGCATTTTGCAGTGAATGATTATGCACTTGCTGAATATGATGGAACAGCTCTTTATGAATATCCAAATATGGCAGTTGGCCGTAATGAATGGGGCAGCTGTAACTTTATGCACTCCAGAGGAGAAGTGTGCAGCTTCCTTCAGTCATCTGCTTACTATTGGATGAGTGAATTTCACTTTGACGGACTGCGTATGGATGCTGTAGGAAATCTGATCTACTGGCAGGGGGATGCCAGCCGTGGTGAAAATCTGGCAGCATTGAAATTTATCCGTACCATGAACCAGGGCTTAAAAGAGCGGATTCCGGAATGTCTGCTTTTTGCTGAAGACTCCACACCTTACCAAGGAGTAACCAGACCTGTATTGGAAGGTGGACTGGGCTTTGACTACAAATGGGATCTTGGCTGGATGCACGATACATTGTCCTATTTCCAGGCAGATGCCAATGAGAGACGGGAGAAATATCATAAGCTTACCTTCTCCATGATGTATTTTTATAATGAGCGTTATATTCTGCCATTGTCTCATGACGAGGTTGTTCATGGGAAGGCAACGATAGCCCAGAAAATGAATGGCGGTTATGATAACAAATTTCCTCAGGCAAGGGCCTTTTACATGTATATGTATGCACATCCGGGAGCAAAGCTGAACTTTATGGGAAATGAGCTTGCACAGTTAAAGGAGTGGTGTGAGAAGGACGAGCTGGACTGGATCCTTCTGAAATTCCCTATTCATGAAGCTTTCCATAAATTTATGGCAGACCTGAATAACTGTTATCTGAAGAACAGTGCTCTTTCACAGCGGGATTTCACCCAGGGTGGATTCTCATGGGTAGACTGTCATCAGGAGCAGAAGTGTATGTATCTTTTTGAAAGAATCAGTGGGGACCAGAAAATCCTTGCAGTATTCAATTTCTCCGATGAAACTCAGGAATATACTATGGATACTGATTACGCAGGCTATGAGCTTCTTCTTGCAAGTGATATGATGAAATATGGTGGTAAGAAGCGCTATACAAAGAAAGAAAAGGAAATTAAGGGCGGTAAAGCAGTATTTAAAATGGGACCATTCTCTGCCAGATATTATCTGGTGAAATAATATTATGATACCAGATTGCTACGTGCTTTGCACTCCCGCAATCTTCAAAAACTATTCGTAATCCGCTCATTTTTCTTTGAAAAATGGCTACTTACTCATGTTTTTGGCGGGTCAAGAGATCAAAAATCCTCTTGCAAGCGAGCTTGCATCGGCTTTTTGACCTTTTGATCCTGGTATCATCATATAAAAAAGACCTGCCTCCTGATAAAAACGCTATAACGACAGAATCTGTATCATAGCTGATTTATCTGGGGCAGGTCTTAATAATTATTTTTGGGAAGAAATATGTGCTTTAATAGCAGTGAAGCTCTCGGGACTGATCACATGCTCAATGCGGCATGCATCGGATGTTGCAATCGCCGGATCAACGCCAAGGCGGATCAGCCAGGATGATAATAATTCATGACGCTCATAAATCATATCTGCAATCTTCTGTCCGGATTCGGTAAGATAAATATAACCTTCAGGAGTGACTGTAATGTGGTTCTTTTCACGAAGATTCTTCATGGCAACACTGACGCTTGACTTCTTAAATCCAAGTTCATCAGCAATATCAACTGAACGGACAACTGGTTTCTTTTGGCTGAGAACAAGTATGGTCTCCAGATAGTTCTCAGCAGATTCATTAGATTTCACGATAGATCACCTCAATTTCTTGCTTGTGTCTCTGTACAAGTATAATATCTATAGAATACCATAGTTTACTGATTTGAGCAATTGATTTTTGGAAAAATAAAAGATGTACTATGCACTGATTAACCGCAGTTTTGATACATTTCCCATGACAAATCATTTTATGGGTAGTATAATGAAACTACTTGTATTACAACAAATTAATGCTTTCCGGGAGGTTTATCATGTATACTGCTTCAAAGGAACGATATGCGACAATGGAATATAACCGCTGTGGAAACAGCGGACTTATGCTGCCGAAGGTTTCCCTTGGGTTATGGCATAATTTTGGAGATACAGCGAATTTTGAGAACATGAGACAGCTTTGTTTTACAGCTTTTAATAATGGAATCACACAGTTCGATCTGGCGAATAATTATGGACCGGAGCCAGGGAGTGCAGAGATTAATTTCGGCAGGATTCTGAAAGAAGATCTGGGAAAATACAGGGACGAGCTGATCATTACTACCAAGGCAGGATATGAAATGTGGGATGGTCCTTATGGGAACTGGGGTAGCCGCAAGTATCTTCTGGCAAGTCTGGATCAGAGCCTGAAGCGTATGGGACTGGAATATGTAGATATTTTTTACCATCATAGAATGGACCCGGAGACCCCTCTGGAAGAGACCATGGGAGCGCTGGCCAGTGCAGTGCAGAGCGGAAAAGCCCTGTATGTGGGGCTTTCCAATTACGATGGAAAAACACTTTCACAGGCAGCGTCGATTTTGCAGGAAATGCATTGTCCTTTTGTAATTAATCAGAACCGTTATTCTATTTTTGACAGAACTGTGGAAAAAAATGGACTGAAAAAGACCACGGGAATTCTGAAAAAAGGTCTGATCACATTCAGCCCCCTTGCCCAGGGACAGCTTACAGACCGTTATCTTAATGGTATTCCAAAGGACAGCAGAATCCGTACAGACGGCAGATTTTTGAAGGAAAGCAATCTGACGCCAGAGCGCGTTCAGCAGATTACAGAGCTGAATATGCTTGCAGCCCAGCGAGGAGAGAAGCTTTCCCAGATGGCACTTGGATGGCTGCTTGCACAGCAGGAAGTGACCAGTGTACTAATTGGAGCATCACGACCACAGCAGATCCTTGATAACATAAAAGCAATCCACTGTGCACCATTTACGGAGGAAGAGCTTGTGAGAATTGATGAAATTGCGGCTGAAAATACAGCCAGTACATCGTTTCGTAAATAACGATACCAATATGCAGACAAGTCAATATGGCAGTTGCTTAATATTCGATGTATTAGATAACAAGCATGAAATCCCAGATATATCCAGAAGCCTGACAGCTATAAACAGTATTAAAAAGAAGCAGATAGGG
>CAKRVL010000121.1 GCA_934408705.1 uncultured Blautia sp. | reverse complement strand
GGCTATGAAGTCCTGTATCATTCCGGTGATGTTGCCAGATATCTTCCGGATGGAAATATCCAGATCATTGGAAGAAAAGACTCCCAGGTTAAGGTCAGAGGCTTTAGAATTGAGCTTTCCGAGGTTGAGGAGGTTATCCGAAGATATGAAGGTATAAAGGATGCAACAGTGGTTGCTTTTGATGATCCTAATGGCGGTGGAAAATACATTGCAGCTTATGTAGTATCTGACAGCCAGGTTGACATAAATAAGTTAAATGATTTTATCAAAGAAACCAAACCTGCGTATATGGTACCGGCAGTTACCATGCAGATTGATAAGATCCCACTGAATCAGAACCAGAAGGTAAACAAAAAGGCTCTTCCTCTTCCGGAGAGAAAAATAGAGGAAATTATTAAACCGGAGAATGAGGCTCAGCAGAAACTGTTTGACTGTATCGCAGAGGTTCTGGGCTATACTGAATTTGGTATTACTACAGATATTTTTGAGGCTGGCTTAACATCCATCACTGCAATCAAGCTGAATATCCTTATTTCCAAGGCCTTTGATATTGTTATAAAAACATCAGACATTAAGAACCATCCTACCATTCAGATGCTGGAAGGATTTGTTAAAACTGCCGGAAAGGAAACAAAGAGAGAAGTACAGGAAAATTATCCTCTGACCAATACCCAGGAGGGAATTTTCATTGAATGTACTGCAAATATGGGCTCAACTATTTATAATATCCCATATCTTCTGAAGCTTGACAAAAAGGTAGACCTTTATAAGCTTGCAGAAGCAGTTGACAGCACAGTTGCGGCACATCCTTATCTGAAAACCAGACTTTTTATGGATGAAAACGGAAATGTCCTTCAGAAACGTGAGGATGCTTTAACCTATAAGACACAGATCATAAATGGAATGAACCGGGAAACTCTGGTTCGTCCGTACATGCTGTTTAATGAACAGCTTTTCCGGTTTGAAATTTACAGAACCTGTGATGGAAATTATCTGTTCCTTGACATTCATCATATTGTTGCAGACGGTACCTCCCTTGGCATTATCCTGAACGACATTAACAGGGCTTACAGCGGAGAAAAGCTTGAAACAGAAGCGTATACCTCCTATGATCTGGCTCTTGATAACAGGGATGCCCTGGCAAGTGATGCTTATAAGAATGCAGAGAACTACTATAAATCTGTTTTTGAAAATGCGGGCGGAAGCATCAACTTCTATCCGGACAAGAGCGGAGCAGCTCCAACAGCAGAGATGTATCATCGTGAGACCAGCGAATTTTCCGTGCAGGATGTAAAGGATTTCTGTAAGAAGCATGGAATCACAGAGAATGTATTCTTCATCTCTGCCTTTGGTATTACTCTTGGAAAATACAACTTTAAGAAAGATGCTGTATTTACCACTATTTATCATGGAAGAAATGATTCCAGACTTTCCGATACCGTGGGTATGCTGGTAAAGACACTTCCTGTTTACTGTGATTTCTCAGGAAGCACTAAGGATTGCCTGAATGAAGTCCAGCAGCAGCTGATTAATTCCATGAACAATGATATATATCCGTTCTCCCAGATCAGCCATGAGTTCAACATCAAGGCAGATGCCATGGTGATCTATCAGGGCGACAACTTCGCCTTTGATAATATCGGCGGGGAATATGCGCAGGAAGAACCTGTTCATCTGAATGCGGCAAAGGCACCTGTTTCCATCAGTATTTCAATTGAGAGAAATAAGTTTGTCTTTGAGATTGAGTACAGAGGCGACATGTACAACGAGGAAACCATCAAATACCTTGCAGACAACCTGGAAACAACGGCAGATGGAATCCTGAGAGAATACCAGCCGTCAGACATCAGACTGATGTTTGAGGAAGAGACCAAAATGGAAGATGATCCTTCCCATGCCGGAAAGACTTTTGTAGACCTGTTCAGAGAAGCTGTTGCCAAATATCCGGACAGACCGGCTGTAAGAGATGGAATGGGCGAGCTTACCTATAAAGAACTGGATCACATGTCAGATTATGTTGCCCAGAAGCTTACGGAAAATGGCTTTGGCAGGGAAAAGGTTGCAGGCATTTTGTGCGGAAGAACAAAGGAATATGCGGTGGCCTATGTCGGTGTTATGAAAGCCGGCGGCGCGTATGTTCCGCTGGATCCGGAATATCCGCAGAGCAGAATCGAGTACATGCTGAAGGATTCCGAGGCAGAAAACCTGCTTGTAATAGACCGTTACCGTAGTTTGGTAGGTTTCTACGATCAGAATGTGATCAGCCTGGATGACGTGGCAGCCAAATCCAAAGACTTTGCGCTTTCAGTAGAGCTTACAGCTCCGAAACCAGAGAATCTGGCCTACATGATCTACACCTCCGGTTCCACCGGAAAACCAAAAGGTGTTATGCTTGAACAGCGAAACCTGCTGAACCTGATCGAGTATATCCTTATGACAAGAAAACTGACACCAGATGATATTGTGGCAGAGTTTGCAAGCTTCTGCTTCGATGCATCCGTGATCGACCTGTTTGCTCCGCTTACTGCAGGCGCGGTACTGTACATTTTGCCGGAGAGCATACGAAAAGATGCGGTTGCTGTTGGAAAATTCATAAAAGAAGAAAAAATTACCACAGCTACCTTCCCAACTCAGATGGGCGAGCTGGTTGCAGAGCTTCTTGACGATGCTCCGAGCCTGAAATTTGTTACCCTGGGTGGTGAGAAGTTCAAATATTACCGGGATAGAACCTACCAGATGATCAATGGCTACGGTCCAACAGAGAATACCGTTTCCTCCACAGAGTTCTGGGTTGACAAACAGTACGACAATATCCCGATCGGTAAGTCACAGCGGAATATCCGCAGCTACATTGTGGACGAAAATATGAAACGGCTTCCGGTGGGCGCTTCTGGTGAGCTTTGCCATGCCGGACGTCAGATCGCAAGAGGATATCACAATCTTCCTGAGAAGACAGCTTCCGTATTTGTGGAAAATCCGTTCTCTGTATGTGACGAGGACAAACGTCTTTACAGAACCGGTGATATGGTCCGCATGAAGGGTGACGGAAACATTGAGTATATTGGCAGAATCGATTCCCAGGTAAAAATAAGAGGATATCGTATTGAGCTTGGTGAGATCGAGGGTGCCCTTCTGAAGCATGATAAGGTGAAGAATGCTGCTGTTATAGTGATCGAAAAAGGCGGAAATAAATATATCACAGCTTATTATACCGGTGAAACTATTCCGGAAGATGAGCTGAAACTGTTCCTGAACCCGCTGATTCCGGATTACATGATGCCGTCCTTCTTTGTCCATCTTGAGAAAATGCCGGTGACTCCTGGCGGAAAGATCGACAAAAAGGCGCTTCCGGTACCGGAAGTAACCACCACAGCAAGCACAGCCTATGTGGAGCCTGTTACCGCTGTTCAGATTGCACTTTGTGAAATTTTTGAAAAGGCTCTTGGTATTGAAAAAGTAGGAATTGAGGACAACTTCTTCGAACTTGGAGGCTCCTCACTTACTGCATCGAAAGTTGCCGTTATGTGCCTTTCCAAGAATATTTCCATTGTATATGCAGATATTTTCAAATATCCGACTATCCGTGAGCTTTCTGCAATTGTGGATAACAGTGAGGCATTTGAAAATCCGCAGAGTGAGAATGAGTTCTCCGGCTATAATTACAACAGAATCCAGAATGTGATCAGCGGAAATGTGGAAGAGAATATTGACAAGGTAACCAAAGAGCAGCTGGGAGATATTATGATCACAGGCGCCACCGGTTTCCTGGGAATCCATATTTTGAAAGCATATCTTGACAATTATGATGGCAAGGTATATTGCCTGGTACGTAAGGGTAAATACGAATCCATGGAAAAACGAATGATGCATATGCTGATGTATTATTTCGACAATCCATGTGAGGAATTATTCAAGGATCGTATCGTCTGCGTAGATGGTGATATTACCTCAAAGGAACAGGTGGAAAGATTTTCAGAGTATAAATTTAACACTATTATTAACTGTGCTGCCTGCGTAAAGCATTTCGCAGCTGGTGATGTACTGGAAAAAATAAATGTACATGGCGTTGAAAATCTGATAGAATTTTGTAAAAACAATGGACGCAGACTGATCCAGATCTCCACAGTTTCTGTAGCAGGTGAAGGCTCAAATGGTGTTCCGCCGATGTCCAGAGTCTTTGGGGAAAATGATCTGTATATTGGGCAGAGTATTACAAATGAATATATCCGCACTAAATTCCTGGCAGAGAGAGCTGTATTGGAAGCCGTTTCAGAAGGACTTGACGGAAAGATCATTCGTGTAGGAAACCTGATGAGCAGGGATTCTGACGGTGAATTCCAGATCAACTTTATTACAAACGGATTCCTGCGCAGTCTGAGAGGCTATAAGGCAGTTGGTAAATTCCCAATCGGCGGTATGCACGAAATTGCAGAATTTTCACCGATTGACTCCACTGCACTTGCTGTTCTGAGACTTGTACAGACAGACCGAAGATTTACTGTATTCCATGCCTGCAACAGTCATCAGATCTATATGGCAGATTTGATTTATGCAATGCGCAGATATGGATTCAAGCTTGACATTGTAAAAGATGAAGAGTTTGAGACTGCTGTAAAAGAGTTTGCAAAGAACAGTGATGATTCTGATGTTGTTTCCGGTCTGATCGCATATACCTCTCATAATGAAAATGAGATCTATACTCTGGATTACAGCAACCGGTTTACTGCACAGGTTCTTTACAGACTGGATTATAAGTGGCCTGTCACAGATGACAGATACCTGGAAAGTGCCATTGAAGCACTTGACAGACTTGCGTTTTTTGATTGATGATGGAATAACCCCGGAAACCGCAGAGCGTGTTTCCTGTAATTAAAGGAGGAAATTATAATGGAAATTGTAAGCAGAACAGAAGGAACCAAGGTAACTATGGAAATCAGCGGATGGCTTGACACTCAGACAGCACCTGAGCTGGAAAAGGTCCTCTCAGGCCTTGACGCTTCTGTTACAAGTCTTGTATTTGACTTTGCAAAGCTGGAATATATTTCTTCAGCAGGTCTTCGTCTGGTAATTGCTGCATACAAAAAAATGGCAGGCAAAGAGGGCTTTAAAATCGTAAATGTTTCTGATGAAGTATATGATGTTTTCAGCCTTACCGGATTTGACCAGAAGATTCAGATCGAGAAAAGATAAAAACAGGAAATGGAATTATTATTTACGTCAGGCGGGGTGATTTTCTGAAAGATTATATAGAAGATAATACAGAACAGTATGATAAATGTCTGGAGCTGTCCTGTAATTTGTCAGAACTTGAAAAAATAAAAGAATGCATCTTTGGACTTCAGATCGACAACGGAATAAAAAAGAAAATTTTTCTTGCATGTGACGAAATCTTTTCCAATATCACAAGCTATTCCGGAGCCGAGAGGGTACAGTTTCGCTGTATCAGAAATACTGATAAAGTAACGGTTACTTTTACAGATAACGGAATATTCTTCAATCCCCTTGAAAGCAAGGTGGAAAAGGACTTTGAAGATTTTGACCTTGGTGGAATGGGAATCAGTCTGGTGAAGGAGTTATGCTCCGGTATCAACTACAATAATATTCACGGAGAAAATATTCTCAGTCTGGAATTTACAGTGTAAAAGAATGATGAAATTGTACAGAATCAACATTAATAATCTTGATGATCCTTTGCAAAATGAGAGGATTCTGGAGCTTGTAGGTGCAGAAAGAAGAAAAAAGGTCATCCGGTATCTTCAGCCGGATGACCGTAAAAGAAGTCTTGGTGCAGGTATTATGATTAAAAGGATCCTGAATGAAAATGGGCTGTCAGAAGATTGCCTGAAGTATTCCGAAAACGGGAAACCTGTGGTGGACGGGCTGTATTTTAATGTATCCCATGCAGGAGATTACGTTGTAGGCGTTTTGTCGGATGCTGAAGTGGGCTGTGATATCGAAAAAGCAGTAAATGCCCCTCTTGAAATTGCTGAACACTATTTCTATTCCTCGGAGCGGGAATATATAGAAACTGCTGCTGACCCGGGCAAAGCTTTTTTTACACTTTGGACATTAAAAGAAAGCTATATGAAGATGACAGGCAGGGGAATGAGCCTTTCCCTTGATTCTTTTGAGATTTGCCGGGAGGCAGACGGATTTGCACTGGGAAAATCTTCAGAAAAAAGAGGTTTTTTTAAGACTATGGAATTTGAAAGTTATATTTTTTCAATATGTAACGAAACTGATTTCACTTTAATGGATACAGATTTCCATGATATTGTGCAGCTTTGATTTAGCGAAAAAACCTTAAGAAATTATATGCAAAAGACTTGACGGATATGCGTGCTGTGTGGTAAACTGTACAAGCGACATGGAAGTTAGGTCTTTTTTTTATGCCGAAAAACGGTGGCGGATACACCGAAAAGGCTGATTTAAGACCATGCAAATGAAAACACTGGAGGTGGAAGTTGTGCGCGTTAGGATTACATTAGCATGTACAGA
>CAKRVL010000120.1 GCA_934408705.1 uncultured Blautia sp. | reverse complement strand
GCCAAGGAAGAATCTGTCCCTCCCTACATCGTCTTCACCGACAGAACCCTTATCGATATGTGCAGTAAACTTCCTCAGAATGAGGAGGAAATGCTCATTGTATCCGGCGTAGGACAGAACAAGCTTAAGAAATACGGACAACGATTTTTACAGGAAATATCCGCATTTCAGCCCACTAAATAGCAACTTAAAAGAGGCCATTGCGAACTCGTTTCCAGTCCGCAACGACCTCCCCTTAAGGAGTTTTATTTACTTTCTTTCACGCTCTTAAATCGCCCCCAGAATCCGTCTGGCATTATCAATCCTCTCCTGTGTGGGAGGTTTCACGCCCTCCAGCGGATACGGAATTCCCAGCTTTTCCCATTTAAAGGTTCCAAGTGTATGATACGGAAGTACTTCCACGCGCTCAACGTTTTTCAGTGTTCCTATGAAATCTGCCAGCTGGTGCAGATACTCATCCTTATCACTGCCTCCCGGTACCAGTACGTGACGGATCCACACAGGCTTATCCATATCGGAAAGCTCACGGGCCATGGCAAGAATATTTGTATTCGTCTGTCCTGTAAGCTTTATATGCTCCTGCTCATTGATCTGCTTGATATCCAGAAGCAGAAGATCCGTGTACTTCATCAGCTCCAGCCATTTGGAATGCCATGGTTCCTTTGTTGTATAAGGATTACCACTTGTATCTAAGGTAGTATGGACTCCCGCTTCCTTTGCCTTGCGGAAAAACTCAGTAAGAAACTCCATCTGTAAAAGGGGTTCCCCGCCGCTCACCGTGATACCGCCTTTCTCGCCCCAGTAAGACCTGAAGCGAAGTGCTGTCTTAAGAAGCTGATCCGCATCGTACTCTTTCCCATCTGTCATATTCCACGTATCCGGATTATGGCAGAACTGACAGCGCATAGCGCAGCCGGAAAGAAAAATCACATATCTCACTCCGGGTCCGTCTACAGACCCGAAGCTTTCCAGAGAATGAACATAGCCTTTTAACATGTTGTTTTCCTTTATTAATTACATTCTGTCATGGCAGGTTCTGGAAATAACATCCAGCTGCTGCTCTCTTGTCAGATCGATAAATTTAACAGCATAACCGGAAACACGGATAGTGAAGTTTGCATACTCCTCTTTTTCCGGATGCTCCATAGCATCGATCAGTTTCTCTTTTCCAAATACGTTTACGTTCAGATGATGTGCACCCTGGTTGAAGTATCCATCCAGTACGTGAACAAGGTTATCTGTACGCTCATCATCACTGTGGCCAAGTGCGTCAGGATTAATTGTCTGAGTATTGGAAATACCATCCAGTGCATCCTCATAGTCAAGCTTAGCAACAGAGTTCAGAGAAGCAAGAAGTCCGTTCTGCTCTGCACCGTAAGATGGGTTAGCACCTGGTGCCAGAGGCTCGCCAGCTTTTCTTCCATCCGGAAGAGCACCTGTAGCCTTACCATAAACTACGTTTGAAGTAATGGTAAGAATAGATGTGGTTGGCTTGGAATCACGGTAGGTATGAATATGTTTCAGTTTCTCCATGAATGTAGCAAGCAGGTCTTTTGCAATGCTATCAGCTCTGTCATCATCATTACCATAACGTGGGAAGTCACCCTCAACCAGGAAGTCTGTAGTGATTCCATCCTCATCACGGATAGCTTTTACTTTTGCATATTTAATAGCAGACAGGGAGTCTACTACATGAGAGAATCCAGCGATACCGGTTGCGAAAGAACGATCAACCTTTGTATCAATAAGAGCCATCTCAGCTGCTTCATAGTAATATTTGTCATGCATGTAGTGGATCATATTCAGAGTACCTACATACAGATGAGCCAGCCAGTCCATCATCTGATCATATTTCTGCATAACCTCATCATAATCAAGATACTCGGAAGTGATCGGCTTGTACTCCGGTCCTACCTGCATTTTCAGTTTCTCGTCAACACCACCGTTGATCGCATAAAGAAGACATTTTGCAAGGTTTGCACGAGCTCCGAAGAACTGCATTTCCTTACCTGTCTCTGTAGCAGATACACAGCAGCAGATAGAGTAATCATCGCCCCAAACCGGACGCATAACATCATCGTTCTCATACTGTACAGAGCTTGTTTTAACAGAAATATTTGCAGCATATTTCTTGAAGTTCTCCGGCAGCTTGGAAGAATACAGAACTGTAAGGTTTGGCTCCGGAGCCGGTCCCATATCCTCAAGAGTATGCAAGAAACGATAGTCATTCTTTGTAATCATATGACGTCCGTCAACACCGATACCACCAACCTCAAGAGTAGCCCATACCGGGTCTCCGGAGAACAGCTGGTTGTAGGACTCGATTCTTGCAAATTTAACCATACGGAATTTCATTACCATGTGGTCAACAAGCTCCTGAGCTTCCTTCTCTGTGATAACACCATTCTTAAGGTCTCTTTCAATATAGATATCAAGGAATGTGGAGATACGTCCAACACTCATTGCAGCACCATTCTGTGTTTTGATTGCTGCAAGATATCCGAAGTACAGCCACTGGAATGCTTCATGTGCATTCTTTGCAGGCTGGGAAATATCATAGCCATAGATCTGAGCCATCTCTTTCATTCCTTTAAGAGCACGGATCTGATCTGCGATCTCTTCACGAAGCTGGAAGTCATAACGTCTCATACCCTGACGGTCACTTGCTGCGAAGTCTTTCTCTTTGCCCTCGATCAGAGCGTCAATACCGTACAGAGCCACACGTCTGTAATCGCCTACGATACGTCCACGTCCATAGGTATCCGGAAGTCCGGTAAGGATATGGCTGTGACGAGCTTTCTTCATCTCTGGTGTGTAGATATCAAATACACCCTGGTTATGTGTCTTGAATTCAAATTTTGTAAACATGTCATGGATCTGCGGATCTACCTTATATCCATACATCTCGCATGCTTTCTCTGCCATTTTGATTCCGCCGTATGGCATAAATGCACGCTTCAGAGGCTTATCTGTCTGAAGTCCTACTACCTTCTCAAGATCCTTCAGGTCCTCATCAATATATCCAGGTCCATATGCAGTAAGTCCTGTAACAACCTTAGTTTCCATATCAAGAACGCCGTTGTTAGCACGCTCTGCTTTCTGCAGCTCCTGCAGTTTTCCCCACAGCTTATTTGTAGCATCTGTCGGGCCTTCCAGGAAGGAATCGTCTCCGTCATAAGGGGTATAATTGTGACGGATAAAATCACGGACGTTAATCTGTTCTTTCCAGCGACTTCCTTCGAAGCCTTCCCACTGTGCAAAATCTCTCATTCTTGTACCTCTTTCTTTGTATTTTTATTTCTCCGCGTATTTGAAGAATTGTTATTGGTTTAACAATATGTAGTATACGGGATTGTTATGTCCTAGTCAATCGGTTTGGGGAATGCTCTTAATAAAGTACAATCTATATAAAAAGATATAATAACGCGCTATTCAAAGTCCTATATTTCGTACTTTGTTCTATTTTTTAAGATAAACCACCTGTAATTATCTTTTACATTCTCCATAAAAATATTCGTAAGCTTCATTTGACAAAAAATTATCAACAAAAAATAAGAGGCAAAGTCATCTCTGCCCCTTGAATTCGCACGTTTTCTCAGGACAAAAGTCCCTTTTTTAACTCTTTGCTTCAAGAGTACATTCAATCAGATCTGCAATTGCTTTCAGAACTCCTGCTTTTTGAATTATAATGGGTTTAAAAGCATGAATTTCTGAAATGCAATTAGATGAATAAGATGGCAGATACGCCATGAACTGTATGAGAAATATGTTTTTTATAAAAATAACATTGTCAGTGTTGATTTACAAGTACTATATTTATTATTATCACTATTGAAAACAATAAGAGACCACCTGTTTCCAGGCAGTCCCTAAACGGACATGTCGCCTGTCGGCGACATCACCATATATGAAAGTCAGCTGTTCCACGCCTATGGCGCTCACACACTCAGTTTCTTTTCCATGATCCAGCCACTGATCACATACAGCACAGCTGCCATGGCAAATGAAGCTGCTATATACAAGACAAAGGTAAGCTCGATGCTTGCCAGAGAGGGAATATAATCCAGAATCATTCCAAGCAAAGTGGACAGAATCACAAAAATAAGGAAGGACACCAGACCGCTGCCTCTTTTCCCTGCAAGAACGCTGGCGGATAAGATCACTGCCAGATCTGCATTTACGATGTAGACAATCCAGCTTGCCAGAAGTCCGAAAAAGTAAAGGGCAATTTCTACCGGAGTTAAGCTAAAGGACCAGTTTATCTCCAGAAAGGTTCTTATAAGTTCCATCAGTTCCTTTAATCCGCCAATATAAAGTGTGGCCACAGTCACATCAATGGCTGCCAACGCGGCAAAAAACACACCAGTTAAAGCGATGGAGATACCATTTTCCAGAACCTTGGCACCAAGGATCTGATAGCTGCTCTTCGGGGTGAGAAACAGCATATAGCTCTGCTTGGTATTCAGGTCACGGTGCAAAACGATCACACTCTCCAGCCCAATGTAAAAAACGCCAACAACAGCACACATGGAAAGAAGTGCAACTCCTATTGCAAGCAGGTTGTCTTTTTCCAGAAATACACCTAACAAAAAAGCAATTTCAACCACTGCTGTGATCACCAGCAGGATTAATTTGGAAAATGCGGTTTTACGAAATTCATATTTCATTAACTTTAACATACGGCTTCCCCTCCATGTCCATAAATTTCACGGTACAGATCTACTACGGATTTATGACGATTGATCCGAAGTTCTTCTATCATACACTGCTCGACCAGCTGTCCATCCTTCATAAAAATGGCAGCATCCGCCACGCGCTCCAATTCGTCTACCAGATGACTGGAGATCACCAGCGTCACATCCGGTGCAACGGCCTCCAGAATGCTCTTCATGATCTGCTCTCTGGCAAGAATATCAATACCATTAAGCGGCTCATCCAGCAAATATATCTTAGCTTCACGCGCCATTGTAACAGCAATCTTCAGCTTCGCCATCATACCGGAGGACAGCTTCTTCGCCTTCATATCCCCGGTAAGCTCCATACGTGAAATCATTTCATTATATTTCTCCATAGAAAAATCCTGGAAGAAATCCTCGTAATATTTCCCAACATCAGCTACAGTCATCCAGCTGTAAAAATAGGGTTCCGTGGACATATAGGCAATTTCCGACTTACTCTCCTTGCCTATAGGATTTCCCTGATAAAGGATTTCTCCGCTGGTTGGCTTAACAAGGCCAGCGGCCATCTTCATCCAGGTGGTCTTACCACTTCCGTTAGGTCCCAGCATCGCGTATACAAGTCCGGCTTCCAGACTTAATGACACCTGGTTCACAGCAGTCTTACTGCCGTATTTTTTCGTTATTTCTCTGCTCTCTAAAATCATTCTCTTACACTCCTCGTCATCACTTCGTCTCTTCCAGAATTCTGATTGCTTCAGCTCTGGAAAAACCCAGCTGCTCCATTCCTTCCAGAAATTCCCGAATCAGCGCACCAGCCATTTCTTCCTTCAGCTGCTGCACCTTTCCTGAATCCTCTGTCACAAAGGTTCCCATTCCACGTCTGGTAAAGCATACACCTTCCTGCTCCAATTCCTTATATACACGGCTGACTGTGTTTGGATTGATAGTATATTCTACTGCCAGATCACGGACAGATGGGAGCTTCTCTCCCGGAGACAGCTTGCCTGTAACAATATCTCTTTTTATAGAATTTGCCGCCTGGAGATAAATCGGCAGCGATGAATTGTATTCCATGACTCCCTCCTTCTTGTATCACTGTCATAGTTGAATAGTACACTAGATTTATATTTTTGTCAAGCATATTTTTATAATTACAATATCCAGAGATTGGATATAACAAAAAACGGAACCCCAAATTGGAGATTCCGTTTAATAAGATCTGTATTACTGATATATTCCAAATCCGCTGATTTACTGCCAGTGATGCTCTGCCTCTTCAATTTCCTCAATGAACATAAGCAGAAAGCTGATTAGCAGCAGAATACTGGATGCCCAGATGGCCCTTACTCCATATGCAATAGAAAGTCTGCCGCCAATACCTGCACCAATGGCAAACAGAAGTATAATAGCAAAATAGCACAGTGCCTGATGAAGCAGTCTGGGCTTTCTTTCACGCATATACGCGGAAAGAGCTGCGGTGCCGCTTCGCAGGTTTCCAATGCACATGGTACTGGCATAGGAATTGCCTTCCACCTTTCGGAAAGTCTGTACCTGCAGTGCACAGGAGAAGGATACCATAGTGGTAGCCAATACGTTCATATTCCCCGGTATGAAGCCTACCAGGAAAAGCAGGATAATTTCTACCAGAAGGATTCCCTGGCGCCAGTGAAGACGTTTCGCATAGCGGAATTTATCCTGAATTCGTTCTGCTACCAACACACCAAGGAAAAATGCGGTCAGGGGAACCAGATAGTGCAATCCTGCTTTCACTTCGCCGTTCATAAACCGCTCACTCATCAGTACCACGTTTCCGGTCTGAGCGTTGGAAAAAAC
>CAKRVL010000119.1 GCA_934408705.1 uncultured Blautia sp. | reverse complement strand
GCATCCACACATCATTTTCCACAGGCCAAATGCTTATATCTGGCAATTCGAAGCGGGAACAATGTTTACGGTGTAATAGGAATACCGCTACAGAAAGAAACACTAGACTCTTTTGAATACAGCATTCTGCTGTCCGTGATAAATGAATGTGCACTTGCAATGGAAAACGCACAAAATGCCATGGAAAAAGAGAAAAATGCGGTAATAGCCAAAAATGAACAGTTACGAGCAGATCTTCTTCGGGCAATTTCCCATGATCTTCGAACTCCCCTTTGCTCCATTTCAGGCAATGCAGACATGCTTCTTAGCAACAGTGAACGGCTGGATGAAGCTACAAAGTATCAGATCTATACTGACATTTATGATGATTCTGAATGGCTGATCGGAGTTGTGGAGAATCTGCTTTCCATTACCAGGCTAAATGATGGAAGACTGAAATTCAAATTTACAGATCAGCTGTTAGATGAGGTGATTGCAGAATCCCTGCGGCATATCAGCCGGAAGCATGACGATTATAAAATCGTAACTGACTGTGAAGAACTTGTTCTTGCACGTATGGATGTCCGCCTTATTATACAGGTTTTGGTAAATTTAATTGACAATGCCATAAAATATACGCCGCCAGGCTCTGTGATCAGCATTCGGGGAACTAAAACAGATGGGAAAGCGCAGATAAGCGTGGAAGATAATGGACCTGGGATTCCTGAGGAAATGAAGCCGCATATTTTCCAGATGTTTTATACCGGCAAAACAACAGTTGCAGATAGTCATCGAAGTTTGGGCCTGGGGCTGGCGCTTTGTCACTCTATTATAGAAGCCCATGACGGAACCCTGATTCTGACTGACCATGATCCACATGGATGTAATTTTACTTTTACTTTACCCTTAAGTGAGGTGACATTAAATGAATAAAACATTAATTCTGGTGGTTGAGGATGACCGACCTATAAGAAATCTAATCGTTACAACACTAAAGACACATGATTATAAATATCTGGCAGCAGAAAACGGTTCTTCGGCCATTCTGGAAGCTTCCTCCCATCATCCTGATATTGTCCTTCTGGATCTTGGACTTCCTGACATGGAAGGAGTAGAAGTAATAAAGAAAATCCGAACCTGGTCGAATATGCCAATTATTGTGATCAGCGCCAGAAGTGAGGATACAGATAAAATTGAAGCACTGGACGCTGGTGCAGATGATTATATTACGAAACCGTTTTCCGTGGAGGAATTACTTGCACGTATTCGTGTTGCGCAAAGGAGACTTGCAATAACGCAGACCGGAGAACAGCAGGAAACCTCTGTTTTTAAAAATGGTGAATTAAGGATCGATTATTCGGCTGGCTGTGCATATCTGAAGGGTGAGGAATTACATCTGACTCCTATTGAGTATAAGCTGCTCTGTCTTTTATCCCGCAATGTGGGAAAAGTATTGACACATACATATATTACCCAGCAGATCTGGGGACAGTGTTCTGAAAATGACGTTGCTTCCCTTCGTGTTTTTATGGCAACACTGCGGAAAAAACTTGAACCAGAAAAAAATGGTGTGCAATACATCCAGACGCATATTGGAATTGGATATCGTATGATCAGAATCGAAAGCAGCAGTCTGGTCAGGTAATTATTTTCTTAAAATTTGTTCTTGAATTACCTTCCTGTTTGTGATAAAATGCCTATTTACAAAAAAGCGGAGGTGCTATATGACATTTTATCAGGAACTTCAGTTGAATCAGGCAGGTTCAAAAGACCTGCTGAAAAAAAGTGAGACCGCAAAAGAAAAAATATATCATCTGTTTGTATATATGGCGAAGGTAGCGGTCACAATGGCGTTTTGTTTTTTATTTGTTACTATTTTCAGTATTCTGCTTGGAAAAGAGAACAGTATTGTAGGAGTCGTTGTCTTATTATGTCTTATGGTATTTCGAAATGCCGATCTCGGAATCCATACCGGACAGTCCACCATACTTCTGGCTTTGTTTTTCGCAGTTATGACAGTGTGTCCACATCTGGCAAATCAGCTTTCCCCTGCACCGGAAATGCTGTTAAATATTGCTGCATTGGCAGTGTTGATTCTGTTCGGCTGTCATAATCCATTTATGTTTAATCAGTCCACACTCGTTCTTGGATATCTGTTGCTATATGGATATGATGTAACCGGAAAAAGCTATGAGATGAGAATGGTGGGAATGGCAGCAGGAGCTGTACTTACCTGTCTGGTATTTTATCGAAATCACAGAAACCGAGTTTATAAAAGAAAGATACAGGATGTACTGCAGGAGTTTGATCTCTCTTCTTCCAGGACAAAATGGCAGTTATGTCAGATCCTGTGCGTACCGGCTGTACTTTGTATTGCAGAGCTTTTTAAAATGCCACGTGCAATGTGGGCAGGTATTGCAGCTATGTCAGCAATCTTACCATTTATGGAAGACATGCAGTACAGAGTGAAGAAAAGAATTGTGGGAAATATTGCAGGAGTTCTTTGTTTTACAGCATTATATTTCCTGCTTCCGTCATCCATCTATGCATACATAGGAATCCTTGGTGGAATCGGTGTGGGATTTTCTGCAAAATATGGCTGGCAGGCTGTATTTAATACATTTGGCGCTTTGGCTATCGCTGCAGAGAATTATGGATTAAAGGGTGCAGTCAGCCTCAGGGTGATTCAAAATGTATTTGGTGTTGTGTTTGCCCTGGTATTTTGTGCTATGTTTTATTGGGTTATGTCAAAAAAACTGGTAAGAGAAAACTGATATAAGTAGCCATTTGGTTAGATAAGTTTCTGACTGAATGGCTTATTTTTATGTAACAGGAAATATAAAATTTCAAAAATACATACGCTGAAATCAGCTTATTGCAGTATACGAAATCTTAATAACGTGGTATAGTTAGCGTAAATAGGCTTTTAAGAAAACATGCCGTATTTCATATGGCTTGTAAAATACGGAGGAAGAATATGGACATTTTAATTGTGATCGATATGCAGAACGATTTTATTGACGGAGCACTTGGCACACCAGAGGCAGAGGCTATTGTGCCAAACGTAGTAGATAAAGTAAAGAATTTCAATGGGCTTGTGCTGGCAACGAGAGATACTCACGGTGGAGATTACCTGAAGACTCAGGAGGGCAGAATGCTCCCTGTAGAGCATTGTATCCGCGGTACCTATGGTTGGGAAATCAGGGAGGAGATTGCAGAGCTTCTGGAATCTGGCCCCATTGATAAACCTACCTTTGGAAGCGAAACCTTAGGAAAAGTTCTGAAAGAATTTCACAAATCAGAAACCATCGACAGCATCACTCTGGTTGGTCTTTGTACAGATATCTGTGTGATTTCCAATGCCATGCTTCTGAAAGCATTTTTGCCGGAAGTGCCAATCATTGTAGATTCGCTCTGTTGCGCAGGAGTAACGCCAGAGAGTCATGAACTGGCTCTGGAAGCCATGAAAGCGTGTCAGATCAAGGTTATTTAACCGAATCAAGCAAGTAGCGAAGCGGACCTGGAATATCCGCTTGACGCAATCATGATATCTGGGAAAGGCGATATTATGCATTATATTAGAATTACAAAAGAAAACATTGACAAGGAACATATCTGCTGTGCTATGTCAGGAAAACAGAGCTCTCTAAAAAAAGAGTGGTTAAAACAGCGCTTTGAAGAAGGACTGGTTTTTTACCGGAGTGCAGAGCGCGGAAAGTGTTTTATTGAATATATTCCTGCTGAGAATGCCTGGGTGCCCATTGATGCAGACGGATATATATACATTAACTGCTTATGGGTATCCGGTTCCATGAAGGGACACGGCTATTCCAATGATTTGCTGAATGAATGCATTCGTGATGCAAAAGAACAAGGGAAAAAGGGAATCTGTATTCTGTCTTCAGAAGGGCGAAAGAAAGAATTTCTGGCAGACCCGAAGTATTTAAAATTTAAGGGATTTTCTGTTGCAGATACTTCGGACTGCGGAATCACTCTTATGTATTTACCATTTGACACAGATACTGAGCCGCCAAAATTCAAAGAATGTGCAAGACACCCGAAAGTAGAAGAGGAAGGATTTGTTCTTTACTATACAGATCAATGTCCCTTTACCTGTTACTGGGTGCCCCGTGTGGCGGAAGTGGCAAAAGAACACAATATTTCTTTCAGGGTAATTCATGTTACAAGCAGAGAAGCCGCACAGAACGTTCCTGCACCGGTGACAACGTATGCACTATTCAGAGATGGAAGATTTCTGACACAGGGAATACAGTCTGATAAAAAATTTCTGGCTCTTGTAGGCCGGGAATCTGATTGAAAATGAGTCGAATTATTTGAGGAGAAACGAATATGGTAAAAATTATTTCAGACAGTACCTGCGACCTTTCGCAGGAGTTATTGAGAAAATATGATATTGACATTCTTCCGCTTCATATTCTTCTGGGTGACAGTGAATATAAAGATGGAAAAGACATTACCCCTGATCAGATTTTCACCTGGTCTGACGCAAACAAGACAACACCAAAAACTTCAGCCCCTGCTCTGGCAGATGCCATGGAGCTTTTCCGCCCATATGCAGAGGCTGGAAGGGAAATTGTCTGCTTTTCTATTTCTGCAGGTATGTCCACCTCTGGAAATGTGATGCGCCTTGCTGCTGAAGAGCTGGGGGCTTCAGACAGGATAAAGGTAATCGATTCTGCAAACCTTTCTACAGGTATCGGTCTTCTTGTAGTAGAGGCTGCAATTATGGCAAAGAATAACCGGACAGCTTCCCAGATAGTTTCTGAGATAGAGAGGTTGAAACCAAATGTGCGAGCAAGCTTTGTGGTTGATACCCTCACCTATTTATACCGCGGTGGACGCTGCAATGCAGTGTCAGCTATGGCCGGAGGTATTTTAAAACTGCATCCCAGGATTGTAGTAGAAAATGGCGCCATGAATGCTTCTAAGAAATACCGGGGGAAAATTAATTCTGTTATCATGGACTATGTTAAAGATATGGAAAAAGATTTAAAAAATGCGAGACCAGAACGTGTATTCATAACACATTCTGGCTGTAAACAGGAAACTGTAGAGAAAGTGCGGGCTTATCTGGAAGAGCTTGGCGTTTTTGATGAGATATTGGAAACCAGGGCAGGTGGTGTTATATCAAGTCATTGTGGACCTGGCACATTAGGTGTGTTGTATATTGCAAAATCGTAAAGCATGCCCTCCTTTTTATAAAACTGCACAGTATAGTTTTTCATTTGGCTTTGTAATTGTTATTCATCCCTGACACACTTCCATAAATTGCTCAACTCGCTTTTTTCCTGGCTTTTGATAAATTCATCAACCCCAATCGTGGCAGTATCACCAAAATCATCAAAAGCACTTGCAGGAGTCTCACAGAAAACAAATCGGATACTTGAAACATCGTAATTTGGTGATTCGTCGAAGTGCAATGCAACATCCTTTGCTCGCCGAAGGCTGTTGATTGCTTCTTCTTTTTTACACAGCGACAGCAGAACATCCGCTCGCAGTGCCCAAAGAAATGCTTCGCTTTTGTCCATATATCCCTGTTTTTCGGGATCTTTTAGCCCAGGATAAAAGGCAAGAGCCCAATCCACAAGAGCTAGAGCATTTGCATAATCTTTTGTCTTACAGAAAACATTCATATATCCCACCACAATTTCAAAGTGCGTCACAGTTAAATCTAATAATGCCCTCGATAAAAAGGGAAGTGCTCCCTCCGGATCATTGCAAGAGGACGCAAGCACCATTCCAATCGAAGAGTGGTTCAGCCGACATGGATTGTTCTCTTTCAATAATGCAATTCCTTTGTCATATTCCCCAAGCGCAAAATGGATTTCAGCCATTTCCCTGCGAACAGAAACATCACTTATCTCCGGATCTTTGTTTTGTCCGATCAGCATACATGCACGTTCACAAAGGGAAAGCGCCTTCTTTGAATAAGCAGCATTCTTTTGCGTCAGTCCTCTTAAACGGTAGATTCTGGCACTGTAATAAACAACATCAAAACAATTCGGATAACACTGTAATGCCTTTTCAACATCAGAAAAAACATCCTCAGTATCTCTGTCGTGAGAATACTGCTTCAACCTTGCAATTACAGTTTCTCTGTTATTGTTTCTAAACTGGTATCCGATGAGCGCGTCGATAGACACCTCAAACAGATCTGCCATCTCCGCAATCAGGTTTAATTCCGGCGTCGCCACACCCCGTTCCCATTTTGAGACAGATGCAAAGGTAACGCCTAAGGCTTCCGCTAACTGCTCCTGTGTCATAGTGTGTTCTTTTCGCAACTTGCTTATATTTGCAGAAAGTGATAATTTCATCTTTGGTACCTCCCTTTTTCTTTATATCTATATTTTACTGCAAATTTGTAAATAAGGAAGGTATCAAGAGTACAATTAGTTTAGTTTTTTTTGGACTGTTAGTTTAGCATTGGATGATCAGCTTATCATAATTATTTATGCGAAAATGAATTATTTGGGGATATTTTTGTTTTCTATGCGTCTAATAGATGTAAAGAAAAAGCTGGCCGGCATGAAAAA
>CAKRVL010000118.1 GCA_934408705.1 uncultured Blautia sp. | reverse complement strand
TATGATCCGGAAGGAATCAAGCTTGACATCGTAAAAGATATCAAAGAAGTAAAACGTGGACGTATCAAAGAGTACGCAGACCGTGTTGAGGGTGCTTCCTACACAGAGGGTACCGGAATCTGGAACATCAAATGTGATGTATATCTTCCATGTGCTACCCAGAACGAGCTTGCACTTGACGGTGCTAAGGCACTTGTTGCAAACGGCTGCAAATATGTAGTTGAGGGCGCTAATATGCCTACCACTCTTGACGCTACAGCTTATCTGCAGGAGAACGGTGTTCTGTTCATGCCTGGCAAAGCAGCTAATGCCGGTGGTGTTGCTACTTCTGCTCTTGAGATGAGCCAGAACTCCATGAGACTTTCCTGGACTGCAGAGGAAGTTGATGAGAAGCTTCACGGAATCATGGTAGACATCTTCCACAAGGCTGATGACGCAGCTAAACGTTATGGCATGGAGGACAACTATGTTGCCGGCGCTAATATCGCCGGATTTGAGAAGGTTGTAGATGCTATGAAAGCTCAGGGTATCTGCTAATCCTCTGTTATCTGAAGTTTATAAAAGACAGGTCCATTGCGGCCTGTCTTTTTTTATTTCACTATAAGGCTCCGTTTGTGTAGCAAAAAGTTCCTCGCTTTTCGGCGAGGCCCAGGAACCGCGAACTCCGCCTTTGGCTCCGTTTGCGTAGCGAAAAATTCCTCGCTCGACCGCGAGGAATTTTTCTTAGTTCATGAATTTCTTCAGTTCATCCATAAATGTGCTCACATCTTTAAATTCTCTGTATACAGAGGCAAATCTCACATACGCAACTGAGTCCAGGTCTTTCAGATGACTCATTACGATTTCTCCGATTTTGGTACTGGAGATTTCTTTATCTTCAGTGCTGAAGATATCGCCTTCAATAGCGTCAATCATAGCCTCCAGCTTATCACTGGCAATGGGGCGTTTATAGCAGGCACGGCGGACACCGTTGATCAGCTTATTACGATCGTACTGTTCACGATTCAGGTTCTTCTTAATTACTATCAGTGGAATAGTCTCCACGTTCTCATAAGTGGTAAATCTTTTTCCGCAGGAATCGCATAATCTTCTGCGTCTTATTGAATTGGTTTCTTCCACCGGTCTTGAATCTACTACTCTCGTATTATCCTGATTGCAGTATGGACATCTCATGTGATTTTCCCCTTTCCTCATGGCTCCCCTTCTGCCATGCGTTCGTTTTCGTATTATCTGACCTTTCAGTACGATAAAACTGACTGAACTTCTTGATTCTTATTATACTTTAACAATTAAAAGTATGTCAACAAACTCCATGCATATTTTCAGACTTTTTGCATAATCTCATAAAAAACAGGTATTATTCATGCGAATTTGTGAATTGAAGCAAAAAGAGGTAATCAATATCTGTACCTGTCGTACACTTGGCTGTCCTGTGGATGTGGAATTCAACTGTGAGACCGGCTGTATCACTGCCCTGGTAGTCCCCGGTCCCGGCTGCTTCTGCTTCTGTTTCTGGAAGCCCGGCTGCGAATATATCATCCCCTGGAGCTGTATCCGCCAGATCGGGGATGATATCATCCTTGTAGAAATTGATGAAAAGCGTTGCTGTAAAAGTAATTAAGATATTAAGTTTGTCAAGGGCTATTATTTTTTTAATTTTTATAAAAACAGAATATTTCTCCTCCGGCATGAGAATCATTGTTACTGTTCACAACCTTCACAGATAACAAAGCATTTTACTTCATCCTAATTTGTTTACTCATGCACTAAAGGAGGATTCAGAAAATGGCACTTAACAAAGTGGAAATTTGCGGAGTTAATACATCGAAGCTTCCCATACTGAAAGCAGAAGAAAAAGAAGAGCTTTTTCGCAGAATCAAGCAGGGTGACGAAAAGGCAAGAGAACTGTACATCAAGGGAAATCTGCGGCTTGTTCTGAGCGTGATCAAACGATTTTCGAACAGTAGCGAAAATATGGACGATCTTTTTCAGATTGGCTGTATCGGGCTTATAAAAGCAATTGACAATTTTGACACTACATTAAATGTAAAATTTTCTACTTATGCAGTGCCTATGATCATCGGCGAGATCCGGCGCTATCTCCGGGATAATAACAGCATAAGGGTAAGCCGGTCGCTCCGTGATATTGCTTACCGGGCTATTTATGCCAAAGAAACCTATATGAAAACTAACCTGAGGGAACCAACAATTGCAGAAATTGCCAGCGAAATCGGTATTGAAAAAGAAATGATCGTGTATGCTATGGATGCCATTCAGAATCCGGTAAGTCTTTTTGAACCGGTCTACACAGAAGGTGGGGACACCCTTTATGTAATGGATCAGATCAGCGACAAGAAAAACAAAGAGGAAACCTGGGTGGAAAATCTGTCACTCCGGGAGGCAATTAACCGGCTGAATAATCGTGAGCGGCACATCATAGATCTGCGTTTCTACGAGGGTAAAACCCAGATAGAGGTTGCCCGGGAAATTGGGATTTCCCAGGCACAGGTCAGCCGTCTGGAAAAAAATGCGTTAAGAACCATGCGGAACTATCTGCGGGCTTAACTACGCAAAGGGGACTTCCCTGATACTGCACAAAAGAAGTCCCCTTTTACATATTCCATATATTCTCCACTTACATCCCGTGTCTCATCTGTGTTATTTCAGCATTATTCCAGTGTTATTCCAGCGCTTTTTCCAGCTCTTTTATCACGATCTTAAGTGCCTTTATTCTGGCATACTTTTTGTCCACGGATTCCAGAATATGCCATGGCGCATAGACCGTACTGGTCTTTGTGAGCATTTCGTCTACAGCACCCTCGTAAGCGTCCCATTTCTCACGGTTACGCCAGTCCTCATCTGTGATCTTCCACTGTTTCTCCGGATTATTCTGGCGGTCTGTGAAGCGGGCAAGCTGGGTATCTTTGTCAATCTGTACCCAGAATTTGATGATTACAGCACCCCAGTCAGACAACTCCTTCTCAAATTCATTGATCTCATTGTAGGCACGTTTCCAGTCGTTTTCACTGCAGAAGCCTTCCAGCCGTTCTACCATTACACGACCATACCAGGTCCTGTCAAAAATGGCAATGTGGCCGTCTTTTGGCAATCTGGTCCAGAAGCGCCAGAGATAATGGCGTGCCTTCTCATGAGGCTCCGGGCTGGCAATGGGATGTACTTCGAAGCCACGGGGATCCAGTGCCTCCGTGATCCGCTTGATATTGCCGCCTTTTCCGGCAGCATCCCAGCCTTCATAGGTAATGATCACCGGCACACGCTTGCGATACAGACGGTTATGCAGTTCACCCAGCTTCTTCTGAAGATGCTTCAGCTCATTTTTGTATTCTTCATCCTCTATCACCTTATCGGACAGTTCGATTTCTGAAAGCTTCGGCATCTTCACAAGTGGGAAAACATTTGGCAGAAGCGGCGCACTATGAGCACTATTCTGCAGGGCTACCTCAATGTTATTTACCATTGTTTCCAGCACCTGAAGCTCTGCAAAGCTTCTGTCCTTCGCATCAATAATATACCATGGTGCGATAGAAGTATTGGTGTCAGTCAGATAGCGGTCGAAAACCTTCTGGCAGTGTTTATAGTGTTCATTCTGCCATTTATCAAACTCGTCCACACGCCATTTGGTATCCTGCTCCTTATGAAGCTTCTCAATACGTCTGGTCTGCTCTTTTTTGTCAATCTGCATAAAAAATTTCAGGACAAGATAACCGTTATCTGTGAGCTGGCGCTCGAAATGTTTGATACTGTCGATCCGTTTGGCGTAATCCTCTTCTTCCAGACCGTTCAGGCAATCCTTGCAGGTCTGCTCCATCCACCCGGAATCCAGAAAGGTAAATTTACCAGCTTCCGGAATCTGATTGAAATAGCGGTACAGAAACGGTCTGCGCAGTTCGTCCTCTGTAGGCTTTGACATAGTTGCTACTTTAAAGAAGCGGGGATCAATATATTTGATCACTCTGCCGATGGTGGTTCCTTTGCCGGATGCACCCCAGCCTTCAAAAAGCACCAACACAGGCAGTTTGTGCTCTTTCAGCTTCATCTGCTGCTGATACAGCTTCTCTCCGGCTTCTTTAATCCGCTTCTTCAGCTCCTCTTTTTCCGGAATCTCCTCCGGTATCCAGGTTTTCAACATAAACACGTCCTCCTCACGCACTGTTATTTTCAAACTCTAATTGTTTCTTTCAGCAAAAAGCAAGCTCTATTTTTTAATATTCTTTTTATTTTCTGTATTATAACACAATCATTCCCATTTTGCACGAATTTAACCCAATCAGGCGGCATCTTATATACAATCCGATATTTTTGTGTTATCATTATTAATTATATTTTTCATAAATCAAATGTTTAAGCTTACCTAAGGAGGACGTCCCATGCCTTTATCCGTCTTCATAGAAATGACACTGTCTGCCATCCTCACCGTGTGGTCTCCCGGACCAAATAATATTCTTCTGCTGTCCACAGCCAGCAAATACGGTATTTCCGGTAATATGCGCTTTATGACCGGAATCTGGAGTGGCTCTCTTACTTTGATGTGTCTTTCCGGATTGTTCTGCAGTACTCTTGGAAAAATCATTCCTGGAATCCAGCCTGTTATGAAATATCTTGGCGCAGCTTATGTTCTTTATCTTGCCTGGCAGACCTGGCGCAGGATTCCGCCCTCTGACAATGTCCAGGACAAAAAGCCAACCTGGCTGATGGGATTTTTCCTGCAGCTGATAAATGTAAAGATCATCATCTATGGGCTGACCATGTTTTCCGCTTATATTCTGCCCTATGAAGCAAGAGTGCCTATGCTGTTTTGCTTCGCAGTATATCTGATGTTTCTTGGTGCCCTTGGGAACCTGATCTGGGCGTTTGCAGGAAATGCACTAAAGAGATTTTACAGCAGCCATTATAAGCTGATGAATGGGATCATGGCCATACTGCTGGTGTGGTGCGCTCTCAGGATCACCGGATTACTGTAAAATCCCCACCTGTCTTTCAACCAGAAGCTATTTACAAGCAAAAACACCTCCCGGAATGTGTTTCATATTCACATCCCGGGAGGTGTTTTTTGGGGCACTATTCAATTTATAAGTCATATGCATCGGGGGATGATGCACATTCACACAGTTTACTTAAAAGCGTCTACCAGCTCCTGGCCATCGTCATAGCCCTGGTTCTTCAATTCTTTTACAAACCACTCGTCCACACCCTCTACAGCTTTTTTGAAGGAATCAATGTCCATATCCTCTTTCGCTGTAAAAGTAACACCGTTTTTCTCTTCCCAACGGTTCATGATCTCAGCATCACCGGAGCGGTTAATATAACGCTCATATTCTACAGCCATTCTTCCGGCCTTATCTACAACCTCCTGCTGTTCCGGTGTAAGGCCATCATAAATATCCTGGTTGATGCAGAAAAACAGACAATCATAGATGGCATCCCACATGGAACAGTATGGCTGAACCTCCTGTACGCTGGCTGCATCCACAGCAGGCAGTGGATTCTCCTGTCCCTCAACGGTATTCTGCTGAAGGGCTGTGTAAGTCTCAGACCAGTTCAGGTTAGTTGCGTCTGCTCCCCATCTCTTATAGCATTCCATAAGAAGATTGGATCCGGCAACACGGATTTTCAGGTTCTTCATATCGTCCACGGATTTTACTTCACGGACGCTGTTTGTCAGCTCACGGAAACCGTTCTCTGCAATACCCATGCAGTGCAGTCCGTACTCACTGAGAATCTCTTTCATCTTATCTCCTGCAGCACCATCGAATTTGGCATCTGCATCTTCTACAGAATCGTAAACAAATGGCAGGGAGACTACATTAAATCTTGGATCAAAGGCTGAATAGATCAGGTTGGAATGCATGGAAATCTGTACCGGATCTCCATTCATCAGCGCCTGGATTCCTTCAGACTGGTTTCCGTTGGTCAGCTGATCGGCTGCATAAATATTTACCTTTACTTTTCCCCCTGTGGCCTTTTCCATCAGCTCGCCAAACTTGCGTCCGCCCTCGGCCCAGGTAGAGGTCTCAGTTGTGGAGCAGGCAAAGTTCCAGGTAGTATCTTCCCAGCCAAGATCGCTGTAATCACCGATTCCGGTAAATGTCTCTACCAGCTCTTCCGCATCGTCATAGCCCTGATTCTTCAATTCCTCAATAAACCATTCATCCACACCATCTACAGCTTCCTTGAAGGAGTCAATGTCCATATCCTCTTTTGCTGTAAAGGTCACACCGTTTTTCTCTTCCCAGCGGTTCATGATCTCTTCGTCGCCGGAACGGTTGATATAACGCTCATATTCTACAGCTTTCTGTCCTGCCTCATCCACAACAGCCTGCTGTTCCGGTGTAAGACCGTCATAAATCTCCTGGTTGATACAGAAGAACAGACAGTCATAGATAGCATCCCACATAGAGCAGTATGGCTGAACCTCCTGTACGCTGGCCGCGTCAATGGCAGGAAGCGGGTTTTCCTGTCCCTCAACGGTATTCTGCTGAAGGGCTGTGTATGTTTCAGACCAGTTCAGGTTAGTTGCATCTGCCCCCCATCTCTTATAGCATTCCATAAGAAGATTGGATCCGGCAACACGGATTTTCAGGTTCTTCATATCGTCCACGGA
>CAKRVL010000117.1 GCA_934408705.1 uncultured Blautia sp. | reverse complement strand
CACCTTTTTCCCTGTTTCATGGGAAAAGACAGCTTCATATGCATGGAATCTTCTCAGATCATCTTCCCCGGAATCCGTGGTCTGAAACTCCACATGGATATAAAAATCTTCTGTCGTCAGAAACGTAAAGTCCATAAACATGGAATGAATGGTTAATTCCACAAGCTCTGTAGGTCCGATATCCACATAGTCGTAATCAATTCCCAGCATCTTCAATATTTGATCACGAAAATACCGAAAACCCATTTTCATAATTGTATCTTCATGTTTTGTGTTTGACATGAGCATTTCCCTTCTTTAGATTCAGTATAGTCATCTCATGTACTTTATTATTTCTTCTGACTGTATTTTTATTTTTGAAAAAAATCTTTTCATTTTTATCTTATATGTGAAGTATATTTCAGTCCACGTCACCCTCTTTCTGCCTTTATTTCTTATAGTTTATCAAAACACTCGTAAAATTACTATACTAATTTCTATCTTTATAAACTTTTCATAATTTTATATCTTTTAGCAAGAACATTAGTTTTATAACAAAACAGCCCAAATTTATATATCGCATACAATCATACGCACTATCTAATAATAATATTGACTTATATTTTTATCATAGTTCAATATAATACGGACAGATATCCTCATACTCCCCATTTTTCAGCCTGAATCCCCCTGGGATCACGCCTAGCTGGTGAAATCCAACTCTCTCATAGAGATGTCTTGCATGAACATTGCTCGCCACAACTGCGTTAAACTGCAGCACACGGAAGCCTTTCACTTTCCCCTGAGCTAAGCAGTCTTTTACCAGCTTTTCTCCAATATGAAGTCCACGGCTGTCGCGGGATACGGCATAGCTGGCGTTGCAGATGTGTCCGCAGCGGCCTACATTGTTCGGGTGAAGAATATATAATCCCAGGACCTGTCCTTTCTCTTTGTTCTCTGCTACCGCCGCATAAGTCTGCGCTGCGAAAAACTCCGCGCCGGTTTTCTCATCCAGACATTCTTCCTGCGGAAATGCCACACCATCTTCCACAATCTCATTCCAGATGCGGATCATGGCTAGAATATCTTTTTCTGCATATTTTCGTACGATAATTTTGTTTTCCATAATGGCTCTCCTCAATTTCACTTTATCGTTTCATTTGTTGTTACTGAGGGTGCTTTAATTAAAAAGGCACTATCATTTTGCAAAAATTATATGCAAAAGCACGCAAAAAAACAATCGTATTTTTTTATAATTGTTTTTTTGATTGATTTCAATTATTATTTGTCCACAATAATTATGCACAAAAATACAGCTGAAAGATATTACTTCAGCTGTATCTATAAGTATTCGTGCTCCCTGATCCTTTTTTAATTATTTCATCATGGCAGATCATTTCCTGCTGCCAGATATATCTCGTACCACTCTTTTTTGCTCAACCTAAATTCTGTTGCTTTTGCTGCTTCACGAACACGAGTCGATTTCGTAGTGCCGATTACAGCCTGAGTCGTTCCGGAGTAGCGGAGAATCCAGGCAAGAGCGACAGCCATAGGAGTGACCTCCCTTTCAGAAGCAATTCTGTTGAGCACAGTGTTCAATTCCCGATAATTATCAGATCCAAGAAAAGTCCCCTGAAAATATCCATACTGAAGGGAAGACCACGCCTGAACCGGAATCTTTTTCATACGGCAGTATTCCAGTACTCCACCCCCATCCCGCATGATTCCCTTATCGCACTGCATATCCATGTGAAAACCAGCGTCCAAAACCTGAGTAACGGCGCAACTAAGCTGAATCTGGTTTGCACAAATTGGGAACTGTATTTCTCTGCTCAGCATTTCCATCATCATAGGCGTCATGTTGCTAACCCCAAAGTTCCGTACTTTTCCAGCTTTATAAAGACGGTCAAAAGCCTCTGCAATCTCATCTGTTTCCATAAGCGCATCTGGTCTGTGAAGAAGCAGACTATCCAGATGATCTGTGTGAAGTCTGGACAGAATTCCATCTACAGACTCAAGAATATAATCTCTGGAAAAATCAAAATAGGTAAAATCTGGATCACAACGGATTCCGCATTTTGACTGAATGAAAAATTCAGTGCGTAAAGAAGGATTCTCTGTAAAAACTTTTCCTATCACTTCTTCTGCTTTTCCACCACCATAAATATCTGCGAGATCCAGAAAGTTAATTCCCTCTTCAAGACCAGTCTCAATCAAACCCGAAACCTCGCCAGTGGGCATCTCTGAAATTCTCATCAGTCCCATAACAATTTCAGATACCTTATCCTTATCTTTTCCAAATTCAATATACTGCATACAATTTTCTCCTCTTGCGCCAAACAACTTCTTATCCAGAAATCGCAATATTACATCTTATTTTGCAGAAAGCCTTTTTCAAACAAGCTCTAGTTTATCACACTGTTAATAGCCTTGCAAGATTCCGCTGTTTCGCCTTTAAACAGTTTTTCAATTTTTCAATTTCATTTGTTGCTGTACAAAACAAAGAGCCGGATTACTCCGACTCTTCGCTCGCGTAAAGCGGACATTCCAGGTCCGCTTCGCTACTTGCTCATGAACGCAGTCGCTTCGCGATCTGTCAGTGAGAGCTTAAAGCTCCCACTGACATAAGCATCCCCCTCACCCACCGCTTAGTGCTCCGCGCACTTGAAGCGGGGAATGCTTATCTGCGTTCAACATATAAAATTTTACCGCCGCTTATTTCTCCAGCATATAATCCTTAATCACATCATGATCTCTCAGTACCTTCTCCACTAAGGTTCCCTTGATTGCTTTCAGCAGAGGCTTTTTCACCAGGTTCAGCGGTCCAGGCAGTTCAATCTCAAGCGGGGATCTGCCGTCCATAAGCTTTACGCTGGCATCCAGAAGCTCTCGTACATCGTAAACACTGCCCCATACTTCCGGAACACCACGGTCTACGCCCATAAGTCCATATACAGCTTCCATTGCGGTACGAACAGAATATTCTGTGGTGAATATAGTGTCTCTTGGAGTTTCTGCAAACTGTCCAAGGAATGCGAAGTTCACGCAGCCATCCGGGATTACGTCCGGTCTGTCGCCTTTTGCTCTTGGCATGAAGAATGCAGTGATATAAGGCATCATAGTCGGTACGCAGACTGCACTGTTTTCAGCCAGATCCTCGATCTGATCAGTCGGTACGCCCATATGGTACAGCCACTCTTCTGTAATTTCCTTACCGGTACATTCTTTCATCGGTTTCTTTACATAATCGCCAGGTACATCTGTGAACAGGCCATATACCCAAACGCAGACTTTATCTTTATCCTGATCCTTGAACTGTCCCTGACGGTTGATGGTCCAGCTTAACAGCCAGCTGGAATCCTGACAGCTTACAATACCACCGGTAACAACCTTGCCGCTCTTTGGATCTCGCTTGCAGATATTTGTGATATAAGGAATGATCTTGTCATCCAGTGTGGTGACTGTTGCAGACTCCCAGTTGGTCTTTGCAATATCAGAGCAGAATTTCTCCGGATGTCCGAAGGACGGATCCTGTTTTGCAATATTTTTCCAAAGGCTCCAGCAGCCGCTTGTACGAACCTCAGCATCTCCGTTTGGAGCATGGTTCTGGTCACCGTAGATGGTTCCCTCTGTACAGCTTCCGTTGGTAACAAATACATAGTCATTCTCAGTAAGAAGAATTCCCTTCTCAACACCTTTTACCTTGCACTCAATGGCTGTTGCCACTTTTTTGCCATCATGGATATCGAAAAGTACATTGGTAACCTCTGTGTTAAACTGGAAGTCAACGCCTGCTGCCTCCAGATATTTCTGCATCGGAAGGATCAGGGACTCATACTGGTTGTATTTGGTAAATTTCAGGGCACTGAAATCCGGAAGTCCGCCAATATGGTGGATGAAACGCTGGATGTAAAGCTTCATCTCCAGTGCGCTGTGCCAGTTTTCGAATGCAAACATGGTTCTCCAGTATAACCAGAATGTGGAGTTCAGAACCTCATCATCAAACACATCTTCGATGGTCTTATCATAAAGATCCTCATCCTTTGTGAAAAACAGCTTCATGATCTCCATGCAGCCCTTCTGGCTCAAGTTAAATTTGCCATCTGTGTGGGCGTCTTTTCCCTGCTTTACAGTAGCACGGCAAAGAGAATAGTTTGGATCGTGTTTGTTCAGCCAGTAATACTCATCCAATACGGATGCTCCCGGTTTTTCCAGAGATGGAATGCTGTGGAAAAGATCCCAGAGACACTCGAAATGGTTCTCCATCTCACGACCGCCTCGCATTACATATCCTCTCATCGGATCAAAGATACCGTCACATGCGCCGCCTGCAATGTCCATTGCTTCCAGAACATGAATGTGGTCGCCAGGCATCTGTGCGTCTCTTACCAGGAAACAAGCTGCTGCCAGGGAAGCAAGTCCGCTTCCTACCAGATATGCATGCTTATCATCTACGCCTTCCGGTTTCTCCGGGCGGGCAAATGCTTCGTAGTTACCGTTTGTATAATAAATACCTTTGCTGTTTTTCTCATTTTTACCACGTTCTGTGTTGCGGTAATTCGGGTCTACATGTGCTTCTGTGATCTGTTTCTCCTCACGGCTTTTATTTGCCAGAACTGCTGCTCCTGCACCTGCTGCGGCAAGTGCTGCCATACCTAATACGGAATGTTTTTTCTTTGACATAAAAATTACCACCTTTCTGAAATTTACCGTTACATTATTTCCGGCTATTTGTGTTTATATTTGTATGATTCGAAATTCTGCTGCCTTTTATTTAGTATTTCCTGTTTCTGAGTGTATTCTACGTCGAAAAAGCATTTTCCTCAATTTACAAAATAAAGCGGATGACAAAAAACTTATCATCCGCCTCACTTTGTAAAGTTTATTATTTATTTTTCTCCATATTCCGCAGTGAATTTCCAACATTTCCATGCATAGTTATGCATATAAGATCTGCGATTTCCTTCGGTGATTCCTTCATTCCACGCTTGAGCCAATCCAGCATCACCCCAACGAAGCTGTATTTGTAAAAATCCGCGATAAATTTCTTCTGCTCTTCTGTGACCATCAGATTCTCGCTCTGCTCTTCCACAACGCCCTCAATCAATTGGTACGTCAGGCTGTACAGATAATTTTCCACCTGTTCTCTGCCCACAGAATGATATACATTCAAGATGAACGGTTTATTTTCCAAAACAGCTTCAAATATCTGTTCAATTCCTTCCTGCCAGGTATCGTAAGTCTTTTTCCCCTGCAGGGCTCTGGAAGCATCCTCGATGCACGCCCATTCAACCAGATCATAAATATCTTTGAAATGATAGTAAAAGGCCATTCGGCTGATTCCGCAGTCTGTGGTCAGATCGCTGATAGTGATCTTGTCCAAAGGCTTCTGAAGGAGAAATTTCTTCAGAGATTCTTCCAGTGCATTCTTTGTGATATTATTCATTCCGATGTATTCCTCCTGTTTTTTGTAATGTACTCGCTTGTTCTTTTTATGATTCTTTTCTAAGCTATTCTTTCTATAAACATATATGTGCCCTTTCTTGTAAAGATATTTTATCAGTTCTTAAATTTTAGTCAATTACAATTTACTAAATCGTAATGCAGTAAATTACAGCCAACTAATTTGTATATTCCTCACTATTCCATTATTCCCAAAACAAAACAGGCAGATACACATCTCAATCATGTACCCGCCTGCTTCATTTTATTCTTTTTTCAATTATTTACTCTTTCTCTCCTTCACCAGTGCAAACACGCTCTGAAGTACGATAAAGAAGCACAACAGAATGGCTGTCACAATATTTGACCAGGAACTGATCAGCTTTCCATTGGTTTTTACCAAAGTGGAAATAGTACCATTGATCAGTACGCCAAACAAGGAACCCAGCACATTTCCCACACCACCTGTAAGAAGTGTACCACCGATGACAGCAGATGAAATAGCATCCATTTCAAGACCTGTTGCCTGGGTGGTGGTACCTGCCATAGTGTTCAAGCAATAGCAGATTCCGCCGATAGAGGTAAGGAAACTGGAAAGAACATATGCTTTCATCTGGGTTTTCTTAACATCAAGTCCCATTAAGGTTGCAGACTGCTGGTTGCCGCCTACTGCGTAAATACTGCGTCCAAAGCGTGTATATTTCAGCATCAGATAAATAGCAAGAACTACGATCAGCGCTACCACTACTGTAACACGAAGATAGGGATACTGCATAACACCCTTTTTATTCAGGTATCCTCCGAAAGGAAGAGAAATCTTAAAGCTGGAAAGAGTTGTGAAAATTTTGTCAGACACAATACTTACCTGCTCTTTACAAATAACCGCTGTCATACCTCTGGCAAAGAACATTCCCGCCATAGTTACGATAAACGGCTGAATCTCCAGATAGGAAATACAGAAGCCCTGAACAATACCAAATACAATACCAATCACAAGAATCAGAAGCATGAGCATCGGACTGGACCAGCCCCACTGCTCGATTCCCACTGCCAGAATCATACAATCCATAGCAACTATGGAACCTACAGAAATATCGATTCCACCGGTAAGCATTACGCATGTCATACCAGCTGTGACACAGATAAGTCCGGCATTATTGATCAGGATATTCAGGAATGTCTGAAAACGGGTAAAACCCTTGTCCGCATATACAATACATCCTGCCGCATACATTACAAAGAATAATACAATGGTGATCAGCAGCAACAGGTTATTGCTGTTTATTTTTTTCTTTTTCATGCC
>CAKRVL010000116.1 GCA_934408705.1 uncultured Blautia sp. | reverse complement strand
ATTCTCATAATATCGCCGCATTTGGCATTTCCTACTGTACCGACACCGCTTGCATTCTCTATTTCTCCAACATTACGTGGATGCTGAAAATGATCCATTACTTTCTCACTATACATCTTTTTTTCCTCCTGGCAAGTGTTTTAATCAATTTTTCTGTTTTTTTATAAAATCTTCATATAATGGAGACATTGATCTCAGGTATGCTACAATTTCTTTCAGCTTATCTACTACGAAATCAGCGTCCTCCAGAGTAGTCTCTTCACTTAATGTGATACGCAGAGAACCATGTGCTATCTCATGAGGCAGTCCGATTGCCAGAAGTACATGGGACGGATCCAGAGAACCTGATGTACAGGCAGAACCACTGGATGCGCAGATGCCGTAATTATCAAGCATCAGCAGCATAGACTCACCTTCAATAAACTGGAAGCTTACATTCACATTATTAGGAAGACGTTTGGTGCGGTGACCATTTAATTTCACATATGGGATCTCATTCAGGATTCTGTCAATAAAATGATCTCTCACCTGAATTTCCTTCTCTGTGCGTTCCTCCATTGTACGGATTGCACGTTCTGTTGCAGCTCCATAGCCTACGATTCCAGGCACATTCTCTGTGCCTGCACGGCGTTTTCTCTCCTGGGCTCCACCATGTACAAAGGAACGGATTTTAACACCCTTGCGAATGTAGAGAAAACCAATTCCCTTCGGTCCATTCAGCTTGTGTCCACTGGAGCTGAGCATATCAATGCCTAACTCATCAACATTGATCGGTACCTGTCCAAAGGCCTGTACCGCATCTGTATGGAAAAGAATTCCATGTTCTTTCGCGATCGCACCGATTTCCTTAATCGGCTGGATAGAACCAATCTCATTGTTGGCAAACATAACGGAAATCAGAATTGTCTCTGGTGTGATAGCTTTTTCAAGCTCATCCAGCTTCACAATACCATTCTCGTCAACATCAACATATGTGATCTTCGCTCCACGCTCTTTTTCAAGATATTCACAGGTGTGAAGAATGGCGTGATGCTCGATTTTGGTTGTGATAATATGGTTTCCTTTGGATTTATATGCTTCAAAAGCAGCTTTCAGCGCCCAGTTATCAGATTCTGAACCGCCTGCTGTGAAATAGATTTCTTCTTTTTTTGCACCAAGTGCATCTGCGATCAGACCTCTTGCCTTGCTGACACCCTCTTTACTCTTGGATGCAAAATCATAAATACTGGATGGATTTCCATATATTTCGGTAAAATAAGGAAGCATTGCTTCTACAACTTCCGGAGCGGTTTTAGTAGTAGCCGCATTATCCAGATATATCATTTTTCCCATTTTTCTTCCTCCTGGTTTATTGGTATCAATTCGATATGAAAGACGCCCGGGAAAGGGTTGTTTCATCTATCTCCTTAGGTACTTTTCTATTTCCTAGTATTTCGCTTGGATTTCTAGTTCACTTTACCAGATAATAGCAGTTCTGTCAAGGCACATTTACAGCATAAGCTTACTAAAAAGACAGATAGGCAGATTCTTATGTCTGACAGACTTTTTATCAAAGGAACCCTGATTCTTACTCTCACTGGTCTGACCAGCCGCCTTATGGGCTTCTTCTATAGGATATTCTTATCTCACACCGTTGGTGCACAAGGAATAGGGATTTATCAGCTTACCCTTCCTGTCCAGGGAATCATCCTGGCTGCCTGCTGTATGGGAATTCAGGCTGCCATCTCACGTCTGTGTGCCTCTTTTACTGCACTGAAAAAAGAAAATGCTGCCAGAGATGCACTTCTTCTTGGATTGGTTCTCTCAATAAGCAGCAGTGGACTTTTGTCCCTTTTAATTTATCTCAATGCAGATTTCGTAGCTATTTCCTTGTTAAAGGAGCCTGGCACAGCCGTTTTACTTCACATTCTTGCCTTTAGTTTTCCCCTGTCAGCACTACATTCATGTGTAAATAGCTTCTATTATGCAAAGAAAAAGACCGGCATTCCAGCTTTTATCCAGCTTCTTGAACAGATCAGCCGAATTGGCAGCACTTATATAATCTGCCTGATCCTGATTTCCCGGAAAAGTGAAATCACACCTGTTATCGCAGCCGGTGGTACCCTTTTCAGTGAAGTTGTTGCAGCTGCATCCTGCCTGCTTGCACTGGGAATTGATTTTTCCAAGGAAAATTACAAACCGATTATCAGACTGTTCAGACAAATAAAAACATATTTACATCAGAAAGTCATTCCGGCAGTTGTAAGTGAAATTTTTCAGATAGCCATCCCCCATTCTGCAAACCGGCTTCTGCTTACCCTGCTTTCAGGCATCGAAGTAATTCTCATCCCTCAGCAGCTGCTTTTGTCTGGCATGAACCATGCTGACTCTTTAGCCGTATATGGAATTTTCACCGGAATGGCTCTGCCCTTGATCCTTTTTCCCGCAACAGTCACCAATTCTGCTTCAGTTATGCTGATGCCCTCTGTTGCTGGCCTGCAGGCTCTGGGATATGAAAAAAGAATCCGTTTTGTAATTCGCCGCACCTGCGAAAGCTGCTTTTTCTTTGGAACATTCTGCACTTTGTTTTTCTTTGTTTTTGGAAAAAATCTGGGGATTTTCCTTTTTCACAGCGAAACCGCAGGAATCTATATAAGAACGCTGGCCTTTATCTGCCCCTTTCTTTATACGAATACAGCTCTGGAAAGTATCCTGAACGGTCTCGGACGACCGGATGCCTGTCTTTTCCATAATGTGGCAGGAGTGTGTATCCGTATTGGTTTTGTCCTTCTGTCTGTTCCAACACTGGGAATCCGTGGATATTTCTATGGAATGCTGATTTCCCAGCTGATTCTTACCCTGCTTCATTTCATTTACCTAAACAAAATGGAATTATCAGAGTAATTTTCACGAAATTTGCCTATCGACATTTTTTCTTTCATCGACTATAATATTGAGTTGAAAACAATTTTGCCGATAAAAGGAGAAAATACCATGGGATTTGAATTCATCAAAAAGCTTCCGACACCCGACGAAATCCGCAACCAATATCCCATTAATGCAAAGATCAAAGCACTGAAAGAGAAACGTGATCAGGAGATCCGTGACGTATTCACTGGAAAATCCGATAAATTTCTTGCAATCATTGGTCCCTGTTCTGCTGATAATGAAGACGCTGTATGTGATTATCTGCTGAGACTTCGTAAAGTTCAGGACAAAATCGCGGATAAAGTTTTAATTATTCCCCGCGTTTATACAAACAAACCGCGTACTACCGGTGAGGGTTACAAAGGCATGGTTCATCAGCCAGACCCTGAGAAGAAGCCGAATATGCTGGCAGGTCTTGTAGCCATCCGCAAAATGCACATCCGTGCTATTGAAGAAAGCGGTTTTACCTGTGCAGATGAAATGCTTTATCCGGAAAACTGGCGCTATCTTTCTGATCTTCTTTCCTACGTGGCTGTAGGCGCACGTTCTGTTGAGGATCAGCAGCACCGTCTTACTGTCAGCGGCATGGATGTGCCAGCCGGAATGAAGAACCCGACAAGCGGTGACTTTGGTGTTATGTTAAATTCTGTTGTTGCTGCACAGGGCAGTCATACCTTTATTTATCGTGGCTGGGAAGTTGAAACTACCGGAAATGAGCTGACACATACTATTCTTCGTGGCGCTGTAAATAAACATGGAGAAGCAATCCCCAATTATCATTATGAGGATCTTCGTCTCCTTTTTGAAAAATATTCAGCAAAGAATCTGAAGAACATGGCTACCATCGTAGATACCAACCATTCCAACTCCAAAAAGCAGTACGAGCAGCAGGTTCGTATTGCCAAGGAAGTTCTTCACAGCCGTCAGGTGGACTCTGATGTTCGCGGTCTTGTAAAAGGTCTTATGATCGAGAGCTATATCGAGCCTGGCAACCAGAAGATCGGACCGGATCATGTGTATGGTAAATCAATTACAGATGCTTGTCTTGGATGGGATGAGTCCGAGAAGCTGCTGTATTCAATTGCTGAAATGTGCTAAAGACATCTCTGATAAATACTCTAAGACAAAAAAAGCTCCCGGGTTCCAAACGGAACTCAGGAGTTTTTTAGTGTCTTGGATGTGCTTTCATATAAACATCACGCATCCTGTTAATATTCATGCTTAAATATACCTGGGTTGTAGAAATATCAGAATGGCCTAACATTTCCTGGACACTTCGGATATCTGCACCATTCTGCAGCATATGGACTGCAAAGGAATGTCTGAGAGTATGTGGTGTAATATCCCGATGGATTCCGGCCTCCTGGGCATAGCCCTTCAACATTTTCCAAAATCCCTGGCGGCTCATCGCCTTGCCTTGACAGTTTGTAAAGAGAGCACGTTCATTATCATTCTTCACAAATACCCCGCGCCCCTCATTCAGATAAAGATTCAGAGCTTCCTTACTTACATTTCCAATAGGAATGATGCGCTCTTTATTCTCCTGACAGATCACATAGCCAAGAGGAAGATTCACATCTGTAGTCTGCAGATGGATCAGCTCACTGACACGCATGCCTGTAGCATACAAAAGCTCCAGCATTGCCTTATCACGGATACCCTTGGGAGTGGTCAGATCAGGCTGCTTCAGAAGGTCATCTACCTCCTGAATACTAAGAATCTCCGGGAGCTTCTTCTCCACCTTAGGTGACTTCAGATTGTTCGCAGGGTTCTCTTCTATTTTGCGAAGTGCAAACATATGCTGAAAGAAGGCACGCATGGAAGCAACACTTCTGGAAATCGTAGAAGATGCGAAGTTCTCTTTTTCCATATAGTCCATATATCCCATGAGGTCAAATTCACGGACATCAGCCACCGCCGCAATGCCCTTCATCTCCAGATATGCTGCCATCTTATTCAGGTCTCGCTCATAAGAAACCTCTGTATTACTGGATGTTTTCTTCGTGTTATGCAAATAATCTATAAATTCGCGTATTTCCTGTTCCATGCTGTTTACTTCCTGTCTCTTTTGTTATAAATTGTTTTCACAATTAAAGCCCTGAATACCGGCATATAGTAAAGCGGACATTCCAGGTCCGCTCCGCTACTTGCTCATGAATGCAGTCGCTTCGCGATCTGCGTTCAAATTGCCGAATAAAGCTTACCTCGCAGCTGTAAGTAAATGTCCTATTATCTTTCACGATATATTGTGCAGATGGGCTACCTCCCCACAATAACTACTCTTAAAATGTATATGTATTATACTGTGTAATTGACATAAAATCAAACCTTTTTTTCATCAAAAATCAAATAAAATAAGGCTTCTAAGGGTTTTATACAAAATAAAGTCTATTTTATGGTAACCACCACAACATCTTGTAAATTGATTCACGCAGGCATAGCCCATTCATGACTGCCGTCCGGAACTTTCATAATAAAAAATTGGCAACGTCCAGGATTCTTCCAAGAATCCAAGGATTCACATACCATTCCAGAAGTATTCCGGTGCCATAGCATATGGTATACAAAAAAGCTTTTATAAAATAATCCCTTACTTTTTTTGGAAAAATACCATGATTACGCCAGATTCCCATAGATTCTTTATAAATCATCTGATAAACTGCATTCCACAATGGAATATATATCAGGTAATGAGGGAAAAGAAGGCCAGCAGCAACAATTCCTCCGGCAAGTCCAAATTGCAATATGGACATAGAAAATACCATTCCAAGTCCCAGACCGGTAAATAACATTGCCAGAACTGCTATAGGAACTCCAAACACAGTAAAGCCACACAATAGAGATAAAAAGAAAGCTCCTCCTCGCATCCACAGCAGCTGCCACAGATAGTCAGCTCCACCTCCTTCTGTTTTTCCATAGGCTGCAAGTAAATAAATCGCTGAAAACGCCTGCTGTTTCCATGAAAATCTGTAAATACAGTTGGGAATCGTCATACCTGCAAGAAACCCGGCCAGCAATAATGCAAATCCCGGAAACGAACCTCTTATTTTGGTACTGAGTACATTTTCCATATATTCACCCTGTACCATTGTACGCAGGTCTGATTGGGATTATGCTTTTGGTTTCTGTATACAAAAACCGCCCTCATATCTTTCATTAAATGAAAAAATATGTGGGCGGTTTCTTAATTTCTAATGTAAATTAACTCCGATTATTTGGCATAATCAACGGCTCTGCTCTCACGGATCACATTTACCTTAATCTGACCCGGGTACTCAAGCTCAGACTCAATCTGTTTTGCAATGTCTCTTGCAAGAAGTACCATTTCAGAATCGTTTACATGCTCAGGAACTACCATAACACGAATCTCTCTACCGGCCTGGATAGCAAAGGATTTCTCAACACCCTTAAACTGGTTGGTAATATCCTCAAGCTGCTTCAGTCTGTTAGTATAAGTCTCCAGTGTCTCTCTTCTGGCACCTGGACGTGCAGCAGAAATCGCGTCTGCAGCCTGTACGATACAAGCAATAAGACTCTCTGGTTCTACATCACCATGATGTGATGCTACCGCATTGATAACAAGCGGTGATTCCTTAAATTTCTTACAAAGATTAACACCAATCTCAATATGAGATCCTTCAACTTCATGGTCAATAGATTTACCGATATCATGAAGAAGACCGGCACGCTTCGCCATGCGTACGTCTACTCCGATTTCACCGGCAAGCAGACCTGAAAGCTGTGCAACCTCAATAGAATGCTTCAGAGCGTTCTGTCCATAGCTTGAACGGAATTTCATACGTCCAAGAAGCTTCAGAAGCTCCGGATGAATACCATGGACTCCAACATCCATAGCTGCATTCTCACCATCCTCACGGATCTGAGTCTCAACTTCTTTCTGTGCTTTCTCAACCATTTCTTCGATTCTGGCCGGATGGATACGTCCATCTACGATCAGTTTCTCAAGTGCTACTCTTGCCACTTCACGTCTGATAGG
>CAKRVL010000115.1 GCA_934408705.1 uncultured Blautia sp. | reverse complement strand
GCGCTCCGAACCTTGTAAAATGCAGCAAATGTGGTGCTCTTATGATGCCGCACAGAGTTTGCAAGGCTTGCGGAAGCTATAACAAAAAAGAGATCGTTAAAGTTGAAGACTAATGGCGAACTTTTAAAGAACATCTGAGTTGATCAGGTGTTCTTTTTTTCTTATACAAATCAGGACAAATCAGGCTATACAGGAAATGTTCTTGTTTTCTGTACATTTTTCATATATAATATATGCAGAATATAGCAAAATAATTACCTGGAGGAATCGAAATGTCTGAATTAAGCGATAGAATCAGAGCCGAATTTAAAAAAACAGATGATGAAAGAGATGCTCTTTTAAATACACCTGAAGATATTGACCGTTGGGATAATATTGTATATGGCCATGATAACAGAGAGATACAGAAATTGGATGTCTACAGACCGAAACAGGCACAGGGGGAGGATCTTCCTGTTATTATCAGTGTTCATGGCGGAGCATGGATGTACGGGGATAAGGAAAGATATCAGTATTACTGCATGAGTCTTGCACAGAGAGGCTTTGCAGTAGTGAATTTTACATATCGTCTGGCACCGGAGAATAAATTTCCGGCACAGCTGGAGGATCTGAATCTGGTATGTAAGTGGGTAATGAAGCGTGCCGGCAGATTCCACTTTGATACAGAGCGTATTTTCGCAGTAGGAGATTCGGCAGGTGCACACCTTCTTGGACTTTATGCAGGAATCTGTACCAATCCAGCTTATGCTGCAAAATATGATTTTACTGTGCCGGAAGGATTTGCGCTTACTGCAATTGCGTTAAATTGCGGTGTCTACAGAATTGCGAAGGAAGCTTCAGATGAAATGACTATGCAGATCATGAAGGAATTTCTTCCGGAGGGCGGAACAGAGGAAGAACTGGAGCAGATTAATGTGTTGAATGGCATTACAGATGTTTATCCACCGGTATTCTGTATGACCTCGGTGGCTGATCATCAGAAAGTACAGGCTCCTGCACTGGTGCAGAAGCTGATGGATAATAATGTGCCATTTGTATACCGTGTGTTTGGAGATAAGGTCAATAAGCTAGGCCATGTATTCCACTGCGATATTAAGACAATTGATGCAGCTCAGTGCAATGATGCTGAATGTGACTTCTTCAGAGAGTTCTGTTTCTGATATGCTGCTTTTCACGGAAACCTGCGGTTCGCCACAGGTTTCTTGTTTTATATGAAATAATCAATTATGCTTGGGACAGGAGAGAGAAACAAATGAATAATAAAATGATGAAATGGCTGGCTGTTTTTGCATTTTGCTTTCTTCTGTTAAGTGGGACAGGTGGAAGAACGGTGCAGGCAGCGGATAATGTGATTAGGGATTTTTCAAGGATTTTTTACATACCAGCAGGCGCAGTCCTGCGAGGTACAGATATGCAGGGATTGCGGGAAATTTATGATAACATAGGTTGTACTGCGTACACAGAAAGCGGAGAGGAACTCTATTTGAATCTGATCTGGGACTATACGGCGGTGGATGTGCAAACTGCTGGAGCTTATAAGATCAAGGGCACCGTGCAGCTTCCCGATGAGTATAGCAGTAAAGTAAAACTGCCGGAATGGACAGCGGAGATTTCAGTGCAGAATCCAGGTCAGCTGGAAATTCAGGTATATTCCAGAATGGTATCCGCAGGCATTTATTACTTTCCGTGGATCACAGATGAAGATCCGGATACCATAACGATCTGGCTGAAAAAAGAGGGAGAAGATTGGGTAAATGTAAGTGAAGAGGGGTATGGTTTCTGCGATACGGATGGAATGTATCTTTCCTGTCAGAGTATGGTGCCCGGAAATGTGTATACGTTAACGGTGACCTATAAAGAAGGGAAAACAAAAAACCTTACTTATCGATACAGATCTGACGGAGTGCTAGATGTGCTTAGCTATCAGCAATCTGCTCTTGGCGGAGTTTTACAGAAAGACATGGTTATCCGCTCTATAGAAAGTGTAGACGAAAAAAATCTGCAGCGCTGTATGGTTTATGCAGTGCCGGTCGGACATAGCCTGATGAAAGTGAGAACAAGTCTGGAAGCGGATTTTCATATTTTTGGAAGCACCTGTGAGAGCTATGAGGATACAGCGGCGCATCCTTCTGTGATGATGCCTTCTGTATGGGACTTTAGTCAGGTTAATACTGCGGTTTCGGGAGTTTATAAGGTCACTGGTACTTTTGCTGCTCCAACCGGATATCAGACAGAAGCTTCCATTGTTATTCCGAAAGCGACTGCCTATATTACCATACAGCGTCCTGATAAGCCAGAGGTGCAGGTTTGCTGCAGTACAGGAAATACCCTGTATTTTCCTATGGTGCTCGATGCTTTTACAGATAGTCAGTTAAGCGAATTTCAGATATATATAAAGGATTCAGAAGGTGAGAAAAAAGCAAAGTCAGAGGATTTTTATGTTTGCAGAAATGGTCTGTACTTGAAAGAAAACTGTCTGAAACAGGAACAGGAATATGGTGTCTGTGTCACTTATCCAGGTGGCAGCACCGGTATGTATATGTTTCAGTATGGAAAAGAACTGATTACAAATGAGCGCTGGTACGAGAGAAATTATGCGGACAGAGATGGAAAGAAATTTCCGGATATTGAGAATGGACTGGAGAAGGTGACAGATACATCTACGATTATAGTGGGAAATCGTCTTTCTGATCTTATGAGCACCGGGGTAAAGGAGATTCCTTTTGAAAAAAACGGTGTGCTGGTAGAAATGCCGATGGATGTGTTAAAAAACTGGAATGTGAAAGAAGATGATCTGCTTCAGGTTGATATTTCCAGGGAAGATAATGAGATTACCATTAAAATTTTTAAAAACGGAGATGAAATTACAGATATTCCAGGGGCGACTGTAGAGATACCATATACAGAAAATGATTCTCAGACTGTACTTACAGATGAGGAAGGGAATGCTTATACCGGCACTGTAAATAAGATACAGAGTGTTGCTGTGATTCCTATTGAGAAGACTGGAGAATATATGGTGAAAGAGGAGCCGGAAGAGAAATCGGAGGAGCAATCAGAAGATCAGTCGGAAGAGCAGTCTGAAGAGAAAGAAGAGCAGATAGAAGAGAAAAAGCAGGGAGAACAGGCACAGGAAGAACATAAAAAAACATCTGCTATCGCTGGGATAATTGTAATTATGTTAATATTGTTATGGTATTTGCCAACGAAAAAAGGCGGTACTCTCCGAAAGGGGGATCGGAGTGAAGGAAAACAACGCAGATAAGAAAAATAGAAAAATATTATGGAGAACGGTGCTTATAACCATGCTCCTGTCCCTGATGTTTTTTAATGTGTTGTATTATTCAAATAACAAATATATGACAAAAGAGGAAAAGACCATACACGGGCTTCTTTATACAGATGACTCCTATGAAGATTTTCCTGTTTATTATCTGTCCAGAGAGTGGGAATATTATCCTAATGTACTGCTTACGCCGGGAGATGATCTGGAGAAATATTATTTTCGCTATATTTCCATTGGAGAATACGGTGGGATGGAACTGAATGACCGGGAAGGGAATCCGTACGGAAGCGCTACTTATCGTCTGAGAATTATGCTTCCCTCTGAAGAACATACATATGGGTTATACCTTCCGGAAATTTTTTCTGCATATAATCTTTATGTGGATGGTGTTCTGATGGAGCAGGTGGGAAATCCGGATCCCGAATATTATGTAGAGAGACTTCAGCATAGAATGTTTACATTTAAGGCGCATACTTCTGTGGAAATTATGATCGCAGTGACAGATAAAAATTCTGCCTCTCCTGGAATCCAGTATGTGCCGGCCTTTGGAAATCCATTGAAGGTAAATACACAAAGAGGAATTCAGGTATTTATAAATTCCTCCTTATTTACATTAATTTTCCTGACCCTGATATTTTCCTTATGGGCATTTTTCAGAACCAGATGCAGAGCGTATATACTGTTTGCAGGAGTGTGCGCTTGTGTACTTGGGTACACCTTTTATCCTCTTCTTTACACCTATACGGCGCTTTCTGTGCAGCCCTGGTTTTCCCTTGAGATGTTGTTCTGTTTTCTGGCTTTTCCTGCAATGCTGCTTCTGGAATATGAGACTACGGGAAGAAAGTACAAATGGATCAGATGGACTGTTATTTTTACTGCGGTGGCTGGAATTGTCATTACTCTGTTTGGTGTTTTTGCCATGGGAAAAGATACTGTAGCTTTGTCTTATGGTGTTTCCTGGGCAACAGAAGGTCTGAAATGGTTTGCTGCGTCATGCCTGCTCATAACAGCCTTTTTTTATACCAGAGAATCTAGTGAGGGAGTTTTGCTCCTTTTGGGAACAGTAATTTATGCAGCTTCTCTGGCAGCTGATCGGATCTGGCCCCTGTATGATCCGATTATCGGAGGCTGGTTTCCGGAATGGGGCGGTACAATTCTGGCAGGAATCTTCGGAATAATTCTTTGTAGGGAATTGACAGAGGGATATCGGATGAAACTGATTTATGAGGAGCAATCCAGGCAGATGGAGCTGCGTCTGATGTTACAAAAGGAACATTATGAGAAACTGACGGAAGCGTTGGAGGAAGCAGGACATACAAGACATGATCTGCGTCAATATATCCGAACGGCTTCTATGCTGCTGGAACAGGGGCATTATGAGGAGTTAAAGGAGTACTTTCATCAATTTGCAGAGGAAAGCAATACGAAAATGCAGATGCCTGTATGTTACAGCAAAAATATGTCAGTGGATGCAATTCTGCATTACTATGCATCGCAGTTGGAAATTTTGGGAGTGGAATTTCGCAATTCAGTGGAAATTCCTTCACAGATGAAAATTTCAGATCTGGATATTTGCCGGATTTTCGGTAATCTATTGGAAAATGCAGTAAAAGCAGTTGAAAGAGACCAGGCAACCCAAAAAGAATATGTAAGCTGCAGCTGTAAGGTGAGAATGGGAAAACTGCTGATCAACATTGAGAATACATACAGTACAGAGGTGCGAAGAACGGGAAATGTTTTTTATTCTACCAGTCACAGCGGAATGGGAATTGGAACAGCTTCTGTTTGCAATACAGCAAAAAAGTATGGTGGATATGCGGACTTTTCAGAAGAAAATGGCATATTCCGGGCAAATGTGTTTATACCTCTGGATGATATAAATGCTCAGGTTTTATGAAAAAGCATTTGAAAAAAGATAATTCAGATATTCTTTTTTGATGGCATTGGCTCCGCGCTTGCGAATCTGGACAATTTCCTGATTGTCAAGAAGAAAGCCTTCTTCAAGTGCTTTGTGGATACGGTCCATATTTACAAGACAACCACGGTAGCAGGAGAGGAAGCAAGGCAGATTCTCAATCAGTTCTTCGAATTTCTGAAAGGTAAGATAGGTGCGCAGTACTCCGGCATCTGTATGGAGATGGACAGCATTGTGAAAGGTGTCTGCATATAAAATAGTTTTAACAGGAACACGCACAGGTGTACGGTCACAAATTACTTCGATGTACCGTGCATCCTGTGCGTTTTTTATCTGAATGGAAGAAAGTACTTTTTTAAGTCTGGATACATCAAGGGGTTTAAGAAGATAATATGCAGCCTGCACATCATAGCTTGCAACAGCAAAGGAATCACTGCTGGTAACAAAGATCAGGGAACAGGAGTCCCCTTTTTCGCGGAGTCTGATGGCGACATCCATTCCATTGTCATGCTCCATATAGATATCAAGAAAAATCAGATCATATTTGCCGGTTGTGTAGTCCTTCCAGAAGGCAGATGGAGAAGAAAAACTGTGTAACTGCACTGCAAACTGTCTGTCGGCATAGTATTCTTTAACGGCAGCAGAAAGTAGATTTAAATCCTGCAGTTCATCATCAATAATTGCAATGTTCAATGTCAAAATCCTCCCTGGAAATAATAACAAGTAATGTGTGGAAATAATGACAAATATCACTGAAAGTGTCATCTCATCCCATGTGTATTGTCTTTTTAAAAAAAATAATATATAGTTAATTCAGCGTGATGAAGCAATTGAAGGTATTTAAAATTATCTCCAAACACTTCTCTATAATATCACAAAATAAGATAAAAGTGAGGTAAAAAAATGAAAAACTGGAAAAAAGTAATGGCAATGTTATGTACAGCAGCAATGGTTACAGGATTTTCCGCTCCTGTATGGGCAGAGGCAGATGCATCTGAAGATACTGAGACTGCAACAGAGGCAGCTGATATTACAGAGCTGACACTTGACATGCTTGAGGAAGCAGCATATGAGGGAACATGGTTATCTTTCGAGCCAGGCTTTGATCTTTATGTACCAAGTGAATGGAATGTTCTGGAAGTTACAGATGAAGATGCAAAAGATGGTCTTATATTCCAGGCACAGGATCCGGAATCAGAAGAGGGCGTAAACATGGTAGTTACAGCTACTGATGTTGGAACAGAGTATGATCTGTATTCCATGGCTGAGGAACTTGAAACAGAGTATGATGATGTAGAGAAGGTTTCTATTAACGGAATTTATGGAGTTTCTTTTGAGACTGAAAGTACATACGGAATTGCTTTCCTGGACGACCAGGGTGTCATGTACAATGTACAGATCGGACCGAAGAGTGACGATGTTCAGCCGGTAGCACAGACTCTGTTCATCTCTCTGATTAAGACAGAAGATAATACAGCAAATACAGATGCTGAAGCTGAAACAGCTGACGAGGAAGCAGCTAACTAATTCTCATTAGCAAGATGAAATCATTAAAAGGAGCTATGCAGTTATTGCCAGATGGCAAAATTGCATAGCTCCTTTTGGTGTGCGCCTAGCGGCGCACGTTTCTAACGGGTTGAAGTCCCGAATCCGCCCGGTAGTGGGAAGGATATAGCCGAAGGCAAGGGTGTCCATCGTGAGATGGAATCTGAAGGA
>CAKRVL010000114.1 GCA_934408705.1 uncultured Blautia sp. | reverse complement strand
AGAATCGAACTCGTGTTTTCGCCGTGAGAGGGCGACGTCTTAACCCCTTGACCAACTGGCCGTGTCAACCGACTTGCTTAGTATAGCCTACTTCATGGAAGAATGCAAGTGTTTTTTTTTATTTTTTTTGCAAAAATTTGAAAAATTCCAAAAAAGCCAGTGTTTATGCGGGGTTGCGCTATGAAAAAATCTTGCATAAAATCCTGCAGGGAAATTTTACTTGCAAAAATGCCATTAAGTGGAGTATGATATAGAACGAATGTTTGAACGCAGGTCGCGAAGCGACTGCGTTCATGAGTAAGTAGCAAAGCGGACTTGGAATGTCCGCTTTATCAACGAATGAGTAAAAAGCGGACGAGTATGTCCGCTTTTCATAACCGCTGAAATAAAAAGGCGGTCAAATAGAAGTATGAGATGTTTAAGAAAGGAATTAACACCATGGCAAAGAAAGACACTTACGACGCGGGTAGTATTTCTGTCCTGGAAGGCTTGGAAGCGGTAAGAAAACGTCCGGGAATGTATATCGGAAGTGTATCCAGGAAGGGCTTGAACCACCTTATATATGAAATTGTGGATAATGCAGTGGATGAGCATCTGGCTGGCTACTGCTCTAATATTGAGGTAACACTGGAGAAGGATGGCTCCTGTACTGTAACTGATAATGGACGAGGTATTCCTGTAGATATGCATGAGAAAGGGATATCCGCAGAGCGTCTTGTGTTTACCACACTTCATGCAGGTGGCAAATTTGACAATTCAGCTTATAAGACAAGTGGCGGACTTCATGGAGTTGGCTCTTCTGTAGTAAATGCTTTGTCCACTTATCTGGATATCAGGATAAGCCGCGATGGCTATGTGCATCACGATCACTATGAGAGAGGTGTGCCGACCATAGAACTGGAAGAAGGATTGCTTCCTAAGCTTGGGAAGACCAGGCAGACAGGAACCTGCGTGAACTTTCTTCCGGATCCGGAGATTTTTGAGAAGACCAGATTTTCTTCCACGGAGGTAAAGAGCCGTCTTCATGAGACTGCTTATCTGAATCCTGAACTGACTATTCACTTCATGGATCTTCGGGGTGACACACCAGAGGATGTTATCTACCATGAGCCTGATGGTATTGTAGGATATATTAAAGATCTGAATCATAATTCAGAAGCGCTCCATGAGCCCATTTATCTGAAGGGTGAGGCAGACGGAATCCAGGTGGAAGCAGCTTTTCAGTATACGAATGAATTCCGTGAGAATGTACTGGGATTTTGTAATAATATTTATAATGCAGAGGGCGGAACACACCTTACAGGTTTTAAGACTACTTTTACCACAGTAATGAATACTTATGCCCGTGAAATCGGAATCCTGAAGGAAAAGGATGCTAATTTCACAGGAGCAGATATCCGTAACGGAATGACAGCAGTTGTTTCCATCAAGCATCCGGAGCCTCGCTTCGAGGGACAGACTAAGACCAAGCTGGATAACCAGGATGCATCCCGTGCAACAAGTAAGGTGATGTCTGAGCAGCTGGTGCTATACTTTGACCGTAATCTGGAGACACTGAAAACTATTTTATCCTGCGCAGAGAAGGCGGCTAAGATCCGTAAGACAGAGGAACGTGCCAAGACTAATCTTCTCACCAAGCAGAAATATTCCTTTGACTCTAACGGCAAGCTTGCAAACTGTGAGAAAAAAGATCCGTCACTTTGTGAAATATTTATCGTAGAGGGAGATTCCGCAGGCGGTTCAGCCAAGACAGCCAGAGATCGTAATTACCAGGCAATTCTTCCAATCAGGGGTAAGATTCTGAATGTGGAGAAAGCGACTATCGATAAAGTCCTTGCTAACGCAGAAATCAAGACAATGATCAATGCATTTGGCTGCGGATTTTCCGAAGGCTATGGAAATGATTTTGATATTACAAAGCTTCGCTATGACAAGATTGTGATCATGGCCGATGCGGATGTGGATGGAGCTCATATTTCCACACTTTTGCTTACTTTATTTTATCGCTTTATGCCGGAACTGATCTACGAGGGACATGTATATATTGCAATGCCGCCTCTTTATAAAGTAATGCCCAAGAAAGGTGCAGAAGAGTATCTGTACGATGACAAGGCTTTGGAAAAATACCGCCGCACCCATAAGCCGGGCAGCTTTACGCTTCAGAGATATAAAGGTCTTGGAGAAATGGATGCCCAGCAGCTGTGGGAGACTACTTTGAATCCTGAAACAAGAAGAATGAAACGGGTGGAGATCGAAGATGCCCGTATGGCGTCCAGTGTGACGGAAATCCTGATGGGAAGCGATGTGCCGCCCAGAAAGGCTTTCATATATGAGCATGCCACAGATGCAGAACTGGATATTTAGGAGAGGAATACAAGATTATGGAAACAAAACAGGAGAACATTATTGCCACGGACTATGCGGACGTGATGCAAAAATCCTATATAGATTATGCCATGAGTGTTATCATTTCCAGAGCGCTTCCTGATGTAAGGGATGGCCTGAAGCCGGTACAGAGAAGAACTCTGTATGATATGTATGAGCTTGGAATCCGCTACGACCGCCCATATCGTAAATGCGCCCGTATTGTGGGTGATACTATGGGTAAATATCATCCGCACGGTGATAGCTCTATTTATGAAGCGCTGGTTGTGATGGCTCAGGATTTTAAAAAGGGCAAGATCCTGGTAGACGGTCATGGAAATTTTGGCTCTATTGAGGGTGACGGTGCCGCTGCCATGCGATATACAGAGGCAAGACTTGAGAAGCTGACTCAGGAGGTTTTTCTGGCAGACCTGGACAAAAATGTAGTTGATTTTATGCCGAACTTTGATGAGACAGAGAAGGAACCTCAGGTGCTTCCGGTAAAGATTCCCAACCTTCTTGTAAATGGCGCAGATGGTATCGCAGTTGGTATGGCAACCAGTATTCCCCCACATAACCTTGGAGAGGTTGTGGATGCTGTGAAGGCATATATTAAGAATAACGAAATCAGTGTCAAGGGACTGATGCGCTATCTGAAGGGACCGGATTTTCCTACAGGGGGACTTGTAGTAAATAAGGATGACCTTCTGAATATTTATGAGACCGGAAGCGGAAAGCTCCGTCTTCGGGGCAAGGTGGAAGTGGAGAAACTAAAAGGCGGCCGTCAGCAGCTTGTGATTACAGAAATCCCGTACACCATGATCGGAGCAAATATCGGAAAATTCCTTAATGATGTGGCATCTCTTGTAGAAACGAAGAAAACTACTGATATTGTGGATATTTCCAATCAGTCCTCCAAGGAGGGCATCCGTATTGTCCTTGAACTGAAAAAGGATGCTGATGTAACCAATCTTACAAATATGCTCTATAAAAAGACCAGGCTGGAAGATACCTTTGGTGTAAATATGCTGGCTGTTGCAGACGGAAGGCCGGAAACCTTAAGTCTGAAGCAGATCATCGAGCATCATGTGGATTTCGTTTTTGATGTTACTACCCGCAAGTATAAGACACTTCTGGGAAAAGAGCTGGAGAAAAAGGAAATCCAGGAAGGTCTTATTAAGGCTTGTGATGTGATTGACCTGATCATTGAGATCCTTCGTGGAAGTAAGAGTCGCGATCAGGTAAAAAAATGTCTGGTAGAGGGAGTGACCGAGGGCATTAAATTTAAGTCCAAGGCCAGTGAGAAGGCTGCCAAAAACCTGAAGTTTTCAGAGAATCAGGCAACAGCTATTCTTGAGATGCGTCTGTATCGTCTGATCGGGCTGGAAATCCAGGCACTTGAGGCTGAGTATGAACAGACCTTAAAGAATATTGCATCTTATGAGGATGTTTTGAATAATTATGATTCCATGTGCGATGTGATCATCACTGAGCTGGATGGGATTAAGAGGGAATACAGCGTTAAGAGAAGAACAGTGATAGAGAATGCAGAAGAGGCAGTTTATGAAGAGAAGAAGATGGAAGAGGCAGAGGTCTGCTTCCTTATGGATCGCTTCGGCTATATGCGTCTCATCGATAAGAACGCATATGAGCGAAATAAAGAAGCCGCCCATGCAGAGAATAAATTTATTTTTACCTGCATGAATACGGATAAAATCTGTATCTTTACAGATATGGGACGTATGCACTCTATTAAAGTAGCTGATATTCCGCTGGTACGCTTCCGCGATAAAGGAATCCCGGCAGATAACCTGAGTAACTATGACAGCAGCCAGGAGCAGATCCTTTATGTAGTACCTGTAGGTCAGGTCAAATTATCTACCCTTTTGTTTGTTACGAAAACATCTATGTGCAAGCTTGTTGCCGGTGATGAGTTCGATGTGTCGAAAAGAACGATTGCTTCCACTAAGCTGGGAGAGGATGACAGGCTGATTTTTGTAGGTCTGGCTGATGAGATGGAGCAGGTGGTATTCCAGAGCCAGGGAGGATATTTCCTGCGAATTCTGAAAACAGACATATCTGCTATGAAGAAGACCTCTGTAGGTGTGCGAGGCATGAAGCTTGGAAACGGAGATGTGCTGGAGCACGCTTATATGGTAGAACCAAGACAGGAATACACCATCCAGTATCACGATAAACCGTATTCCCTGAATAAAGTAAAACTGGCAAAGCGAGATACAAAAGGAACAAAGCCAAGGATATAACCGAATCAAGCAAGTCCTCTGGGTTGGTTGTGAAGAGTAATAAGCAGTGGGTGGGGACTTGCTTGTATCAGGAGGAGTGTAAGCTCCTTCTGATAAACTGCGAAGCAGTTATTCGGTTATGAGCAAGTAGCGAAGCGGACCTGGAATATCCGTTTGATCCGAATCAAAAAGGGTTAAAACCTTGTAAAATGGGCATTTCTGATAAAAAGTCCTTGCAATTTAGATTTAAAGGTGTTAGAATGTAGGAAATCAGAACTTGTTGACTTAGGGAGTGGGCGTGAGCCCACTCTTTTTGCTGATAAGGATGAGGATGGGCTTTAACAGAGCCCAGACAGGAAAGGCAGGTGGGAAAATGAGCAGAAAAGAAGAGTATGAGCAGAAAGCAGAGGCAATGCTGACTCCCATTGTTGAGAGTAATGGATTCGAGCTGGTAGATGTGGAATATGTGAAGGAGGCAGGAACCTGGTACCTTCGCGGCTATATTGATAAACCAGGTGGAATTACAGTAAATGATTGTGAGACAGTAAGCAGAGCTTTCAGTGACAAGCTGGATGAGGATGATTTTATCGAAGAAAGCTACATTATGGAGATCAGCTCTCCGGGACTTGACAGACCGCTGAAGAAAGAGAAGGATTTTGCCAGAAGCATTGGCAAACTGGTAGAAATCAGAACCTACCGGCCAATCGAGAAACAGAAGGAATTTTGCGGTGAATTGACAGCATATGATAATAACAGTGTGACTATTTCAGAGGAGGGTGCTCCTCGTACCTTTGATAAGAAGGACATCGCACTGGTGCGTCTGGCAATTGATTTTTAAAGGAATAAGCGACTAAGCTGGAAAGCAAAAAGGAGGAAATAAGAAAAATGAACAAGGAGTTAATGGGTGCTCTGGATGAACTGGAACGCGAGAAAAATATCAGCAAGGAAACCCTGCTGGATGCCATTGAGCAGTCCCTGATCCAGGCATACAAGAATCATTTTGGAAAAGCTGACAACGTACATGTTACCATCAACAGAGAAACAGGCGACTTCAGTGTATATGCAGATCGTAAGGTGGTAGAATATGTGGAGGATCCTGCAGAAGAGGTATCTCTTGTAGAGGCACAGAAGCAGAATACCAATGCAGAGGTTGGCGATATCCTGAAGGTACCGGTTCACTCCGATAAATTTGGCCGTATTGCAACACAGAATGCAAAGAACGTTATCCTTCAGAAAATCCGTGAGGAAGAACGTAAGGTTCTGTTCGATCAGTATCATGGCAATGAGAAAGAGGTTGTCACAGGTATTGTGCAGCGTGTGGTAGGGCACAATGTAAGCGTAAATCTTGGTAAGGCAGATGCCATTCTCGCTGAGAACGAGCAGGTGAAGGGTGAGACCTTCAAGCCTACTGAGAGAATTAAAGTATATATTCTTGAAGTTAAAGATACTCCTAAGGGACCTCGCATTCTTGTTTCCAGAACACATCCTGGACTGGTAAAGCGTCTTTTTGAGTCAGAGGTTGCTGAGGTGAAGGACGGAACTGTTGAGATCAAGAGCATTGCCCGTGAGGCAGGATCACGTACCAAGCTCGCTGTATGGAGCAATGAGCCTGACGTAGATCCGGTGGGAGCATGTGTTGGTGTGAATGGAGCCCGTGTAAGTGCTATCGTAAATGAGCTTCGCGGTGAGAAAATCGATATCATCAACTGGGATGAGAATCCGGCAATCCTGATCGAGAATGCGTTAAGCCCGGCGAAGGTTATCGCAGTTATGGCAGATCCGGATGAGAAGACTGCACTGGTTGTAGTTCCGGATTATCAGCTTTCCCTTGCGATTGGTAAGGAAGGTCAGAATGCACGACTTGCAGCCCGTCTTACAGGCTTCAAGATCGATATCAAGAGCGAAACTCAGGCAAGAGAGTCCGGCGACTTCTATGATTATGATGAGGACGAAGACGAGTACTACGAGGATGAGGAGTACGAGGAGAGCTCTGAAGAGGCTTCTGAGGATGAGCAGGAAGCAGCTGCCGGTGAAGAGTCTGAAGAGACTGAGGAAGCGGTAGAAAATGAAGACGAAGAATAAGATTCCCATGCGCCAGTGTACAGGCTGCAGAGAAATGAAAAATAAAAAAGAAATGATCAGGGTATTAAAAACCGCAGAGGATGAGATCATTCTGGATGCCACAGGCAAGAAGAATGGAAGAGGCGCTTATATATGCAGAAGCCGTGAATGTCTGGAGAAGGCAATAAAAAATCATGGTTTGGAGCGTTCATTAAAGGCAGCAATCCCGAATGAGGTTTACGAGAGCCTTGAGAAGGAGTTTGATACCATTGAAGAACAATAAGGCATTGTCCCTGATCGGACTTGCAACAAAGGCCGGTAAGACTGTCAGCGGAGAATTTTCCACTGAGAAATCCATTAAGACCGGCAAAGGATATCTGGCAATCGTAGCCGGGGATTCTTCTGATAA
>CAKRVL010000113.1 GCA_934408705.1 uncultured Blautia sp. | reverse complement strand
GAAGTTGTTGATCTCAGACACGTAATTGATAAGGATTGTGAATTAAGCATTCTTACCTTTGATAATGAAGGTGGAAAAGATGCTTTCCGTCACACTACATCCCATATCATGGCTCAGGCTATCAAGAGACTGTATCCGGATGTGAAGCTTGCAATCGGACCATCTATTGCAGACGGATTTTATTATGATATTGACAGCGAGAATCCTATCACAACAGAGGATCTTGCAAAGATCGAAGCAGAGATGAAGAAAATCGTAAAAGAAGCTTTTCCAATCACCCGCTTCACAAAATCCAGAGAAGAAGCAATCGCATTCTTCCAGGAGAAAAATGAGCCATATAAAGTAGAGCTTATCGAGGATCTTCCGGAAGACTCCGAAATCAGCTTCTATCAGCAGGGAGAGTTCGTTGATCTTTGCGCAGGACCTCACCTGATGACAACCAAACCGGTAAAAGCATTTAAGCTTACCAGCATCGCAGGTGCTTACTGGAGAGGAAGTGAGAAGAACAAAATGCTCACCAGAATCTATGGAACTTCCTTTACAAAGAAAGCAGATCTGGAAGAGTATATCAACCGTATGGAAGAGGCTAAGAAGCGTGACCACAGAAAGCTTGGTAAAGAGCTTGGTCTGTTTATGATGAGTGATGAAGGTCCTGGATTCCCATTCTTCCTTCCTAAGGGAATGGTACTGAAGAATACTCTTCTTGATTATTGGAGAGAAATTCATCAGAAAGCCGGTTATGTTGAGATTTCCACACCTATTATGCTGGCTCGTCACCTTTGGGAGACATCCGGACACTGGGATCATTATAAAGAGAATATGTATACAACTGTAATTGATGACCAGGATTTTGCAATCAAGCCAATGAACTGTCCTGGCGGTATCCTTGTATATCAGTCAGAGCCACGTTCCTACCGTGACCTTCCTCTGCGTATGGGTGAGCTTGGTCTGGTACATCGTCATGAGAAATCCGGACAGCTGCATGGACTTATGCGTGTACGCTGCTTTACACAGGATGATGCTCATATCTTCATGATGCCAGAGCAGATCCGTGAGGAGATCAAGGGTGTTGCAAAACTTATTGACGGAGTATATCAGCTGTTTGGTTTCAAATATCACGTAGAGCTTTCCACACGTCCGGAGGATTCCATGGGAAGTGATGAAGACTGGAATATGGCTACAGATGCCCTTCGCGGTGCTCTTGATGACCTTGGTCTTAACTACGTGGTAAATGAAGGAGACGGAGCATTCTACGGACCGAAGATCGACTTCCATCTTGAAGATTCCATTGGAAGAACATGGCAGTGTGGAACTATCCAGCTTGACTTCCAGCTTCCACTTCGTTTCAACTGTGAATATGTTGGAGCTGACGGAGAGAAACATCGCCCGATCATGATCCATCGTGTTGCATTTGGCTCCATTGAGCGTTTTATTGGTATCTTGATCGAGCATTTTGCAGGTGCATTCCCGACCTGGCTTGCTCCTGTACAGGTTAAAGTCCTTCCGATCTCTGATAAATATATGGACTATGCAGAAAAGGTTGTAAATGATCTGAAAGAAGCCGGAATCCGTGTTGAGATTGATACCCGTGCTGAGAAGATTGGTTATAAGATCAGAGAGGCAAGACTTCAGAAGATTCCTTACATGCTTGTTGTTGGTGCAAAAGAGGAGGAAGAGGGGAAAGTTTCTGTAAGAAGCCGTTTCCTTGGAGATGAAGGCTCAAAGGATCTTCAGGAGTTTATTACTTCCATTAAAGCTGAAATCAAAAACAGAGAGAACCGTAAAGTAGAGGTTCAGGAAGAGAATAAATAAGTAATTTCCGGAAAAAAGAAAGGCGCTGCTGTGAAATGCGGCGCCTGTTTTCTTGAAAATGTTAATTTTGTTATTAAACAGAGCGTTATCAGGAGGAAAATCAATGAGCAAAGAATTTTTCCTTGATTTCCTTTACAGGCATTTCCTTTCCGGTCCACAGGCGGAAGGCCTCAGCGCCCTGATAAAGCAGCATATACATACCGTTGAAGGTGCGGCATCCAGCTTCTCTGGCTTCTCGCAGGAAGCGTGTCTCACGAGGATTATAGATGACATCTGATACGATCAGATCCGGACGGTAAAGGCTGGTATTTTCAATAATAGTGTTCTCTGTATCCGGGGCCATTCCTACGGAAGTTGCGTTAAGGAGAAGGGCACTTTCGGAAACTGCCTGTGCAAGTGCGCCTTTATCAGCGTTTTCGTGAAGAATTGCCTGACATGGGAGTGTAGAGTTTATATTATCCACCAGGTTTTGTGTACGTCCCCAGAATCGGCTGGTTTTACGTGCAAAGATATGGATCCTTTTTACTCCATCCAGAGCTGCCTGTGCACAGATAGCAGTTGCAGCGCCACCGGCACCCATGATAGTGATTGTCTTACCGATTACATCATATCCGGCATCCTTTACAGCCTGCATATAGCCTACCCCATCAGTATTGTATCCGGTAAGGTGGCCGTTATCATTGACAACAGTATTAACAGCTCCGATCAGTCTGGCTGCAGGGGAAAGCTGATCCAGAAGCTCTACAATCTTATTTTTGTTTGGCATAGTAAGATTGAAGCCGCGGATACCACAGGTTTTCAGCCCCATGACTGCTGTCTTTAGGTTGTTTTCATTTACATCAAAGCAAAGGTAAGTGTAATCAAGATCCAGAAGCCGGAATGCTTCATTATGCATAAGGGGAGAAATACTGTGTGCTACCGGGCTTCCCAGAAGTGCGGTAAGCTGTGTGTGGCCAGTGATTGGAATCATAAGGTACCTCCTGAAATTTATGTTGTTAGTTTCAAACTGGAAATTGCTAAAGTGTTATTGTATATATTATTCTAATAGAAAGGAGATGTCAAGAAATGACAAAACCAATTCAGATAAAGAATTTGACTATCGGTGCAGGAATTCCGAAAATATGTGTTCCTCTTACAGGAACTACCATGGAAAAAATTTGTCAGGAAGCCGAGAATGCGAAAAAAGCAGCAGCAGATATGGTGGAATGGAGAGCTGATTTCTTTGAGAGTCTGCTTGATAACGCTGCATGTGATCGTGTTCTTGAAATGCTGGTGAAAATTCTGGAGGAAATCCCTCTTCTTTTTACTATCCGAACAAGTCGGGAAGGCGGAAATGTTACTATTTCTCAGGATGATTATGCTGCATGTAATATAAATGCTGCAAAGAGCAAAATGGCAGATCTTGTGGATGTAGAGGTAATGGAAAATCCGGAAGAGAAGAAAAAGCTGGTGGCAGAGCTTCAGAAAGAGGGAGTAAGAGTTATTGCCTCTTACCATGACTTTGAAAAAACAGATAACCAGGAAACTCTTTTGAAATACTTTCATGAAATGGAGAAATCCGGGGCTGATATTCTGAAAATGGCAGTAATGCCGCAGGGCTTTGAGGATGTGGCCACAATTATGGAAACAACAAATATTATGAGTAAGAAGTGTGAAAAACCCCTTGTTTCCATGGCAATGGGAAGTATTGGTTCTATTACCCGGATCTCAGGAGAGAACTTTGGCTCAGGAATTACTTTCGGAACAGTAGGAGCTGCATCTGCACCCGGACAGTTTCCAATTGGGGAGCTGAGAAGTCTTCTGGAAGCTTTACATAAGAAGAATGAAGAAGAGTAACCAAGACCAAGAAAACAGAATTAATAACGAAAAATGACAGATTGTGCTGTCGAAGAGGGGCGAGAAATTCTTAGGATTTCCCGTCCTTTTTTGACAAAATCCGCGCCCTCTGTGACCGTATAATGGGTTCACTTACCAAAGTGAAGGATGAACGTTGCTGCAAGTAACGTACCCGACAGGCCACAGGGGGCTTTTTATGTATTATGACGTATACATAGACATCGTCTTTCTGACGAATCTTTTAATGGATTACATTCTTCTTCGTCTTGTGGGAATGGTTTTCCTGCGAAAAAGAAATCGTGGAAGGTGTTTGCTGGCGGCAGTAGTTGGTGCCCTGCTATCCTGCCTGATTTTATATGTACTGCCAGAAGGCATTTTTTCTGCCAAGGTACTTCTCCATGGAGGCTGTGCCTGGCTTATGCTGGTCACAGGACTGGAGCTTAAGAAAAATGGGCTGCTTGTAAAAGCGTTGGTAACTATTTACCTGATGGCTTTTTTTATGGGAGGACTTATGGAAGCTGCTCTTGTAAAAGAGATGACACTTGTACGGTTTCTGGTGGTAGCTGTTGGCGCATACATGGGGCTTAGTGCACTGATCTATCTTGGTGATTCGTTCCGGGCCAGGTGGAAAAATATTTATCCGGTTACTCTGTCATATCGGGGAAATGTACAACAGATTTTCGGGCTTTTAGACACGGGAAATCTGCTGATGGATCCCTTGAACCAGAAAGAGGTTTTTGTTATAAAACCAGAGGTTTTGGAGATGGTGCTGCCGGAGGAGAAAACAGACCTGTTAAGGCACTTTAAGGAGAATCCAGGGGAGCTGGAAGGTACTGAAATTACTGACCTGCATCTGCATCTTATACCCTACAGAACAATAGGGGAGGAGGGCGTGATGCTGGCCGTAATATTAGATGACCTTTGTATTCATACTCCCAGGGAAGTGGTTCATGTTCCGGAGCCGGTGCTGGCTATGGCTGCAGAGTCCTCTGCTTTGGGAAAAGAGTATCAGATACTGTTAAATTCCAGAATATTGCATTAGGGGGATTCGCATATGAACAGATCAGCAAGTGCAGCTTATTATCCATTTCAGGTGATGCCACGGGTTTTGTTTGGCAGACAGGGAGATGTTTATTATATTGGCGGAAGCGATATTTTACCGCCTCCATTGGAAACACACAAAGAGGCCAGGATTATTGAAAAACTTGGAACTTCAGAGGAAAAAGAGGCAAAATCTATATTGATCGAGCATAATTTAAGGCTTGTAGTGTATATTGCAAAGAAGTTTGACAATACAGGCGTGAGCGTGGAAGATCTTATTTCGATTGGCACGATTGGATTGATAAAAGCCATTAATACTTTTAATCCGGTGAAAAATATCAAGCTGGCAACTTATGCGTCCAGGTGTATTGAAAATGAGATCCTTATGTATCTCAGACGAAACAGTAAAACCAAAATGGAAGTTTCCATAGATGAACCGTTGAACGTGGACTGGGATGGAAATGAGCTTCTGCTTTCAGATATTCTGGGAACAGATGATGATGTGATCTCCCGGCGTCTGGAGGATGAGGTGGAAATCAAGCTTTTGGGAAAAGCAATTTCCAAGCTTTCTTCAAGAGAACAAACTATTATTAAATTACGATTTGGTCTTGGAAGACAGGAGGGACGTGAGAAGACTCAGAAGGAGGTAGCTGATCTTCTGGGTATTTCCCAGTCGTATATCTCCAGGTTAGAGAAACGCATTATGAAGAGGCTGAAAAAGGAAATTGTGAAGTACGAGTGACTTTTTTAATAAATAAATCGCAGGTGAAAATGGCATGCATCGGAATAATAATAGGAAAATTGGGAATTCTACAATAGACATGGAGGATAGTTTTATTATTTCATATGTAAAGAACCGGATCTATTGTAAAGGAGACGCGCTTATGAATGCTAATGTAGAATTTTTAAACTATGTATATCAGAATTCTCAGATGGGAGTAGATACTCTGGAACAGCTGCTGGAGATTACGGAGGATGAGAAGTTTCAGGCTTATTTGGAAAAACAGCTTACCGGCTACCGAAAGTTCCATAGCGAAGCCCGGGACATCCTGAATCGAAATGGATACGACGAAAAAGGTCTTGGTACTTTCGAAAAAGTCCGTACCTACCTCATGGTCAATCTCCAGACAATGGCTGATGATTCCACTTCCCACATCGCCAAAATGTTGATCCAGGGGAGCAGTATGGGAATAACCGAAGCGGTGAAAAAATTACACCAGTATGGAGATGATGTGGAGAAGGATATACAAAAGCTGATGAAACGGCTGCAGGAGTTTGAAGAGGAAAATGTGGAGAAATTAAAGGAGTTTCTATAGAAATAAGATGGCGGGGATAAAGGTACTTCCAGATGAGGGAAGAATTTATCCCCGCCGCTTTTGCATAATAATATTATGAAACTTTACATAATTGTAATTTCAAATCCAGCATGAATACCATGTTGATTTCCATCTTCATATCCCTCTTCTTGAAACATGCGCATAGTTTTTTCTTTATCATATTTATAAATACTCATAGCTTTCAAAAGAGTTCGACAGGATTCGACAGTAAGATGAAAACGAACAACTCTATGAGAACGGATATTCTTCCAAAAGGAAAATGAAGAAAAATAGATTTAAGAAAAAATGTATTTGGATAATTACTGTATTTGTAATGTTAATATTTGCGGTATCTGTTAATGCAGAAGAAATTTTACCTCAGGATTATATAATTCAGAATGGTTGTTTGTTTGATACGAATGGGAATCCGTATACTGGCTGGCACGTTGAGAACGGTAAAAAGTTCTATTATGATAATGGTAAACACTGTAACGGATGGAAAAAAATTAGCGGGCAGTATTATTACTTTGATGCAAAGAAGTAAAGCTGGCTGTGAATTTTGTTATGAAAAATTCTGATTCAAAAGCAAGCTGCCACCAACGCTTAAAGCAATGCTTTAAAGCCTTATGTAAATATCCTTATTTTGGAGGGGCTTATAAGGCAAGTGCTTCTAAATTGCCTTCATTCGCAAAAAATATGTTCTTGTCAAAACGAGGGGACTGCTATTATTATGCATCGACGATGGCTTATATTGCAAGAGTTCTTGGATATGAAAGTCGAGTAGTGGGAGGCAGAGTTACTGCTCGTGGGGCGGGTTATCCGTTATCAGAGCATGGATGGTGCGAGGTGCGAATTGGTTCTTCCTGGCGTATGATAGATTGTAGCATGCAAAGAGCACATACGAATAAAAATCTGTTTCTGGTAAAAAAAACAGATATCCATTCAGGCTGCGTTGCGACAGGGTGTATACAATGAAGATCAAAGATGGAAAGCTGACCTGGAAATAGGAACGGTTTTTGGAAAAATGAGTTTGGCAGTAAGATGCACAAATAAATATAAACTTTTTTGTAAAAAGTGCTTGACTTCTCCTTGCGGCAGTGGTATAGTAAACAAGCTGTCGCAAGGAAT
>CAKRVL010000112.1 GCA_934408705.1 uncultured Blautia sp. | reverse complement strand
TATAAGGAGACTGCTAAATGAGCGAAAAACACATTGGCGAGGTGGTGCAGGTAATCGGGCCGGTACTGGATATCCGGTTTGGCCATGACGAGCTGCCGGCACTTCTCAATGCCATCGAAATTGATCATGAAGGCACCAGGCTCACAGCAGAGGTTGCCCAGCAGATCGGGGATAATACAGTGCGCTGTATTGCAATGAATTCTACCGATGGTCTGGTGCGAGGAACCAAGGCTGTGGATACAGGTGAACCTATTAAGGTTCCGGTTGGAGAGGAGTGTCTGGGAAGAGTATTTAATCTTCTGGGTGATCCGGTAGATAATCTTCCGGCACCGGAGACGAAGGAGCACTGGGCAATCCATCGTCCGGCGCCATCCTATGAGGAGCAGATGCCTGCTACAGAGATTCTGGAGACAGGTATTAAGGTTGTTGACCTGATCTGCCCATATGCGAAGGGTGGTAAGATCGGTCTGTTCGGAGGTGCAGGTGTTGGAAAAACGGTTCTTATTATGGAGCTGATCCATAATGTTGCTACAGCACATGGAGGACTTTCCGTATTTACCGGTGTTGGAGAGCGTACCCGTGAGGGTAATGACCTTTATAATGAGATGAAAGAGAGTGGCGTTATTGATAAGACCGCACTGGTTTATGGTCAGATGAATGAGCCGCCGGGAGCACGTATGAGAGTTGGTCTTTCAGGACTGACTATGGCAGAGTATTTCCGTGATGTTAAGAATCAGGATGTGCTTCTGTTCATTGATAATATTTTCCGTTTTACACAGGCTGGTTCAGAGGTTTCCGCACTTCTTGGACGTATGCCTTCCGCTGTAGGTTATCAGCCAACTCTGGCTACTGAGATGGGTGCTCTTCAGGAACGTATTACTTCTACCAGAAAGGGTTCCATCACATCTGTACAGGCTGTTTATGTGCCGGCAGATGACCTTACAGACCCGGCTCCGGCTACAACCTTCACCCATCTGGATGCTACTACGGTACTTTCCCGTGAGATTGCCAGTCAGGGTATTTATCCGGCAGTGGATCCTCTTGATTCCACCAGCCGTATTCTTTCACCTGAGGTTGTGGGACAGGAGCATTATGAGATTGCCCGTGCAGTACAAAGAGTTCTGCAACGTTATAAGGAGCTGCAGGATATTATTGCCATTATGGGTATGGACGAGTTATCTGAGGAGGATAAGCTTACAGTAAGCCGTGCGCGTAAGGTGCAGCGTTTCCTGTCACAGAGCTTCTCTGTTGCAGAGCAGTTTACCGGTATGCCGGGACAGTACGTTCCGCTGAAGGAGACTCTTCGCGGATTTAAGATGATCCTGGATGGTGAGTGCGACAGCATTCCTGAGAGCTGCTTCCTCTTTGCAGGAACCATTGACGATGTATTTGAGAAAGCAAAAAATAACCAGAATCAGTAAAGGAGGCTGCCTATGAGGACATTTCCCCTTAGAATCGGTACCCCCGACGGCCTGCTTTTTGAGGGAGAGGTGCAGCGTATTGTGTGCCGTAGTATTACCGGTGATCTGGCGATTCTTGCAGGCCACTGTAATTTCTGTACTGCCCTTGGAATGGGTGAGGCCCATGTGATACTGGAGGATGGCACCAGCCGCAGTGCAGCCTGCATTGGCGGTATGCTCACAGTAATGGACGGTCACTGCAGTCTTCTTGCAACCACCTGGGAATGGCAAGAGGATATTGATGCAGATCGTGCCGGAAGAGCCAAAGAGCGCGCTCAGGAAAAACTGGCCAAGGGTGGTCTTTCTGATAAAGAGTACAAGATCGTGGAAGCCAAGCTGCAGAGGGCACTGGTGAGACTTAGTGTGAAAAGCTGAGCAGGACGAAGTTTGGCGTCACTTTAAAACGTCAAATTCCCACCACATAAAAGCGTTGACATAATAGAGTAGGCGCGTTACAATAAGATATCGGGACAATAATGAAAAGGGCTGGCTTTAACCGGTCCTTTTTATGTTTGTTGTCCGAAAAAATGAAACAGAATATAAGGGGGACGTTTTGAAAGAACGAGAAACATTTGGATCGCGGATGGGATTTATTCTGGTATCCGCAGGATGTGCCATTGGCTTAGGAAATGTGTGGAAGTTTCCATATATGGCCGGAAAGTATGGTGGAGCTGCATTCATTCTGATCTATCTGGTATTTCTGGTGTTATTGGGACTGCCGGTACTGGTCTGTGAATTTGCTGTAGGACGTGCAAGCCGTAAAAGCACGGCAAGAGCATTTCATGATCTGGAGCCGGAAGGCGCTAATTTCCATAATTTCAGTTATATGAGTATGGTTTCCAATTATGTATTGATGATGTTTTATACTATGGTAGCCGGATGGATGCTTTATTACTGCTATGCAATGGCTGCTGGGAAGCTTGCCGGCAAGGATTCTGTCCAGGTGGCAGATTATTTTACAGGAATGCAAAAGTCAGCAGGTACAATGACTTTATGGATGGTTATTGTGGTGGTTTTATCCTTCGGAGTATGCTCCTTAGGTGTACAGCGGGGCTTGGAGAAAATTACGAAAGTAATGATGCTGTGCCTTCTGGCACTGATCGTTGTCCTGGCAGTTCATTCCCTTACTCTTGATGGAGCGATGAAGGGCGTGAAATTTTATCTGGTACCGGATTTTTCAGCTATGACTGAGATCGGAATTGGAAACGTGATCTTTGGAGCATTATCCCAGGCATTTTTTACACTGAGTATTGGTGCCGGATCCATGACCATTTTCGGAAGCTATCTTGGAAAGGACAGATCTCTTCTGGGAGAATCCATTCACATTACAGTGCTGGATACCTTTGTAGCACTGATGGCCGGACTGATTATCATTCCTGCGTGCTTCTCATTTGGTGTGGAGCCAGGAGCCGGACCGGGACTGATATTTATCACTTTGCCTAATGTATTTAATCAGATGGCAGGGGGAAGATTGTGGGGAGCGTTGTTTTTCCTGTTCATGTCCTTTGCATCTTTGTCGACGGTAATCGCAGTGTTTGAGAACATTTTGTCCTACTCTATGGATAGAAAGGGCTGGAAGCGAGGGAAGGCTGTGGTTGTAAATATGGTTGCCATGATTCTTCTTTCACTGCCTGCTGTACTGGGCTTCAACGTATTGTCCGGTATCCAGCCGCTTGGAGCAGGAACTAATATTATGGATCTGGAGGATTTTATTGTATCAAATAATATTCTTCCACTGGGTTCTGTAGTATTTGTGATGTTCTGTGTGTCAAAATATGGCTGGGGCTGGAAGGGCTTTATTAAAGAGGCTGACACCGGTGAGGGTCTGAAGTTTCCTGCAAATGTTCAGAAGTATATGTTGTATGTAATTCCGGCTATTGTGGTTGTAATTTACCTGAAAGGGTATTATGATATGTTTAGCCCGAAGGGACCGGTTGTTCTGGCTGCGTGGATGGTTGTAAGTCTGCTGGTGCTGGGACTTGTGGGATGGATTATTTTCGGGAAGAAAAAGACAAAGCATTAGAAGTATAAGAAGTAAGCAAAGAGGAGTGACCCAGAATGATAGCAGAAAAAATGAAACCTTATGTAAAGAATAATTCTGCAATCCGCATGATGTTTGAAGAGGGAAATCGGCTTCGTGCTATTTACGGACCGGAGAATGTATTTGATTTCAGCCTTGGAAATCCAAGCGTTCCGGCACCGGATTGTGTGCGGCAGGCAATTATTGATCTGGTAAATGAAGAGGAGCCTACAGTTCTTCACGGATATATGAGCAATGCCGGATTTGAAGATGTGCGACAGACAATTGCAGAGTCTTTAAACCGCAGATTTGGCACTTCCTTTGCTGCGAAAAATCTGATCATGACAGTAGGCGCTGCCAGCGGTCTTAACGTGGCATTTAAGACAATACTGAATCCCGGGGAAGAGGTGATAGTTTTTGCACCGTATTTCCTGGAGTATGGTGCATATGTGCGTAACTATGACGGCAGACTTGTGGAAATCTCACCGGATACTGACACATTTCAGCCGAATCTGGAAGAATTTAAAGAGAAAATCACTCCTAAGACACGTGCTGTTATCGTGAATACGCCACATAACCCTACTGGAGTTGTATATTCAGAAGAAACAATCAAGAAACTTGCAGCAATTCTGGAAGCCAAGCAGAAGGAATTTGGCACAGTTATTTATCTGATTTCCGATGAGCCGTACAGAGAGCTGGCCTATGACGGGGTACAGGTACCATACCTGACCAAATATTATGCAAATACGATCGTAGGCTATTCCTATAGTAAATCCCTTTCTCTTCCAGGAGAGCGTATAGGATATCTGGTGATTCCGGACGAAGCGGATGGAAGCGAGGAGCTGATCAGTGCAGCGGCTATTGCAAACCGTACTATTGGCTGTGTTAACGCGCCGTCTCTGCTCCAGAAGGTTATTGCCAGATGCGTGGATGCAGAAGTGGATGTGGCAGCTTATGATAAGAATCGTCTGGCCCTTTACAATGGACTGAAGGAGATTGGCTTCGAATGTATTAAGCCGCAGGGCGCTTTCTATTTGTTTGTGAAATCACCCGTTGCAGATGAAAAAGCTTTTTGTGAGGCTGGTAAGAAATACAATATTCTCATGGTTCCGGGAAGCTCCTTTGCTTGCCCGGGATATGTGAGACTGGCTTATTGTGTATCTTATGAGACAATTGTGAATTCTTTGCCTCAGTTTAAAAAGCTGGCTGAGGAATTTAACCGAATCAAGCAAGTCTCCTGCTGGGGTTGCGTAAAGCAATAAGCAGTGGGTTGGGACTTGCTTGTATTAGGAGTGGTGTAAGCCACTCCTGATAAGCTGCGAAGCAGCATTCGGTTATGAGCAAGTAGCGAAGCGGACCTGGAATATCCGCTTGACCTGAATCAAGTAAAAGGAGAAAGTTATGTCCAGTTTATATATCGTAATTCCAGCGTATAATGAATCTGAGAATATTGAGAAAACCATTGATCAGTGGTATCCGATCGTGGAGCAGCATAATGATGAGGGAAAATCCAGGCTGGTGATCATTAATGACGGAAGTAAGGATAATACTTATGAAATTCTTCAGAAATGTACAGCTTCAAGACCTCTTCTGGTTCCACTGGATAAACCAAATGGAGGTCATGGACCTACTGTACTTTATGGTTATCGCTATGCTATCAGGCAGAAGGCTGATTACATTTTCCAGACTGATTCAGACGGACAGACTAACCCGGATGAATTTGAACCTTTCTGGAATCAGCGGGGACGCTACGATGCGGTAATCGGTAATCGTTCCGTCCGTGGGGATGGAAAATCCAGAAAGTTTGTGGAGAATGTGGTGTGCTTTTTACTGCGAATGATTTTCGGGGTAAAGGTTTCCGATGCAAATGCACCTTATCGTCTGATGAAGGCAAGTCTGGTAGAGAAATATATTGACAAGCTTCCAGAGGATTTTAACATTCCAAACATTATGTTTACCACATACTTCGTTCATTATAAAGAAAAGGTAAAATTCATCGATATCAGCTTTAAGCCAAGACAAGGTGGAACTAATACCATTAATGTGAAGAAAATTGTGAAAATTGGCCGGAAGGCTGTGAAGGACTTCTATAAATTAAAAAAAGAACTGTAAAAAAACAGAGCAGATATATCTTAATAAAAGATGTACCTGCTCTGTTATATTATGCGTTTTTCTTAATGGAAGCTCTCTTTCTGTCACGGGAATCCAGAATTTTCTTACGGATACGAAGGCTGCTCGGTGTAACCTCCAGAAGCTCATCTGTATCGATGAATTCAATCGCCTGCTCAAGGCTGAGAATTCTTGGTGGAGTCAGCTTCAGCGCCTCATCGGCAGAAGAGGAACGAGTATTGGTCAGATGTTTGGTCTTGCACACATTCAGCTCGATATCCTCGGCCTTACCATTCTGGCCGATAACCATACCGCTGTAAACCTTTGCACCGGCTCCGATAAATAAGGTTCCACGTTCCTGAGCTGCATACAGACCGTAAGTAACAGCCTCGCCGCCCTCGAAGGCAATCAGGGAGCCCTGTTTACGATACTGGAAATCTCCCTTATATGGAGAATATCCGTCAAAAATTGTATTGATAATACCAGTTCCCTTAGTGGAAGTCATGAAGTTTCCACGGAAACCAATAAGTCCACGGGAAGGAATGTGGAATTCGAGACGTACAGAACCGTCACTTGCTGTGCTCATTCCCTGCAGTTCACCCTTACGCTCGCTGAGCATCTGGATGACTGTACCGGAAAATTCTTCCGGAACATCAATGTAAGCGATTTCCATTGGCTCTAATTTTTTGCCACGCTCGTCAATTTTGTAAAGTACCTCTGGCTTGCTGACTGCAAACTCATAGCCTTCACGTCTCATATTCTCAATAAGAACGGAAAGATGAAGCTCTCCACGTCCGGAAACCTTAAAGCACTCAGTTGTCTCAGTATCTTCTACACGAAGGCTGACATCTGTGTTCAGCTCTTTGTAAAGTCTGTCACGGAGATGACGGGAGGTGATGTATTTACCCTCCTGACCTGCAAGCGGGCTGTCATTTACCAGGAAGTTCATGGCAATAGTAGGCTCGGAAATCTTCTGGAATGGAATTGCCTCCGGATTATCTCCACCGCAAAGAGTATCTCCAATATGAATGTCAGCAATACCGGAAATTGCAACAATTGATCCGATAGTTGCTTCTTTTACTTCAATTTTATTCAAGCCGTCAAATTCGTAAAGCTTGCTGATCTTAACTTTCTGCTTTTTATCGGAATCGTGATGGTTCAGAAGAGTAAGCTCCTGATTCACTGCAATAGTTCCGTTTTCTACTTTTCCAACGCCGATACGTCCAACATATTCATTGTAATCAATTGTGCTGATCAGTACCTGTGTGTCAGCATCTGGATCGCCAACCGGAGCCGGGATATATTTCAGAATTGCCTCAAACAGAGGCTCCATGTTCTCTGGTGTATCCTTCAGATCCAGAACTGCGTGTCCTGTTTTTGCAGAAGCATAGAGGAATGGACAGTCAAGCTGTTCATCGGAAGCACCAAGGTCCATAAGAAGCTCCAGAACCTCGTCAACAACCTCATCCGGTCTTGCTTCCGGGCGGTCTATTTTGTTAATGCAGACGATTACGTGCAGATCCAGCTCGAGAGCTTTTTTCAAAACGAATTTGGTCTGAGGCATAGCGCCCTCGAAAGCGTCAACCAGAAGGATAACGCCGTCTACCATTTTCAGTACACG
>CAKRVL010000111.1 GCA_934408705.1 uncultured Blautia sp. | reverse complement strand
ATCTGCTGCATTTCATTATCCATTTCAATCACTGCCTGTGCAGAGCGATACAGTTCCTCACTGATATCTTCGTATCCAGGCAGTTCCTCAATACCTTTTTTATAGCGTAGCTGATGTTCCAGTGTAGCCCAGAAATCCATACCATTTGTACGAATCTGAAGTTCTACCCGCATAGGTGTTTTCCCTTTGGAGAAGAATACCGGGATTTCAATGATCATATGATAACTACGATAACCATTTGGCTTTGGATTTTTGATATAATCCTTGATTTTAATAACTTTAATATCATCCTGACCGGCAATCAGATCAGCAACCGTATAAATATCATCTATAAAAGCACAGACAATTCGCACTCCGGCGACGTCGTTCAGCTGTTCCTGAATATTTTCTGCTGTAAAATCATACCCCAGCTTCTGCAGCTTGCGGTAAATACTCTCTGGTTTCTTAATTCTTGTCTTAATAAAGGAAATAGGATTCCTCTTATATTCCACTGAAAATTCATCATCAAGAACTTCCAGCTTGGTTTGTACTTCGCGGATAGCGCATCGGTACATCATCATCAGATCGCTGAACTTCGCTGCATTATTAATAAAACGCTGGGGGTCAGGAGTGTCCAGCCAGGGTACTTTCTTTTCTTCTTCAGTCATAACGGATCCTTTCTTTCTCATATTTAGAGTATCTCAAGTTTAAAAGCATTATCGTGCAAGTACGAACGGGTTTTAACTTTTTTGCCACTGATATTATTATATAGGATTCTTTTAAAAGAAGCAATGTGTTGAGTCTGAGTTTGCAGAAAATGCTTTTTTGATTGTAAAGATGTATGTTTATAGAATGGAAATATTTTACTGCGATTTTACATTTAAAAGCTAGTGTATTTTACATCCCGTGGGTAAGATACATACTGTAATCGCGAGAGAGATAAAAACATTAGGACCGCGAAGAAAAGGAGAATTTAAAACTATGAAAAAAGGTTTAGCAGTAGCAATGGCGGCATTATTAGGAGTAGCAACAATGGGAACAACAGCAATGGCAGCAGCTTCCGGAGATATCACAATCTGCTCCAGAGAAGACGGATCCGGTACAAGAGGTGCATTCATTGAACTGTTTGGAATTGAAGAAAAAGACGCAGATGGAAATAAAGTGGACAATACAACAGAAGCAGCAAAGATCACAAACAGCACCTCCGTTATGTTAAGCACAGTAGCTCAGGACGTAAATGCAATCGGATATGTATCTCTTGGCTCCCTGGATGACAGTGTAACAGCATTAAAGATCGACGGTGCAGAGGCAACAGCAGAAAACATTGAGTCCGGAGATTACAAAGTAGTTCGTCCATTCAACATTGCAACAAAGGATGATGTAAGCGAAGCAGCACAGGATTTCATTACATACATCATGAGTGCAGATGGACAGAAGATCATTGAAGACAATGGCTACATCTCAGTAGGTGACAAACCGGCATATGAAGCAGCTGATGTAGAAGGAAAAGTTGTAGTAGCTGGTTCCTCTTCTGTAACACCTGTTATGGAAAAACTTGCAGAAGGTTACAAAGCAGTAAACGACAAAGTAGACATTGAGGTTCAGCAGAGCGATTCCACAACTGGTATGACATCTGCAATTGATGGTCTTTGCGATATCGGTATGGCATCCCGTGATTTAAAAGACAGCGAGACTGAGGCTGGTCTTACTGCAACTGTAATTGCAAAAGACGGTATTGCAGTTATTGTAAACAATGACAGTGGTGTAGAAGAGCTTACAAGCGAGCAGGTAAAGGATATCTACACTGGCAACATTACAACATGGGAAGACCTTGCAAAGTAAGAAATGCAGTTTTGACAAATAACTTTCCGAATAAAAAGGAACGAATTTATGAAATCGATCAATGAAAAGGTAATGAAAATCGTGTTCCTTGTAGCAGCCTGCACTTCGGTGCTGGCTGTTGCATTAATCTGTATTTTCCTTTTCGCAAACGGAATCCCGGCAATGGCGAAAATCGGCCTGCCGGACTTCCTGTTTGGAATGAAATGGAAGCCATCCAACGGACTATACGGAATTTTTCCATTTATCCTTGGAAGTATCTATGTGACTGCAGGAGCAATTGTAGTGGGAGTTCCCACAGCACTTCTTCTGGCAATTTTCCTGGCTTTCTATTGTCCGAAACGATTGTATGGACCATTAAAAGCGATGGTGAATCTTCTTGCTGGAATCCCGTCTGTTGTATATGGCTTCTTTGGACTGACTGTATTTGTACCTCTCCTTCGTCAGCTTACAGGTCATGACGGAAGCACCATGCTGACAGCCTCTGTCCTGCTTGGAATTATGATTCTTCCAACTGTGGCAGGTGTTGCAGAGCCTGCCCTAAAGAGTGTTCCCACAAGCTATTATGAAGGGGCACTTGCACTTGGAGCAACCCATGAAAAAAGTGTTTTTGGCACTGTTTTCCCGGCTGCAAAATCAGGTGTTCTGGCAGGTGTGGTTCTTGGAATCGGCCGTGCTATCGGAGAAACAATGGCGGTAATCATGGTAGCGGGAAACCAGACCTGGATGCCCCAGGGACTGTTTAAAGGACTTCGTACCATGACTGCAAATATCGTAATTGAAATGGGCTATGCAACAGACCTCCACAGAGAAGCGCTGATTGCCACAGGTGTAGTACTGTTTGTATTTATCCTGATCATCAACCTTTGTGTATCAGCCCTGAAGAGGAGAGCAGAAGATGACTAAAAGCAAATTATCTTATTGGAAAAATCATCCCGGTTCTGCCATTTTGAGACTGCTGGTATGGTTTGCGGCACTTCTTACAGTAGCTGTCATGGCATTTCTGGTAGGCTTTATCCTGATAAAAGGCGTTGGAAATCTGACACCGGATCTGTTTGCACTGGAGTATAATTCCGAGAATGCTTCGTTGATGCCGGCACTGATCAACACCCTGATCATTACACTGTTTACACTTGTGATAGCAGTACCATTTGGTGTTTTTGCTGCAATTTATCTGGTTGAATATGCAAAAAAAGGAAGCAGACTGGTAAAGGTAATCCGTATTACTACAGAGACACTTCAGGGAATCCCGTCCATTATTTTTGGTCTGTTTGGTCTTCTGTTTTTCAGTACGGCTCTTCACTGGGGATATTCTCTTTTGTCCGGCTCTATGACGCTGGTAATTATGATTTTGCCGCTGATCATCCGCACTACAGAAGAGGCACTCCTGGGTGTTACGGATGCGTACAGAGAAGCGTCCTTTGGACTTGGTGCAGGAAAGCTTCGTACAGTGTTTAAGGTTGTGCTTCCAAGCGCAATTCCCGGAATTCTGTCAGGTGTTGTACTTGCAACAGGACGTATTGTAGGTGAGACAGCAGCACTTATTTATACAGCTGGTGCTGTTGCAAAGGTTCCTGGCAGTCTGATGGGATCAGGACGAACCCTTGCAGTACATATGTATGTACTTTCCAGTGAAGGCCTTTACATGGATCAGGCATATGCAACAGCTGTTATCCTTCTGGTATTTGTACTTGTATTGAACTGGATTTCAGGAGCATGTGCAAAGAGGCTGGGCAAAGCTGCAAACGGCCAATAATCGTGGAACAAAGAGGAGAACTATGGGTAAAATAGATGTAAAAAACATGGATCTGTACTACAGCCAGTTCCATGCATTAAAAAATATTAATCTGGATATTCCGGAAAAGAAAATTACAGCTTTCATCGGCCCAAGTGGCTGCGGAAAGTCCACTTTACTGAAATCCTTAAATCGTATGAATGACCTGGTAGAGGGATGTAAGATCACAGGTGATATCCGTCTTGACGGCCAGGATATTTACGGAGATATTGATGTAAACCTGTTAAGAAAACGTGTGGGAATGGTTTTTCAGAAACCGAATCCCTTTCCAATGAGCATTTACGATAACATCGCATATGGTCCCCGTACTCACGGAATCCATTCCAAAGAAAAGCTGGATGAGATCGTGGAACAGGCACTTCGAAATGCGTCTATTTGGGATGAAGTAAAAGACCGACTGAAAAAAAGTGCACTTGGAATGTCTGGCGGACAGCAGCAGAGACTTTGTATTGCGAGAGCTCTTGCAGTAGAGCCTGAGGTGCTTCTCATGGATGAGCCTACCTCTGCGCTGGATCCTATTTCCACCTCTCATATTGAGGACCTGGCAATGGAATTAAAAGACCAGTATACAATTGTAATCGTAACTCACAATATGCAGCAGGCAGCACGTATTTCAGATAAGACTGCATTTTTCCTGCTGGGTGAGATTATTGAATATAATGATACCACAGAACTGTTTTCAAGGCCACAGAACAAGAAAACAGAAGAGTATATTACAGGGAGGTTCGGTTGATATGAGAGACGTATATACCGCGAAGCTTTCCAGACTTTCAGATGAGATCCTGGAAATGGGAAATCTGTGTGGTCAGGCAATCATGAAGACCTGTCAGATTCTGGCAAGCGTGGAGGTACGGGAGTCTGCAACAAGGGAGATTGCAAAAATCGAGAAAGAGATTGATGATAAAGAGCATAACATTGAAGCTCTTTGTATGCAGCTCCTTCTGAAGCAGCAGCCAGTAGGCAGTGATCTGCGTAAAATTTCCGCAGCGCTTAAAATGGTTACAGATATGGAACGTATTGGAGATCAGGCAACGGATATTGCAGAGATCATGAATACAGGAAGTGTTCATGTGCCTGTTACAGCAATTCCCCTTCAGGAAATGGCAGATCATGCCATGCATATGGTAAATGACAGCGTCACTGCTTATGTAGAGGGAAAAAGTGATCTGGCAAAAAAAGTGATCGACAGTGATGATGTCCTGGACAATCTTTTTGACAAGGTGAGAAAAGCACTGGATATGAACAGAATGGGCTATTCAAGCGATGAGGTTCTGGATCTTCTGATGATTTCCAAATATTATGAGAGAATCGGGGATCATGCAACAAATATTGGTGAGTGGGCTGAGTTTGCTGTAGATGGAATCCATAGAAATGGTGACAACATCAGTGATCTGTTTAATCCGGATTCATTATAAACATTATAAAAAACCTTCTCTGATCGGCTAAAAGCATCGTATCCGAGAAGGTTTCTTTATCTTATACAAAGAATTTTCAAGTCTTTAAATCTGATAATTTTTATGTCTTTTAAAGAAATCTTTTGTTTCCCTAACAACCACACCACTTAAAGCAAGCAATGCAATCAGGTTCGGGAATGCCATCAAGGCGTTGAAAATATCTGCAATATTCCAAACAGCAGCAACTGTCATGTATGGTCCAAAGAATACGCAGAGGATATATAACCAGCGGTAGGTCTTTACAGCTGTCATATTGCGGTTAAACAGATACTCGAGGCATCTTTCTCCATAATAATCCCATCCAAGGATGGTGGTAAATGCAAAGAATACCAGGCACAGCATCAGTGCAAAGGATGCAAACTGAGCCGGGAAGGGAAGTCCCTTCTGGAATGCGGCTGTAGTAATGGCAACACCCTCAAGTCCTGTATTCCAGGTTTCTGTAATGACAATAGAAAGACCTGTCATTGTGCAGATTACGATGGTATCAATAAAAGTACCGGTCATGGAAACAAGTCCCTGACGAACTGGCTCCTTTGTCTGAGCAGCAGCAGCTGCGATAGGAGCACTACCAAGACCAGATTCATTTGAGAAAATTCCGCGGGCAATACCTTTTTGCATGGCAACTACCATAGTTCCCATAGCACCACCTGCAAGTGCACTGCCGTTAAATGCTGTTTTTACAATAGCAGCAATTGCACCTGGAACTGCAGTGATATTTGTGATGATAATGATCAGTGCAAGTGCGACATACAGAACAGCCATAAACGGTACGATAATCTGGGAAACCTTTGCAATACGCTGGATACCGCCAAGTACGACCAGACCAACACATAAGGTAAGGATCAGGCAGGCGATAACTGTAGCCCAGGAATATGTATTTCCAAAAAGGGAAACTGTGTAAGCTGTATCCGGATCAAAAAAGTTCTTTACTGCAGAAGCAATACCATTTACCTGTGTAAAGGTACCGATTCCGAAAAGACCAACGCCAGCTCCGAAGAATGCGAAAATCTTTCCAAGCCATCTCCACTGTTTTCCCATTCCGTTCTCAATGTAATAGAATGGTCCGCCAAGAACGTGTCCGTCCTTGTCAATGGTACGGTATTTGATCGCAAGAAGTCCTTCTGCATATTTGGTTGCCATACCGAAGAATGCTGCAACGATCATCCAGAATAAGGCTCCGGGACCGCCGGCTGCGATAGCAGTGGCAACACCTACGATATTACCGGTTCCAATGGTAGCTGACAAAGCTGTACAAAGGGCTCCAAAGCTTGTTACCTCGCCCTCGCCGCCTTCCTCATTTCGTACCATGAATTTCAGTGCTTTTCCAAGATGTCTTACCTGTAAAAAGCCTAACCGAACGGTTAAAAGGAATCCTGTGATCAGGATCAGAATGATTAACGGAAGTCCCCAGACTACTCCGTCAAACCAGGTGATAAAGTTGTTGATTTGTGTAAACATATTCTCTTTCCTCCATCCTTTTGCCTGAGAGATTAACAGCATTGCAAATGCTGCGTACACCTTCGGCGCTCTTCCATAAATTTTTTGAAGAGACTCTCCTGAGTTACGAAGGACCTGCTGACTGTACGAGCATGGCGGTCATTCGTATCGTGTAGAAATACACTGGTACATAGAATATCACAGGAATCCGCATTTTTCAATATGTTTTTGCGAAAAAATTCTATTATAAGAAGAAAATAAGAAGAATAATAGTCGGATATAGTGAAATTAAAGATATTCTAAAAAGGAATGTGTTTGCAATAAAATAGAATATACCAATATCCCCCTACTGGGCTTATGAATCTCTTAAAACTCTGTTATCATAGACGACAGGTATTAATCAAGAAAAAAGCGAGGGAACGACAAATGAAAAAGAGAACACTCATGATAGCCGGAACTGTTCTGGCTATGACACTGGCATGTGCCGGAACATCGATGACAGTCTTTGCTGAAGGCGGAACTTTGGTTTACGGAAGCGGCGATTATACCAGAATCAACCCGGCTATGGATGAGCATGGCGAGATTAATATTCTGATCTTTAACGGATTAACTGCTCATGACGGAGATAACCAGGTAGTACCGGCGCTGGCTGAGAGCTGGGAATTCGATGACGAAACCAATACCTATACATTCCATATGGTAGAAGATGCAAAGTGGCAGGATGGTGAGCCTGTAACAGCAGAGGACGTTAAGTTTACGATCGAAGCGATCATGGATCCGGAAAACGGTTCTGAGAATGCACCGAACTACGAGGATGTTGAGGAGATCAATGTAATCGATGATCACACAGTTGCATTTAAACTGGAAGACAAAAACGTTGCATTTCTTGACTATATGACAAT
>CAKRVL010000110.1 GCA_934408705.1 uncultured Blautia sp. | reverse complement strand
TCGATATTTGACAGTAAAAGTCAAGGAGGTGTAACAACAATGATGAAGATGAACCTTCAGTTATTCGCACATAAAAAAGGAGTTGGTTCTACAAAGAACGGTCGTGATTCCGAGTCTAAGAGATTAGGTGCGAAGAGAGCAGACGGACAGTTTGTTAAAGCCGGCAACATCCTTTACAGACAGCGTGGAACTAAGATCCATGCAGGCGAGAACGTAGGATGCGGAAAAGACTATACATTATTTGCACTGACCGATGGTGTTGTAAGATTCACCAGAAAAGGCCGCGATAAGAAACAGGTTTCTATCGTACCAGTAGAGGCAGAGTAATTAGTAGGTTACTGTTCACAGGTAACATTAGTAGAGCAGGAGGCTTCAAATCTATAAAGGTTTGGAGCCTTTTCTTATAAAGGAGATTTATGTTCGCAGATAGAGCTACCATTATAATCCGTTCCGGTAAAGGCGGCGACGGCCATGTAAGCTTCCGTAGGGAGAAATATGTACCTAACGGCGGTCCGGATGGCGGCGACGGCGGTAAGGGCGGAGATGTTATTTTTGAAGTAGACGAGGGACAGAATACCCTCGGTGATTATCGTCATAAGAGAAAATATAAAGCAGAAGACGGCCAGGAGGGCGGCAAAAAGCGCTGCCACGGTGCCGACGGAGCTGATATCATATTAAAAGTACCGGAAGGTACAGTTATCATGGATGCTGAATCCCGCAAGGTCATTGCAGATATGTCTGGTGAAAATCGTCGCCAGGTGGTTTTGTACGGTGGCCGTGGTGGTAAGGGAAATCAGCACTACGCCACACCAACCATGCAGGTTCCCAAATACGCACAGCCTGGACAGCCATTTCAGGAACTGGAAGTGCTTTTGGAGCTGAAAGTAATCGCAGATGTAGGATTGGTAGGATTTCCTAATGTTGGTAAGTCTACATTTCTTTCACGCGTTACAAATGCCAGACCGAAGATTGCCAACTATCACTTTACAACCTTAAGTCCTAATCTTGGTGTTGTAGATACTGAGAACGGTGGTTTTATCATCGCAGATATTCCAGGACTGATCGAGGGTGCCTCTGAAGGAGTGGGACTTGGTCATGAATTCCTTCGCCACATTGAGCGCACCAGAGTTTTAGTACACATTGTAGATGCTGCCTCCACAGAAGGCAGGGATCCGATTGACGACATTTATAAGATAAACAAAGAGCTTGAGGAATACAATCCTGAGATTGCACAGCGTCCTCAGGTAATCGCAGCTAACAAAGTAGACTGTATTTTTGATGATGGACAGGAGAATCCTGTAGAGAAACTTCGCAGGGAATTTGAGCCAAAGGGCATTAAAGTATATCCTATTTCAGCAGTTACCGGTCAGGGTGTGCGTGAGCTTCTTTTCCATATTAAAGAGCTTTTGGACAGCTGTCCGAAGAAGGCCATTGTATTTGAACAGGAATTCTTCCCGGAAGATATGTTGATCAATGAAAGCCTTCCGTTCACTGTTGAAACAGATGAGGAAGATCCATCCGTATTTATTGTTGAGGGACCTCGTATTGAGAAAATGCTCGGTTATACCAATCTGGATTCTGAGAAGGGATTTGCTTTCTTCCAGCGCTTCTTAAAAGAGGGAGGCATTTTGGAGGAACTGGAAGCTGCCGGCGTCCAGGAAGGCGATACTGTCCGTATGTATGGATTTGAATTTGAATATTATAAGTAAGTTTTTGAAGACAGGAGATATATTATGACAAGTAAGCAAAGAGCATACTTAAAAAGCCTGGCAATGAAAATGGATGCAATTATACAGCTTGGCAAGGGCGGTCTTACTCCGGAGAATACCAAGGCTGTTGATGAGGCACTTGCTGCAAGAGAGTTGATTAAGATCAGTGTACTTCAGAACTGTCTGGAGGATCCGAAGGAAATGGCACAGATTCTCGCAGAACGTACACATTCCCAGGTTGTACAGGTAATCGGTAAGAAAATCGTATTATACCGCGAAGGTAAAAAAGAGAAGAAAAAAATTGAACTGCCTAAATAATCGTAAAAAAATAGGAATCATGGGTGGAACTTTTGATCCCATCCATATGGGACACCTCATTCTTGGTGAACAGAGCTATGAGCAGCTTCAACTTGACAAGGTTTTGTTCATGCCATCCGGTAACCCGCCGCATAAGCGTAACCGGGATGGCGGAGCTTCTGATGGCCAGCGAGTGGAAATGGTTCGTCTGGCAATTGAAGACAATCCTCATTTTGAGCTGTCTCTTACTGAAATGCATGAGACCGGGTATACCTATACCTATCATACGTTGGAAGAGCTGAATGAGCGTCATCCGGATACCGACTATTATTTTATTATCGGTGCTGATTCTCTTTTTGCTTTTGAAGAATGGAAGGAACCGGGGCGTATTTGTAAAGCCTGCACACTTGTTGTGGCAGTGCGTGATCATACATCTTCAGATGAACTGAATCAGGAAATTAAACGCCTTTCAGATAAATATGAGGGACATTTTGCCCGTTTGGATACCATGAATATTGATGTTTCTAGCCGTCAGATCCGCCAGTGGATATCTGAAGGAAAAAGTCTGAAATATTACGTTCCGGATAAGGTTCTTTCCTATATGAGAGAGAACGGAATTTACAGAAAGAAGGAAGTCTGACCATGGCAGATTACGATTTTGCAAAAATTGAGAAAAAACTTTCCAAATATCTGGACGAGGACCGTTTCCAGCATACCATGGGCGTTATGTATACCAGCGCATGCCTGGCTATGGTTCACGGATATGATGTTAAGGATGCCCAGGTGGCAGGTCTGCTTCACGACTGCGCTAAATGTATCCCGAATAAAAAGAAACTGAAAATGTGTAGCGAGCATAACATTCCGGTTTCTGATTTTGAGAAAGATCATCCATTTCTTCTTCACTCCAGACTTGGAGCATATATTGCCCATGAGAAATATGGAATTGAGGATCAGGAAATCTTATCTGCCATTAATTACCATACAACAGGCAAGAAAGAGATGAGTCTTCTGGAAAAAATCGTTTATATTGCGGATTATATTGAACCAATGCGTTACAAGGCCGGCAGACTGCCGGAAATCCGTAAGATTGCTTTTGAGGATCTGGATGAATGTATGTATGAAATTCTGAAGGATACTTTAGAGTATCTGGAGGAGGATTCGGCAGATGATATTGAGCCTACCTCAAGAGAAGCTTATATTTATTATAAAGAGCTGCATAATAAGCGCAGTATTGTATCTGGTGATCAATAATATATTTGACAGATTGTTTTTTACGGATAATAGCAGGAAAGGAGCAAGTCAGGATGAGTACAGTTAATACAGAGAAAATGATGGCGCAGATTGCCTGCAAGGCAATTGACGATAAAAAAGGACAGGATATTAAGGTTATTGATATCCATAGTGTTTCCGTAATTGCAGATTATTTTGTAATTGCAAGCGGAACAAACTCCAATCAGGTTCAGGCAATCGTAGATAATGTTGAAGAACAGCTTGGACGAGCAGGCTTCGAGGCAAAGCAGATCGAGGGAAACCGTAATTCCAGCTGGATTCTTATGGATTATGGCGATGTGATCGTGCATGTATTTGATGAGGAGAACAGACTTTTCTATGATCTGGAGAGAATCTGGAGAGATGGAAAAGTGTTGGAAATAGATGAGTTTTTAGAAAAATAGAAATAAAACGAGCTTTTGCTTCGTTATTAAATGAAAGCCGTGTGAGGAAAACAATCCGAAGTGATTCGGAGCGACTATACTCACACGGCTTTTATTGATTACTGATAGAATCGCATCACACCAAATACTTTGCCAAGAATCTGAATCTCTCCTGTGATGATAATGGGATCCATGGTGTCATTCTCGGGCTGAAGACGGTAATAGCCCTTTTCTTTATAGAAGGTCTTCACTGTAGCAGAGTCTTCTACCAGGGCAACTACAATGTCTCCGTCAGAGGCTGTAGGCTGCTGCTTCACAAGAACCTGGTCTCCATCGAAGATTCCGGCATTGATCATGCTGTCACCCTTTACCTTCAGCATGAAGCTCTGTTCATTAGGCATAAATTCCGATGGAATGGGGAAATAGCCCTCTACATTCTCCACTGCCAGAATCGGCTGTCCTGCGGCTACAGTGCCTACCAGAGGCACATTGACGACTTCGCGGCGGACAAGATTAAAATTATCATCGATGATCTCGATGGCTCTGGGCTTAGTAGCATCACGGCGGATATAACCATTCTTCTCAAGGGCTTCTAAGTGGGCGTGAACAGATGAGGTGGACTTAAGGTTCACGGCTTCACAGATTTCACGAACTGCTGGCGGGAAACCACGGTTCAGAATTTCACTTTTTATATATTCCAGGATTTCCTGCTGCTTCTTACTGATTTTACCATATGTCATAAGAGTTTTCCTCCGGATTTCGTTCAACTTTTCTTTATCATATCATATTTTTCCTGATTAAGCAAACAGATATTCTGAAAATATGTTCGCTTGTTTTCTTTTATTCACAGACTTTTCTTGTTTGTTTTTCTTGTGTTCCAGGGCAAAAAATGGTACAATTGTTTGGTATGAAAATTCAGAGTCTGACTCAAAAACAAAGGGGGAAACAGCTTGTCCGAGAAGAAATCTAATGAACCGGGCAGATTGGCAGGACTTTTTGTCCAGCTAAAGAAAATATTCGGACTGAATATTGCCACCGTTGCTTTTGGTGTGTTGTTACTATATATGATTTTTACCGCAGTGCTGCTTGTAACTTCCACACATATTGAGTCTTATCAGGTGACTACAGGACCTTTGTCCAGGAATGAGACTTATACCGGTATTTCACTTCGGGAGGAAAGTGTTTTTAAGGCAGAATCCTCCGGCTATGTGAATTATTATGCCAGAGAAGGAAGTAAGATTAACGCAGGGGGCGCTGTTTATGGTCTGAGTTCAGGGAAGCTTGCAGAAACAACATCTCCCCTGACTGCTGAAGAGCTTTCGAAAATCCGCAGCTCTATGCTTAGCTTTTCCAAGGGCTTTTCAGGAAGCAAGTTTAACAGTACCTATAGCTTCAAGAATCAGCTTGAGGGAAGTATCCTTCAGTATGAGGGGATTTCCACAGATGGAAATGCCAGTTCCCAGGTTGTGACCATCAGTGGGCAGAATATCTGCAAAGCCCAGGAGGATGGTATCATACTATACTCCATGGACGGTTATGAGAACAAGACTGCCGATACTATCAGTGCGGAGGATTTTGACCAGACTTCATATCATGAAACAGATCTGAAGACTGATGGAAAGGTGCAGGCTGGAGATAATATCTACACAAATATTACTAGTGAGCTATGGAGCCTGATCATTCCTTTGAGTGACAAACAGGCTGCTAAGCTGCAGGGACGCACTGCCATCCGCGTGAAGTTCCTTAAGGATGATATGACACAGAGCGGTGATTTTTCTATTATTAAGATAGATGGATCGAAATATGGCAAGATCGATTTCAGCCGTGGTCTGATCCGCTATGCTTCCGACCGCTTTCTGGATATTGAGCTGGTTACAAATACAGTGACCGGGCTGAAGATTCCGCTTTCAGCAATTGTAGCCAGAGATTTTTATGTTATTCCAGCTGAATATGCCACCACAGATCCTGACAGTGGAAGTGTGGGCTTTAATAAGGTTTCCAGAGATTCTGACGGGAATAATGTAAGAACTTTTATCAATGCAACTATCTATGGCAAGGTGAAAGTAAAGGATGATAATGAGAACGATTCCGACAAAGAGGTATATAATTATTATGTAGATAAGAATGCCTTTAAAGAGGGAGATGCTATTGTGAAGGATGACTCCAATCAGCGTTTTATTGTAGGGGAAACTGATTCTCTGGAGGGTGTTTACTGTATTAACCAGGGTTATGCAGTATTCCGTCAGGTGGATATTCTGGATCAGAATGAGGAATATGCAATTATTTCCAGCAGCACCTCCTATGGTCTTTCCAGATATGACCGCATTGCAAGGGATTCTGCACAGGTGAAGGCGCAGGATATTCTTTACTGAAAGATTAATGATTACAAACAAAATTTTATTAATGATATATTGTTTAAAGGAGGCTTATAAATGTTAGCTGAAAATTTACAGCAGGTAAATGCAAATATTGAAAAAGCCTGTGCAGCCGTTTCCCGTGACCCGGGTGAGGTTACTTTGGTTGCTGTAAGTAAGACTAAGCCTGTTTCTATGCTTCAGGAAGCTTATGATGCAGGTGCACGTGTTTTTGGAGAGAATAAGGTTCAGGAGATTATGGATAAATATGACCAGCTGCCTTCAGATATCCAGTGGCATATGATTGGTCATCTTCAGCGGAATAAGGTGAAATACATTATCGATAAGGTCGCTATGATTCATTCTGTAGATTCTCTGCGTCTTGCCCAGACTATTGAGCAGGAGGCTGCCAGAAAGGAGCTTGTTATGCCTGTTCTTCTGGAGGTAAATGTGGCAGAGGAGGAGAGTAAATTCGGCCTGAAAATATCAGAAGTTTTGCCTTTGCTGGAAGAAATCAGTACCTTTTCCCACATAAAAGTAATGGGGCTTATGACGATTGCCCCATTTGTAGAGAATCCGGAAGAAAATAGAGAAGTTTTTCGTACATTGAAGAAATTAAGTGTTGACATTAGTGGGAAAAACATTAATAATGTTAATATGAGTGTTCTGAGTATGGGTATGACCGGAGATTATCAGGTCGCTGTCCAGGAAGGCTCGACCATGGTACGTGTGGGAACTGGTATTTTCGGTGAGCGAAATTATGCCACACGTTAAGAAGACGAAGATTGGAGATTAAAAATGAGTGTTTTTGATAAATTATTGGATTCTATTAAGCTGAATGATGATGATTATGATGATGACAGCTATTTAGATGAGGACCTGATGGACGAGGATGAGGACGGAGATTTCTTCGATGATGATCCTATGGAGGATAAGCCTAAGAAGAAATTCTTTGAGAAATTTGGTCGTAAGAAAGAGGACGATTTATCTGCTGAAGAAGATCTCTTTGATGATGAGCCTGTACATACTGCAGCTCCTAAGACTTCTGTCAAGGCATCAGTGAAGCAGCCGGTAGAGAAAGAGAAACAGCGCCCTGTGACTTCTTCTAAGATTACTCCTATGAGAAGCAGCCGTCGTGCTAATCAGGCTTCTTCCATGGAGGTTTGTGTGATCAAGCCTGCATCAATGGAAGATACCCGTGAGATCGCAGATACTCTTCTTGACAATGCAACTGTAATTCTGAATCTGGAAGGTATTGACGTAGAGCTTGCACAGCGTATCATTGATTTCGCTTCCGGTGCATGCTATTCCCTGAATGGATCCCTTCAGAAGATTTCCAGCTACATCTTTGTACTTGGCCCGTCTTCTGTAGATATCACAGGTGATCTCCAGAATATTCTTGGTGGAGCTACACCTTCTGTAAGAGCTGGTTATTGATTTTTATGGATAAGGATGAATTTTTACTTAAGAGAATCCGGGAGCTGGCAAATCTCTCTTATCAGAGAGATATTGTCACCTTTACGGATTTTCTTAA
>CAKRVL010000109.1 GCA_934408705.1 uncultured Blautia sp. | reverse complement strand
CGTTCCGGGGTAATACTTACTGCGTTAATTACTGTGTCCAGACGTCCGCTGTCGATTCCTGCAAGAAGGGAATCCCAGTCAGATTCTGTGAACTCTGCTTCCACACCAAGCTTGTCTGCAATTGCTTTTGCAACCTCTACATCAAATCCGGTAAGTTCTCCGTTATCATCATGATAGGTATATGGAGGGTAGGTTCCCTCTACACCAATCTTCAGTTTTCCGGATTCCTGGATCTGGGAAAGCTCATCATCTGCCGCATAAGCCATACTGCATGTTGCAAGAACTCCTGTTAATATTGCTGCAATTCCTAAAGTCAAGATACTTTTTTTCATAATTGTTTCCTCCTCTGATGTGATTCCTATTTAGCAACTAGGATTAATATGGATTGAATGATAGCATAGAAATCTGGTGTTGTCTAATACGGAATAAAAATAGCTGGTTATAGGTAGTACCTATAACATGTTTAAATTGAAAGTACACAGCTTGATTTAATCGGAAGATATGGTAAAGTGGAAGAAAGAAATCTGGTGGGAGTGAGACTTGATGGAAAATACGGGAATCAGAGATGAAGTAATACAGGAAATTTATACACTAGCTGAAAAACATAATATCAAGAAAGTAATTCTTTTTGGGTCAAGGGCTCGTGGGGATTTCAAAAGGACGAGTGACATTGATCTTGCAGTCAGTGGAGGGGATTTTTGCAGATTTGCACTGGATGTAGATGAGGAAACGCAGACTTTGTTAGAGTTTGATATAGTGGATTTGGATGGAAATGTACAAGAAGAACTTTTAGAGTCGATTCGTAAAGAGGGAAGGATATTATATGAAAAAATATGAGAATTTTTGTGCTTCATTAAAAAATATGAAGGAAATTTATAATTATATGGAGCCATATGATAATGTAGTTTTGACTGGATTGGTAGGTTTATATGAAATATGTTTTGAACAGTCCTGGAAAATGATGAAAGAGATATTGGAACTACATGGATATGAAGAAGGGGCAACTGGATCTCCGAAAATAATATTAAAAACAGCATATAAGGCTGGAATGATCAAGGATGAGGAATTGTGGCTTCAGGGACTTCAGGCAAGAAACAATGTGACACGTTCTTATAATCAGAATATAGCATTAGGAATTGTAAAAAATGCAAAAGGAAAATTTTATGACATGTTTATAGAGCTGAAAAGAGAAATTGAAGAAAACTGGATTGGATAAAAATGAATGAAAGTAGGTTGGGAAGGGCTGGAAATTTTATCCCCCTGGGAGGCTTGCGGGAATTTAAAAATATGGTATTCTAAACGAGACAAAGAACGGCAGCTATTACTCCGCAAAAATAGCTGCCGTATCTTTCGTGATGAAGTTTTCGCCAGAGAGGAAATAGATATGTTTGATCTGAAACAACTGAAATATTTTATAGTGTGTGCTGAAACAGGCTCTATCAGTGAGGCAGCCAAGCTTCTTTATACAACCCAGCCCAGTGTGAGCAAAGCAATCAAGGCTCTTGAGGAGGAAATGGGAATTGTACTGTTTGACCGTATGCCCCGTGGAATCGCGCTTACGGCAAAGGGGAGGGAAGCATATCGCTATGCGTGCAGAATCATAAATGATTCACGGACACTGGAAGAGATGAGCCATGGGAATATGGCAAAGTATCTGCGGATTTCTTTGAATCCCAGTTCCTGGTTTACCAACCAGTTTGTGGAGTTTTATAAGGAAAACTATGAAAAAAATTATCATTTTGAAATCTATACAGCCGGTGTAAGGACGGTAATGGAACGTGTAAGAGATTATCTTTCTGATATTGGCTTTGTATATGTGATGGAGCAGCAAAAGAAAGAATTTCAGTATGAACTGGCAAAAAACAGACTGGTTTTCAATGTTATGCAGGAGAGCACAGCAACCTTTTATCCAGGAAAAATGAATCCGCTTAATAAGTGGGAAAATGCTTCCGAAAAGGAGAAAATATGTGCTGCTAATATGGAGCAGATGAAGGATTGCCGCTTTATCCAGAACTTCAGGGATGAATTTCTGGAACTGAATGATAAGGAAAAACAAGGTGTATTCAGTTGGGAAAATCTGGATGTTTCCGTTATTACAAACAGCGACTATATTATGGAAAAAATGCTGAAAGAAACAGAGCTTTGTAATATCAGCGGAAGCTATCTTTCTGATGATAAAAAAGCGGTAAATAATGGGTTACCTCTGGAATTTAAGAAGAATAAGGTCTTTTTCGGATACATCAGAAGAAAAAATGATGAGCCGGATGAATTGATCGATGAATTGTTGGAATATTTGAATGAAAAATTAAAAACAGAGGATCCGGAATAAAAATGATATTCCAAAATAATAAAAAAATATTCCAAAACAGAATGGCTTATAACCCCCGGGGTGGGTTGTAGGCTGTTTTTTATTTTGTTAAACTACAGCGTGGGATGAAAGAATAAACAAAAGCCTACTCATACAGTATGGAATGGAGATAATTAAATGAAGAAATATGTGATCAAACGTATACTTCAGCTGATTCCCATTTTGTTTGCAATTACCTTCCTGTCTTTTGGAATGATGAGAATAGCGGGAAGTGATGTTGTAACACAGAAAATGGAGAATACAGGAGCTGTTGTGTCGGAAGAGGTGATGGATGCGGCAAGAGAGCAGCTGGGACTTGATAAGCCCTTTCTTACCCAGTATTTTGTGTGGCTTGGAAAATTACTTCGGGGAGATATGGGGGAAAGCTATGTGTCCGGATTCCCGGTTTTTGATACCTTTCTATCGAAGCTTCCGGCTACGTTACTTCTCACAGTCACATCAATTTTGCTTACCATTGTCATTTCCATTCCTCTTGGAATTCTGTCTGCAGTGAAGCAGAATACAATACTTGATTATATCATACGGCTGTGCAGTTTTATAGGAAACAGCCTTCCGAATTTCTTTGTATCGCTTTTACTTATGTATTTTCTGGCAATCAGAATGAGGATTTTTCCGGTTATTTCCAAAGATATCAGTCTGAAAAGTGTTGCAATGCCGGCTATTACCCTGGCAATCGCAATGTCTGCGAAATATCTCCGACAGGTGAGAGCTACAGTGCTGGATGAACTTAGTAAAGATTATGTAACTGGTGCCCGGGCTCGTGGTGTGAAGTTTTCGGTCACATTGTGGAAAAGTATTATGAAAGCTTCCCTTGTCACGATTATTACATTGTTAATGCTGTCAGTAGGAAATCTTCTTGGTGGTACAGCTATTGTGGAATCTATTTTTATGTGGGATGGTGTTGGAAAAATGGCAGTGGATGCTATTTCCATGCGTGACTATCCGATTATCCAGGCTTATGTTATGTGGATGGCGATTATTTATGTTCTGGTAAATCTGCTTACAGATTTGTCTTATCGTTTCCTGGATCCTAGAATCCGTCTGGGAGGTGAGGAAAATGAGTGAGATAACAGTACGTGTCCAGAAAGTCCGGAAAAGTCATATAAAGCAGAAGCTGATGATATTCAGTATACTGGCAGCTGGTCTGGTGCTTCTGGCAATATTTTCAGATCATCTGTGTCCTTATGATCCATATGCACAGGATCTTTCCTGTGCTCTTCAGGCACCCAGCCTTCAGCATCCAATGGGAACGGATACCTATGGCAGGGATATGCTGTCCAGAGTGATTAGCGGAGCAAGAGCCAGTATTTTTTCTACTTTTATATTAGTGGCAGTGATTTCCATATTTGGAACCATTGTGGGAGTATGTTGTGGCTATTTTGGCGGAATCCTGGATGCTGTCATGATGAGGATTTCCGATGTGTGCTTGGCTTTTCCGGGACTTGTGTTTGCTATGGCAATTGCAGCGATACTTGGCGGTGGCATCCAGAATGCGGTTATTGCACTGGCGGTGATCAGCTGGCCGAAGTATTCCCGAATTGCACGAGGCCAGACACTTGCATTAAAAAATGAACCCTATATCCATGCTGCAATGCTGGCGGGTGATAATTCTGTCCAGATTATGGTTAGACATGTCCTTCCCAATATGCTGGGACCTGTTCTTGTTACAGCCATGCTGGATATCGGAACCATGATGATGGAACTGGCTGGGCTGTCTTTTTTGGGACTTGGTGCCCAGATTCCTATGGCAGAATGGGGAAGTATGATGAGCAGTGGTAGAAGTATGATTCAGACCTATCCGTGGGTGGTTTTATCCCCGGGAGTTGCAATTTTTGTATCTGTAGTTATTTTTAATCTATTAGGCGATACTGTCCGCGATTATCTGGATCCGAAAAACAGTCATTCAAAAAGAAGAGGAGGAATGTAAATGAAAACAAAAAAGATTCTGGCAATTGCATTAGCTGTGGGTATGACAATGGGTTTAACTGCAATGCCGGCAATGGCGGAAGACAAGAAAACATTTGTATTTGGTGATACTACCTTTAACGCAGAGAATGAAGAGGCAGACATTAATCCTCAGAATACTTATGCCGGATGGGCGTGCATTCGTTACGGTGTGGGAGAAACACTGTTCCGTTATTCCGATAACATGGAAATTGAACCATGGATTGCCAAAGAATACGAAAATGTGGATGAGCTCACCTGGAAAATTACTTTGAATGATGGTGTTGTATTTTCCAATGGCCGTGCCTGTGATGGACAGGCAGTAAAGGAAAGTCTGGAGGCTCTGATCGAAAACCATGAAAGAGCAGCAGGTGATCTTTGTATCGATACAATTGAAGCAGATGGAAATGTGGTTACGATCAAGACTACTGAGCCAAAGCCGGCACTGATCAATTATCTGTGTGATCCTTATGGCTGTATTATTGATGTGCAGGCAGGAATCACAGACAATGGCATTGTGATTGGTACAGGTCCATATGTGGCCACAGATCTTGTAACTGATGATCATGTTGATCTTGTAAAAAATGAAAACTACTGGAATGGTGACGTAAATGTAGATGAAATTACTGTCCGCACAATTTCCGATGGAGATACACTGGCATTTGCCCTTCAGGCAGGAGAAATCAACGCTGCTTACGGTATGGCATATGCAAGCTATCCATTGTTTGAAAATGATGATTTTACATTTTCCAGCACCGCAACAAGCCGTGCATTTTATGCATGGATGAACTTTGAAAGCCCTGTAACATCTGATCCGGCAGTTCGTAAAGCCATTGCCATGGGAATTGATAAAGAGAGCTTTGTATCTGTGCTTCTGAACGGATATGGATATCCGGCAGTTGGTGCATTCCCTGATACTTTTTCATTTGGCGGACAGAATCTGACTACAGAGAGTTATGATCCGGATGGAGCAAAACAGGTTCTGGAGGATGCTGGCTGGGTTGATTCAGATGGTGACGGAATCCGTGAAAAGGATGGAACGAAGCTTGTGATCCGCTGGCTTACCTATCCAAGCCGTCAGGAGCTTCCACTGCTGGCTGAGTCAGCTCAGGCAACTCTGAAAGAGATTGGTATGGATGTTCAGGTTAACTGTACATCTGATAATAATACCATTCGTAAAGATCCTACACAGTGGGATGTATACGCAAGTGCTATGGTAACAGCGCCAACAGGAGATCCGGAGAATTTCTTCACAACCTGTACTCTTGATGAGTCTGCTTCCAATAATGGACATTATCACAGTGATAAGCTGGAAGAGCTTGCAAAAGAGCTGGGAAAAGAATTTGATGTGGAAAAACGTTCCGAACTGGGCATTCAGATGCAGCAGACCATTCTGGATGACAATGCCTATGTGTTCTGTTCGCATCTTAAAATGAGTATGGTCATGCAGTCAAATGTAACCGGTCTTGTGGCTCATCCTTGTGATTATTATGAGCTCACTGCAGATCTGGATATTAACTAAGTGTATGATGGAGAGTAAAATACTGACTTATGATTCTGTGGAAATATCCTTTGATGGAAAAGCGGTAGTCCATGACGTAAGCTTCTCTCTTGCGCCAGGAGAAATCCTGGGGCTTGTAGGGGAGTCAGGAAGCGGTAAGAGTACACTGATCAAGGCTGCAATGGGACTTCTTGGCACTGATGGTCTTGTGACAAGAGGGGATATCTGTTATATGGGGCAGAATATTCTGGATATTTCAGGAAAAGAGAAAAGAAAAATCCGGGGCGCAAAAATAGGCATGATTTTTCAAGATGCAGGTGCTTCACTTTGCCCCATCCGTACAATTGGCGACCAGATTTATGAAAGTATGCGCGCTCATGAGAAAGTGAGTAAAAGTGCAGCAAAAGAACGTGCTATGGAGCTGTTTGACAAACTGAATTTTAAGGACAGTCAGAGAATTTGGGACAGTTATCCCTTTGAGTTGTCCGGCGGAATGAACCAGAGAGTGGGGATTGCCATTGCCATGCTGATGAATCCGCCGATTTTGTTTGCGGATGAGCCTACAAGTGCGTTGGATGTATCGGTTCAGCGTCAGGTAATAAAAGAGATGCAAAAGCTTAGAGAAATGTTTGGAACTGCAATTGTAATTGTAACTCACGATATCGGAGTGGTGCGGGCAATGGCTGATACTATTCTTGTCCTGAAAGATGGAAAAACAATGGAATATGGGGATGCCGGGAAGGTTTTAAATGATCCTCAGAATCCATATACAAAAAAACTGTTGGCAGCAGTCCCCAGACTTAAGAGAAAGGAAAAAGCATGAACACACTTTTGGAGGCAGAGCATTTAACGAAGATATTTACCCGGAGGGGAAAAGAGTCTTTTAAAGCTGTGGATGATGTAAGCTTTTCTCTGAAAGAAGGAGAAACACTTGGAATTGTGGGGGAGTCTGGCTCAGGTAAGAGTACACTGGCGAAGCTGATCACCCGGTTAACCGATGTTACAGAAGGTACATTGAAATTTCAGGGAAAAGATATTACCAGATTGAAGCAAAGCCAGCTGAAGGATGTATACGGAAATATTCAGATGGTGTTTCAGAATCCGGCAGGTTCCTTTGATCCAAGAAGAACCCTGGGAGATGGAATCGGTGAAAGCCTTCGAAACCGTGGTATGAAGAAAGCAGATATTGCCAAAAGAGTGAAGGAAGTATTAAAACAGTGTGGTCTTGATGAGGAGTTTGCAGGAAGATATCCTCACGAAGTGAGTGGCGGACAGTGTCAGAGGGCGGCTATTGCAAGGGCTTTGGCTGTAGAGCCAAAAGTATTGATCTGTGATGAGGCCACCAGTGCACTGGATGTCACCATCCAGCAGCAGATTATGGAGCTGCTGACAGAATTGAAGGAAACACAAGGACTGTCCTTTGTCTTTATCTGTCACAATCTGGCACTTGTGCAGATGTTCTGTGACAGGGTGCTGGTATTACATGATGGAAAGGTAATAGAGAGCGGAAGTCCCGATGATATTATCAATGAGCCAAAAGAAGAGTATACAAAGAAACTAGTGGAGGCGGTACTGGAATAATAACCTCATTTTCATAAAAAACAAGAGCAAATTTCACTAAAAAAATCACCTAAGAAAAAATAAATTTGGTTAATCATAATCGGAACAGATGACTATAATAAGGGACGTAAAAAGAAAAAAGAAGTACTTAACAAAACCTCTTTGTTGAAGGCTGCTAAGCGTTTCAGAATTTTGGAGGAAAAGATAAATGAATACTTTAAAAGCTGAAAAAAGAAGCATGGATGTCAAAGCAAAGAAATTAAGAAGAGAAGGAT